>JBDTMC010000282.1:0-10342 GCA_039934475.1 Bryobacteraceae bacterium | reverse complement strand
AAATCATGCCAGCCCCATTTTTCGAGCCTGACCACTTGCGCCACGGACTGCTAGCTGCTGGGCAAGGATCTCGATGTGCCAACCGCGGGCGGTGCGTGTTTAGCCCTTAACGGTCGCCGTTGACGTGAAGGCCCTTGTGAATCGCGTATAAGGCGAGTTCGAGGCGATCGGAGACACCGAGCTTGTCGAAGATATTGTGCAGATGGTTTTTGACAGTCTGCTCACTGATGAACATCTTCTCTGCCATCTCTTTATTTTTATAGCCTTGGGCGACGAGGGCAACGATTTCGCGTTCCCGCTGGCTGAGGGGCGAGCGCTCGCGGTTCTTGCTGACCGGAGACGAAGACGACATTTCCGAGGGCGATGCAAACTGCCGCATCACAGCCGCGGTAGTGTGGGAATCCAGCCAGATTTCTCCAGCGTTGACCTTGCGGATGCTTTTGACGATGAGATCCGGGGCCGTCTGTTTCAGAACGATTCCCGAGCAGCCAAGCTTCATGGCCTGCACAAATTCGTTCTTGTCCTCAGATGCAGTTAGAACGATCACCTTGGCCCGTTTGTTGGTCTGCTGCAAAGACTGCAGAGCAGACAGGCCGTCAAGGTTGGGCATGCGCAAGTCGAGGAGAATGACGTCTGGATCGGTGGCTTCCGCCTGCTCCAGAACCTCACGCCCATCTCCGGCTTCACCCACAACCTCGAAATCCTCTTCAAAACCGAGGAGTTTTTTGAGCCCATCGCGAACGATCGGATGATCGTCGGCGATTAAAATTCGGATCTTTGTCCGTTCGGCTATTACGGCGATGTCGCCGTTCTCCGGTAGCGTCGGAATCCCATTTGACATACGAGTTTCCCTATGAATCTGATTCTAGAGCCGGAATAGTACTAGGTCAACCATCGTTTTCATGAACGTTTTTTCTCTTGGGCGGGCTAGAACGGCTACTCCTCCGTCCTTTATGACCTAAATTACACTTAAAACCAATAACTTACAGCTGTTTCCCCAGTGGCAACACTCAGCTTGTGTGACGAGTTAATTTCTTTTATCGAAAGCCATTATTTTGCTGAATTCAACCACAGTACCAGAATTATCTGACCCAACAACTGATCCCGCGCTGGTTCCGACGTACCAGTAGAGGCCGTCCCTATAGCCCGTTTGGGCTCTCCATTGCCTGCCGCACCGGAAGCGCAACCCAGCGGCCCATCCGGCTGGTACGGCTACTACAAAACGGACCGCGCCGGCAGTCGCGTCAGACTTAAGAAGTCTCGGTGCCAGAGATCGATCACCTGGCAAGGAAGATAAGGGTTCGGCTATGAATTCTACCCCTTCTTCATACGAAAAGACAATACTTTCGACAAAAGAATTGGAAAGGACTTCTCGCGACGCAACTTCCGGCGAGCCATGCAACATCGGGGCGAGGCGAACCTTGAGCGGTTTTCCGGAAACATCGACTTTCAATTCCATCCGGCCAGGCTGCCGTCTCACCCAGCCGCTGACGGACGACTCCCCCACCCGGTAGTTACTGAACTCCACCCGGTCCCAGTGGGGTGGTAGCTGCGGTGCGAAGTCCAATGTTCCCAAGAGGGCATCCCCCTTCAATCCGAGGAGGCCACTGACGAGCGGTGTTACGACGGCCGAGTCAGAAAACAGTTGGTGAGGAACGGCACGAGGCAGTGACTGGGCGCGCTCTCCGCTAAGGTATTCGGTGAGGAAACCAGCGCCTGAGAGGCCGGTCATCGCAGCCAGTCCGTACAACTGCTGAAAGGCGCCGGAGGGTTTGCGGTTCGCGTATTGGGCAGAGATGGAGAAGCCGGTGACGAAGGGCCAGACGCTGCCGTCGTTGTAGCTGAGCGGGTCGTAGGAGGGGCTATCTGTGGCAAAGAGGCGGATTCCCCAATCGGTGCTCACCTCGGGGCGGTTGAGCGTCTCCGCGGCGCGCGCCGCTTTGGCCGGATCCAGGCCACCGTAGGCCAAGGCCAAGGACTGCCAGCCGCTGAGGGCGTTATAGAGCGAGCCATCCGTCAGGCGGCCGAAGGGCAGGTGTCCCTTGGCAGGGTCAAACCACTGATTCAATGACGCGCGGGCGATTGCCAGCCTGTCAGTGGCGTCCCTGGCCGCGGCCGCATCGCGTTGCCAGCCGGCCAGTTGGAGGTAGCCGTCAAGGCCCGCCAGCCAGGCGCCGGCCAGGTATACGTCTTTGGCCACTCGCCCGCTGAGCGCGCCGGTCTCCACGGCGGCAGCGCCTGCTTTCTTGTTGGACATCAGACCGTCGTCATCGAGTGCCGTGAGGCAGAACTGGTAAGCGCGCTGCAGAGAGGGCCAGGCGCGCGCCAGATAATCCAAGTCGCCCGAACGCGACACGTAGCGAGCGGCTGAAAACAGATAGAGCGGCGTAGTGTCGGCGTGATAGTAGCCGTAGGGGAACTTTGTCCAATCGAGGAGGGCGCCGCTTTGGGTCCATTCATGCATCATTTTGCCATCGGCGCGCTGGTGGTCACCGAGGAACTCGAGCAAGGCGCGGACGCGAGGCAGGTCGCCGTAATCGAGAATGGCCCACGAGTTCATCAGCGCATCGCCGCCAAAGTACCAACCAAAGCCGGGCCGTTCGCTGAGGCCGGAAGGCGCCCAACCGGCGACGAGGCCACAGCCGACACCCTCGTTACAGGCCCAGCCTTTCTCCAGCCCCAACTTAGCCCATTCGTAGGCGTGATTGATGACTGGATCGGGCGTGGTGATTTGCATCGTCCGTTTGGCGAAGCGTTCGTAGTAGGCGTCGCTGGAGGCCACCAACTGAGGCAGCGCCGCCAAGGCCCGTGTGTATTGCCGTTGGACGGCTTCCCTGCCCTTGCCTGCCGTGATAACTAGCGGGTAGAGGTGAGTGCGAGCCTCTTCCGGCGTCACGTCCATTTCCAGCATTACTGTGCGATCGGGCAACTGATGGCCCACCATTTCGCTGACACGGGACACCGCCGGAGAGCCGACGATGGCAAACCACTGCCGGGTGGCCTCACCCATCACCAGCGCGTTGGCTTCGCTGTCCCATTCGCTGCTTTGGCCACCAAACGAAGCCGGCCACATCGGTTTCATTTCCGGCGTCAAAGAGACTCGCAGGCGCAACGGGCGCGCGGTTTCGATATCCAACAAGACTGCGAGAACGGGGCCTTCGATGGAGGCCACCCACGTCTGCTTCACGGTGAAGGCGGCGTGTGAATGGGTGATGGTGACGCGACCCGGGCCGACGACGATCTGTTCGGCCATATCGGCCAGCGGCACCGGTTCCAGTGAGCCGTCAAAGTAGACGGACAGCCGAAAGGCGCTAAGCACCTTCAGCGGATAGACCCATGCTTCAAACTGCCCGTCTTCGCGGCCCAGGATGGCTGCCCGCTGCCCAACCGATTCCGCGAATTTCAAGGGTTGTACCGTCTTGCGGATGACGGGCGACGGATCGCCGATGGACCAGCGTAAAGGGAGAGTGGGCGGCGCCGCGAGCACCACGGCAGCGCACCAGAAGAGAGCAAGCAGGCCTTTCATTCTTTGCCAGTCTACACTTGCGGTGGGCTCGATTGATATAATCCGCCTTCCCCTTGTGGGGAGAAGGAGTTCTTCATGTCATCCATCACCCCAGGCCGGCGCGGCTTCCTCAATCGGCTCCTATCGATTGGCGGACTGGCCGCCGCGGCGCCAGTTCCTGCCCAAGCACAAGGCGGCGGCGCGGCGTTTGACTATCTGCCGAAGTACGCCCGCACGCAGAACTATAAGTCGTTAAAGCAGTCGAGTTACGACACTACGGGAGGTAACTCCGACCGCTGGCCGATCAAGCCGGGCGATACGAAGGAAGTGTTCAACCAGATCGGTCCGGGAGTGATCTCACATATCTGGTACACCATCGCAGCGCAGGGCCAGATGCATCTGAAAGAGCTGGTGATGCGTATCTACTGGGACGGGAATCCGAAGCCGAGCGTAGAAGCGCCAGTGGGGGACTTCTTTGGGCTCAACCTGGGAGAATACTCCATTTACGAAAGCGAGTATCTGGCTTGTTCGCCGGGTAAGTCCTTGAACTGTTATTTCGCCATGCCGTACCAGCATTCGGCGCGAATCACGATTACCAACGAAGGCGAACGCGATGTCAGTTCTTTCTACTCGAACATCGATTACATGACGGTCCCTTCGCTGCCCGCCGACACCTTGTATTTCCACGCGCAGTACCGGCAGGCCGCGCCCTGTCCGCCTCCCGGTCCGATGGAAGCGGCAGGAAAGAACCTCGACGGAAAATACAACTACGTCTTTGCGGAAACGCGCGGGCGGGGTCACCTGATGGGGGTGACATTGGGCGTTTTGCAGAACAGCGAGAACTGGATGGGCGAGGGCGACGACATGATTTTCGTCGATGATGAGTCAAAGCCCCTCATCACCGGCACTGGTTCGGAAGACTATTTTCTGGGCAGTTGGAATTTTGGGGGCCGCGATGGTGCGCGAGCGTTCTCACACCACATGTACGGCGCCCAGATGATCGGCTTGCCAGAGCGCGCCGGGGGGCGTTACCTTTGCTATCGCTGGCACGGCGACAACCCGGTTACCTTCACGCGCTATATGAAGCACACCATCGAGCACGGCCACGCCAATGACCGGAACGATAATTTCTTCTCCTGCTGTTACTGGTATCAGAACGAGCCGTATACGGCGTTCCCCACGTTGCCGCCCGTTGCCGATCGCACGCCGCGCCTGCGCGTGGTGAATCAGCCGACCAGTGCGCGATAGAATTTGGAGACCTTCTATGAAACAACTGACACTAATTCTGTTCGTCGGGCTTTTGACGCCGCTGGCCGCGCAGGCTCCTGCGGGATTCTCTTACTGGAGCAGCACCGACATTCGCAAGGTGGAGTCCGGAATGGGGGCCAAGGCGAAAGCCAGCCCGCAGAAGATTGCCAGCCAGGATTTGGCAAAGTGGGGCAATCACTGGGCGTCTATGACGCATCGGGAAGCGGACGGCGAAGGGGAATTGCACGCCACGGTGGCCGATATCTTTGTGGCGCAATCGGGCGAAGCGACTCTGGTGGTGGGCGGGACCATCGCCGGTGCGCATGAAGTTTCTAAGGGCGAAGTGCGTGGCATGACCATCGAGGGAGGAGAGCGCCACAAGCTGATGCCGGGCGATATCGTCCATATCCCAGAGAATACGCCGCACCAGTTGTTGGTTCCGAAGAGTTTCACTTACTTCGTGGTCAAGGTCACAAAGTAGACTGACCCGGCCGCCGCCGGCGCGGATAGATCGCCTTCACGACGCTGTGGACCTTCGGGGCTGGCGTGTCGGGGTGGGGCGCGCCGGCTTGTTCCTTCGCATTCTGCAGGTACTTGCGCACGATGGGGTTCCCGGTGTCTTCGATGCTTTTGAGCGTGATGTGGCGTATCCACTTACCCGTGCCCTTAAGCACTTTCGCGGGGTCTGGTAACTGCGCGCCTTTGTTGAAGCCGAGGTTCACATGCTTCGAGTAAACGGCGATGTGGCAGATACCGTCTTTGAGCCGCGGCGACGACCCATAGCCAATAGAGACGGCGTTGTAGGCATCGTAGATGTTCTCGTGGCTGGGCGATAGTTCTTCCAGGACTACGGCGCGTAAGCCCAGCGCCAACTGGCGAATGCCCTCGTCGTAGGGTTTCAGAAACTCCAGTAATTCGGGCGGGGGTGCGGGGGTCATTGGGTGCGGCTGTGCCTGCTGAACCTCAGCCTTCGGATAACGCACTGATCGTAACGTAGTAGCCGTCTGGGTCCCGAAGTGAGAACTCTTCGGTTCCCGTCTTCGAATTCACGTTTGGCTGGGCTTCGAGTTGGGTCACGAGAGTGTGCGCCCTGTGAAGAGCGAGGTGGAAATCATCCACGCGGAAGAACAACAGCAGGCCGTTGCCGGGAATCCCCGGACTTGGCGCGGTCAGTGACGGGTGCCCGTGCTCGCCCCATTTGTGAAGACAGAGTAAAACTGTACCGTCTAAATCGAGGATTTGACCGAAGTAGTCGTGCGCAGGAGGGGTAGGCGGCTGACCGAACAGTATCTGATACCATGTGACGCTTCGCGACACGTCACTTACGCCTATGATGGTCCAAGTGCGCTTCACTGGTCTGCCTCATGCATAATTGTAACCGAGGCAGCAGCTGTCAGAAACCCGCTCCCTGACGGTCGGGGCGCTGTTGAATCGGGTGGTTTTGTCCTGTGCTACTTGCTGGGCTTTTCTGCCACCATCCGCACCATGCGCGCCTTCTCGTTCATCCAATCCGGCGTATCGATTACATCATCGAGCGTGATGATGCGGAACTTATGAAAGGCGCGCCTGAGAGCCACAGGGTCGAAATCGACTGGCCGCCTGCCGGGGCTGTTTATGTTTGAGGCAAAACTCTCCACCACAATCAGTCCACCGGGCCGAACCGCGCTGTAGAGCCGGTCAACATACTTTACGTCCTCAATTGGGAACGGTACATACGAAAACAGGATCAAATCCCACTGGGACACTCCGTAGTCGAAGTCCCTTTCGCTTTTCTGCACCGCGGTGATGTGCACGCCTGCTTTCCCGGCATTTTTGCGAGCCAGCGCTAGTCCAGCATCGGAAACGTCGAATCCAGTGACCTCCCAACCCTTCAGCGCGAGGAAGACAGCGTTCCGGCCCTGGCCCATGCCAGCATCCAGCGCCCGGCCTGGGGATCGGCCAGCGATCGAAGAGATGAGTGTGGCGTTAGGTTGTGTGCGGAAGCCCGGCCGATCGCTGGAATAGATGTTGTTAAAGATGATCTGCCACCCGTCATCGCGGGTCTTCATCAGCCGCATAATGACGGTTCGTTGGCTGTTCGCTTCGTCCTGCGAGCTACCAGCGGCCCGCAGCTTTTTGTCATAGTCGTCCAGCAACGCCTTCGGGCTGTCTTTCGGTGGAACGGCGGGCAGCCAAAGCAGAAAGCGCTTCCAAACTTCGTCATCGGACATCTGAGAGGCCGCTCCGACGGATAGCCCCAGCGTGGCCGCTACTACTGCGACGAGGACCAGATGCTTTGACATGTCGGGAGTATAACAAGTTCAACCGGTCACACGGGGTCAAGAGAACAGCACCCGTTCCGGACCTCTCGCCGGTTCACATTGAACCAACGCATCTGTCTTTCCACAACAACTCCGCGCTGGAGCGGCGCACGTAGTTGGCGTCAAGCGCGGCGGGATGGGTGACCAGTCCGAGGTCGAAGGCGCGTGGCGCGTCGGTGATCGCGACATCGGCAAAGCGTGTCCCGGACAAGGCGGGAGCGAACAGGGCCGGGTCAGTGAAGATCGGGGAGATACCGCTCCGGTAGATGTTGACAGTCTACATGTAGGCAGCTCATACTATAGATGTGGACAGCCAACATATGCAAGAAGTGCCCTATGGCACGCTTGATCTTCTGATTCTGAAGACACTTGACTCGATGGGGCCATTGCATGGCTATCGGATTGCCCGCCGCATCGAACAGGTCGCCGGCAACCTGATCCAGCTCAATCAGGGATCGATCTATCCGGCGCTGATCCGGTTAGAAACTCGAGGCTGGATCGGGACCGAGTGGGGTATTTCCGAGACGAAACGCAAAGTCAAGTTCTACTCGCTCACCAAGGCGGGCCGGAAGCAGCTGCAGACTGAGATCGCTAACTGGGAAACGACTACGGCGTTGGTCGCACGGTTCCTCGAGTCATGAAACGTTTCCTCGCCCTTTTTCGCAAAGAACGCCTGGAGCGCGAACTCGACAACGAGGTGGACGGTTATCTCGAACTTGCCGAGCGTGACCTGATCGCCCAAGGGTTGACGCCCGAAGAGGCCCGCGTGCAGGCCCGCCGCAACTTCGGAGGCATCGAACAAATGAAAGAACAACACCGCGACGACCGGTCCTATCCGTTCCTGGAAAACCTGGCGCGCGACTTTCGGCACGGCGTGTTGGCACTGAAACGGAAGCCGACCTTTTCAGTGGTGATCATCGCGGTACTGGCGCTCGGCATCGGCGCGAACACCGCGATGTTCAGCCTGATCGATGCCGTCCTCTGGAAGCCTCTACCCTTTCCCCAGCCGCATCGCATGGTACGGCTTTGGGAAATCCCAGGGGCAAACCTGCACAACGGCACGACTACGCTCACGTTCCTTGACTGGAAACATCAGGCGGAAGTCTTTGCGGCCCTGTCCGTGGAGTCGCCAACCACGGCCGGAACGTCAACCGGAGCTGATGCGGTGCGCGTCGAAGGCGAACTAGTCTCTGCAGACTTCTTTCCAGTCTTCGGCATTACCGCGCAACTTGGTCGAACATTTGCGCCAAACGAAGATCAACCGGGAGCCGCGCCGGTTGTGGTCATAAGCCATGCCATGTGGCAGTCGCAGTTCGGAGCCGATCCGAACATACTCAATCGCGACATCATCCTCGATAGCCAGGCCCATCGCATCATCGGCGTGCTGCCAGCGGGCAGCTTCGATCGCAATTCGGCCCAGTTCTGGAAGCCATTAATCTTCGCCCCGGAGCAGATGACGCGTGGGGCACACTGGATTACCGCTGTCGGCCGGCTGCAGGAGGGCGTCACCATCGAACAAGCTAACGCCAAACTGGCAATCCTCCGCCACAGTCTGGACAGAGAGATGCCGAAATTCAAAAAAGACTGGACATTCCGGGCCGAACCCTACGCTCAGATGTTGGTTGGCGAGAACCTGCGGCAGTCGATTTATGTCGGATTCGGAGCGGTGCTCATGGTGCTGTTGATCGCCTGCGCGAATGTCGCTAATCTGCTGCTCGCCCATGGCGCCGCGAGGCAGAAGGAGATGGCGCTACGTGCCGCGCTGGGTGCAAGCCGCGGCCGGCTCATGCTGCAGTTGTTGACCGAAAGCTGGGTGCTGTGTCTGGTGGGAGGATCGGCCGGCATCGCGTTCGCGTATGCGTTGCTGAAGGCTGCAGCGCCCCTGATGGCGCCCTACTTGCCCTTCACGGCCGACTTGCACATTGACGGACGAGTGCTCGCCTTTGCCGTCGTTGCCGCGATGTTGGTCACTATCCTCGCCGGACTGCTGCCCGCGCGTCTGACCGGAACGCTGCATCGGTCGGGCCGTGGCGTCACCACAGCCAACTCACTGACACGGCGAATGATCGTCATCGGGGAAGTGGCCCTCTCCGTGGTGCTGCTCACCGGCGCCGGCCTTCTGTTTAAAAGCCTGACCAATCTGCAGCGTCTCGACGCCGGGGTTCGTATCGATCACGTGATCACAATGTCGACGGCGCTCCCGATGGCGGGCTATCCGAAGCCGGAGAATGCCACGACGTTCTATCACGGCCTGGTCGCTCGCCTGCGGGCCGTACCGGGAATCGAGCAGGCCTCCATCTCGCAGGATCTTCCGATGCAGGGCGTGCGAGGCGGTGAGTTGTTCTACATTCCAGGCCGCGAGGACAACATCGTCGTACGCTTCAAGCGCGTCGACCCCAATTACTTCTCCCTTCTGGACGTTCCGATAGTTAACGGCCGTCCCATCACCGAACGAGACAGCGCGAACACTGCGAAGGTAGTTGTCATCAACCAAGTGCTGGAGCGGCTGTTGTCATCGAAATACGGCATTGGCGACCCCGTTGGACGAACGTTCCGCATGACCGCTCCGGGATACGGTAAGGGCGATGGCTCCGGCGCCGGCTTGCAGGTGATTGGTGTGATTCGCAACGAAAGCACGGGCGACCTGCAGCAGCCCCTCGATCCGGTAGTCTACGTGCCGCTCGATCAATACCCGCGCGAGGACTTCCGGATCCTCGCACGCACGCGGCAGGATCCGACAGCCGTGGTCTCGGGGATCCGCGAAGCCGTCCGGCAATTGGACCCCACGCTCGGGCTGGCTGACATTCGCACGATGGAGGAGGTGAAGCAGCGCAACCTCACCTGGGCGAAGCAGCCGAGCTGGCTGATCGGCTCCTTCGCGGTGGTCGCCGCTTTCCTTGCGGCACTTGGCTTGTATGGCGTCCTGTCACACGCGGTCATCCAGCAGCGCCGCGAAATCGGCATCCGTATGGCACTTGGCGCCACCACCGGGCAAGTGCTGAGCCGCGTTCTGCGCAATGCGTTCACGCTGGTCGCGATCGGGCTGGCCATCGGACTCGGCGGTGCCCTGGCTGTGACGCGGTTGATGAAGGCGCTGCTGTTTCAGGTCTCTCCCCTCGATCCCGCTGCCTTGGCCGCAGCGATGATATCGATGATGGCGGTCGGACTCCTGGCCGGCTTCCTGCCCGCCAATCGAGCCAGCAAGATCGACCCTATGACCACGCTGCGCGAGGAGTGAGGTTGTTGCGAGGCCAGCGTCGCCGTGTTCGCGTCTGGTGCGTGAATCGGT
>JBDTMC010000281.1:0-10371 GCA_039934475.1 Bryobacteraceae bacterium | reverse complement strand
CCTCTTCCCCTTCCCCCCCATTCCTCGCCGCCGGGCTGAGTAAACCTTTAGCATTCCCCACGGAAATAAACTTCTTTCTCGTCCATGATCAATAGTTTACAAAAATCCCCGTTCGGATCTCCCAACTCCGAATGATACTCTCCCCGCGTAGGCCGGTCCCGTCGTGCCCCGGCCCTGATACATCGAACTAACCGCCGAAAGGACTCAAAATCATGGCCTCTGCCGCCCAGACCACCGCGAACCGCGTCAACGCCCAGAACTCCACTGGTCCGTCTACTGACGAAGGCAAACAACGCTCCGCCCAAAACTCCACCAGCCATGGACTGACCTCAAAAGACGTGTCCATCCCCGCCGAGCTCGCCGATGAATTCGAAGCTCTCCGCGCCGGCCTCCGAGCCGACCTCAATCCCGAAACCGCGCTCCAGGTCGTCTTCTACAATCAAGCCCTCAGCGCCGCCTGGATGCAGTTCCGTTGCGACCGCGCCGAAGCCGCGCTCGACGACAAGGTCAGCGAACCCGGTCTCGACCCTCTCCTCGACCCCAAGCTCGAAGCCACCATCCGCACCATTCATCGCGCCCGCGCCCAGGCCATCAAACACCTGGGCAAAGCCATCGCCGAATTGCGTAAGATTCAAACGGAGCAGCAATATCGCTGGGCGGCCATGCCCGAAGCCGACGGATACGTCACCGCAGGCCTCGGTCTGGCCGACTGGAAAACCATCAACGAAAAAATGAAAAACGAAGCCAAAGCGCGCCTCGACATCATGCTCAACGCGCCCCCCGTCCTCGCCTCAGAGGTCGCCAAGGCCAGGCTGAAATCCAACCCCATCGACAGCGAAACAATCGCCGCCTCAATCAACGAACTCACTACGTTAACGGAAAATGGAAAAACGAACCCGATGGCTTGTCGCCTTTAATCCAACTCGGCGAACAACTCCGGCAGAGGGATACGAACGTTCGCCGCACTGCGCGCCTGAAGCACGCCGCCTGCTGGCTCTTGAAGGCCGATTGCTGTGCAAACGTAGGCCCGCCGCAACACTGGATCCAGAATCCAAACGTCCGCCACACCGAATCGCAGATAATCGTCCACGCGCTCCTGCATCCCTCGTAAGGTATCGTCTTTCGAAAGGATTTCGATGCAAACTAATGGTGGCCGTGTAAACACCGGTTCAATGGTCTGGTCGCGTGAGATGACACACACGTCCGGCACACGGTATCGCCCTGTGCTCACCTGGATTCGCTGTTCGGGCAGCGCCCGAATATTCCACTCACGCTGCCGGTTCCGCAGCCAGGTGATCAACGCACCCTGTAGATTGCTGTGTTCGTATTCGCCGGGACTGCGATCAAGCAGCAGGCCATTCAGAAACTCACGGTCTGGCCGGAAACTCGATGCCAGGTAATCCGTGGCCCTCACGGCTTCGCCAGCGCCTCCGCGATAGCCTTCTCCGCCAACGGAGCCATCGCCTCATACCCGGCGTCATTAATCAGGAATCCATCCACCGTGAATTCCTTCTTAATCGCACGCCCTTGGGCCAGCGCGCCATAGTAATTCAAATAGACGGCGCCATTGTCGGCCGCAAAGCTCTTCAGCCACCCGTTCGTCGCAATAATCCTGCCCGGGGATCGAATCGCCGTGACCTTCCTCTCCACGCAATCGCACACGGGAGTCACAGAGGCCACCACCACCTTGATCCCATGCGCCTTCGCCAAGTCCACCATAGAGGAAAAATGGTCGGACATCGTGCCCTCGGACGAGGGCCCCAGCACCCGCGCCAAATCGTTCGATCCAGCCTGGATGACTACAACCTTGGGCTTCAGGTCGATCACGTCCTGCCGGAACCGGACCAGCATCTGCGCCGTCGTCTGCCGCGTGATTCCGCGATTGATGTACGGCTTACCTGGGAAAAAAGGAGCCTTGCCCGTGCCCCAGTTCTCCGTGATTTCATCGCCCAGAAAGACCACTCGGTCTTCCCCTGGCTTCAGCTTCAGCTCGGCATCCTCGCTACCGTAGCGCGTCAAACCGCCGAAGTCCATCAGCACCCGGCGGTACGCCGTAAGCTCCTGGTCAAGCTCTTCGCGGGTAGGCTCCGGCGGCGTATTCTGCGCCTGCAGAGCCACGCCGCCAAGAAGAATCGCTACCCAGAACAGCTTCATTTTTTCAAGCCGTACGCGTACAAGTACCCGTCGTAGGTATTGATGTAGACTTGGCCGTTGGCCAGTCCCAGGCCGCTGAAGTGGTTCCACATCGGGATCTGTTTACCGCTATTCCACAGTTCCTTGCCGGTCTGTGCGTCCAGAACGTAAAGCACCGCGTGAGTGGAGAGCGGAACGCGCCGCTCCATACGGAAGTCCAGCCCGACGTCCGGATACGCCTGCGAGGTGTTCTCGCCGCTGCCATATGCGAACACCATGCCATTGGCGATCAGTGGAGGCTCTGCTTGGTTCATATCGCGCGAAATCCAGGCTGGCGTCAGTGTCACCTTGCCGTCAATGGTCTCCATCTTGAACGCCGCGATAGCGCCCTTCTTCACTTCGCCGTATTCCAGGGGCGCTTTGAACTTCGAATGCTTGGGTCCCCAGAAAGGAGTCAGGATCCAGCGCGTGCCGCTGTCCTCCCAAGTAGTTAGTGAGCCCCAAATGCCGGCTTCGGCAAAGTCCACCATCTCATTGCAGATCAGGGGTGTGCGGTACGCCGGCGTGCGATGATCGTCGCCGCCAATCGATTCGGTGTCCATTAAATAGATGCGGCACTCCTTGCTCGCGTCTATCATGTACTCCCTACCCTTATACTCGAAAATAGCGGGCGTTACCTGCATATCAAGGTCGCGCTTCACCAACCAGTCGGCGTTCGAAGGTCCGTAGTAATCCACTAACTCAAGCGATTTGGTCTTCGGATTCTGTTTCACGCCAATGATGCCGTTCCCGTAGACGCCGTTCTCCGGATCCCAGCGGCCATCGCCGGTGCCTGTGTACATCACCAGATCCTTGCTCACCGCTGGACCGGAACGTCCCCACATGCCTCCGCCGGCCGGGCCCCAGCTGCCGACCTTCTTCGTAGCCAGGTCGAACGTGTAAGCCATGTTCGGATTGCCGCCGCAGCCCTGCGCACTGTGCGTATAGATCACGTCGTTCACCAGGCTCAGCGCATACGGCTTGCCGTTGGGCGGCATAAACTTTTGCGGCTGGCCCATCTCTTCGCCGTCGCCCGCGTTCACCATGTGCAGCCGGCCGTCCCAGGAAGCGGCGTAGATGATGTAGTCGCCAGCCGACTTGCCCGGACCGATCGTCACATTCGCCGTCATGCCGCCAGGACACAACACGTGTGGTCCGCGCCCGTCCGGCGGGTCCTCATAGGTCGATTCAAAATGGCGCTTCCAAACCTGTTCGCCCGTCTTGGCGTCCAAGGCATAGACGTTGTCCGAAACACCCGCTTCGATCACCAACTGCCGCGGACCGGCTTTGGTGTTCACCTGGTTAAGCACTAGCGGCTCCAGCAGCGAGTGCATCTGGCGCGGCTGGTTATCCAGCTTCGTCTTCCACAGCAACTGCAGGCCTTTAACGTTTGCCTTGGTGAGGATCGTCTCCTCTTTTTGCCAGTTGTTGCGGCGGATGCCGCCGCCATCCGTGGGCCAATCGGCGGCAGGCGCCAGTGCGCTAAACGTAGACAGGGCCAACAGGGGCGCAATGAGGATTGTCTTCATCCCAGAACCTTTCCCAAAAAGAACAGCGATCCATGTTCCCAAGAACAGTGATCGCAAGAACCGTGATCAATGAGGAACACTATATATCATCTCAAAGCCAATGGGGTATTGCCCCGCGAAACAAAAGTATTGTGTTCGCGAACTGCGGGCGTTCGGTATATGATCTTAGGAACTGAATTCCGTTTTCACAGAGGATGCACGAGTAATGCGAAAATACGCCCTTGTATCGGCGATCTGGGCCCTGACCTGCGCCAGTTCTGCGTTCGCCCAATTCGGCGGCGACTGGATGACCTCCGGATCCGACGCCCAGCGATCCAACTGGGTCCGCAACGACTCCAAGATCTCTCCGGAGAAGATGGGCGGTTTCGCCGTTGTTTGGAAGCTGAAGATGGAGACCAAACCCGGTGCTCGGGTCACCGTCGCGCCACCCTCGCTCTTGGATTTTTACATCAGCTACCGCGGTTTCCGCACCCTTGGTTTCTTCGGTGTCGGTTCCGACAAAACGATTGGCGTCGACACTGACCTCGGGCGCTTGGAATGGGAGAAGGGTTGGCCGACTGGCTCCTCTTCCACCGGGCCAGGTTGCCCGGGCGGTCTCACCTCCGCCGTCACTCGTCCCATGAATGTGCGCTACCCTCCAGGGCCCACGCCGCCCGGCTTCGGCCGCGGAACGCCCGCCAAGTCGGGTGTCGGCGAACCGGGCGAGGGTGCCGTCACGCTCAAAGCCGCCCTGGCCCGTCCGCCCCAACCGCCGCGTCCCAAGCCGGTCAAGCAGTCCGCTGGCGCGCCGGTGGAAGTAAATCCATTCATGCCCCATATTGAGTACGCGGTCGCGCTGGCTGGAGACGGCAAACTGCGCTCCATGTGGGTATCGAATGGCAATGAGACCAGTTCCGCCGTGCCCTTCCTTCCGCCGAACGCCAATGCCTCCGGCCTCATCGTCTACGGCAATACCGCCTATGTCGCCACCACCAACAGTTGCGCCGGCGTAGACAACGGGGTGTGGGCGCTCGATATGACCACCAAGCAGGTCAACCACTGGAAGACTACCGCCAAGAGCATTGCCGGCACCGCCGGTCCCGCCGTCACCCCGGATGGAACGCTGTATGTGGGTGCCGGAAGCGAACTGGTGGCCCTCTCGCCGAAGAAGTTGGAGACCGTCGCCATCCATAAAACCGACGGCCCGGAGTTCACCTCTTCGCCCGTCATCTTCGAATACAAAGGCCGCAACTTGCTCGCCGCCGCTACCGACGATGGCCGCCTCCATTTGCTGGATACAGCATCACTGTCGAAGGCCCTCGACACCAGCGTGCCTTTCTCCGGCCCGAAGAATCAAACAGGTGCCCTCGCCAGTTGGCAGGACCCTTCCGGTACGCGTTGGATCCTCGCCCCAGCCTCTGCTGGCGGAACCACCACCGGATTCCAATCTAACGGCGATGTAACGAAGGGCGCCATTGCCGCGTTCAAAGTGATAGAGAAGGATGGCGCAACAAAGTTGGAACCGGCTTGGATCTCGCGTGATCTGGTATCGCCCGCGCCCCCGATCATCGTCCATGGCGTGGTGTTTGCACTCTCTGGAGGCGCTAAGGGCTCCAGCAACGCCGTGTTGTATGCGCTCGATCCAGCTACTGGCAAAGAGCTGTGGAATAGCGGAGCCGCGATGACGGCGCACTCCCTCAGCGGCATGTCCGCCGGCGGAACGCGCGTCTATGTGGCTACCCAGGATGGAATGCAGTATGCGTTTGGTTTCCCGACTGAGCATTAAAATGAGATTGATGAGACTGTCATTTTGCGGATTGCTTCTACTGGCGGCGGCTGCCTTCGCGCAGCAGATGCCCGATGGTCCGGGTAAGGCCGAAACGGAGAAGATGTGCAAGGGCTGCCATGAGATTGCCCGTTCCATCTCCCCCCGCCAGGACCGCATTGGCTGGGGGCAAACCCTCGCCAAAATGACAGCCTTCGGCATGAAGAGCACAGAGCAGGAACACGAACTGGTGCTCAACTACCTCTCCAAGAGTTTTCCTGCCGAAGATGTGCAGAAGGTCAACATCAATACCGCCCTCGGCATCGAGATCGAAAGCGGCCTCACGTTGCTCCGTTCGCAAGCCAAAGCCGTCATCGACTGGCGTGAGAAGAACGGCCCGTTCAAGTCGCTCGACGATTTGAAGAAGGTGCCCGGCATCGCTCCTGAGAAGTGGGACGGCAAGAAAGACCGTATCTCTTTCCAATAGGCTTCCATGCCATCAACCAGGTTCCGCTACGCGTGCGCGATGGCCATTCTGGCCGCCTTGACCCCCGCATGCCGCCAGACGCCCAAGTCATCGTATCTGGTCTACACTACCAACGAAGGCTCGGGTGACATGACCATCATCGATCCCAACGAAACCAAGGCCATCGGGACCATCACGTTGGGCAAGCGCCCGCGCGGCATTCATGCCACCGGCGGCATGATCTTTGTGGCGTTAAGCGGCTCGCCCGCCGCGCCTCCGGGCGTGGACGAGAGCACGCTGCCCCCACCCGACAAGAGTGCGGACGGCATCGGCGTTGTGGACCTGTCACAGCAGAAGCAGGTGCGCAAGCTGTTTGGCGGATCCGATCCCGAACAGTTCGCATTCAGCCCCGATGGCAAGTTGATCTATGTGGCGAACGAAGACGCCGCCGGCGTCAGCGTCGTTGAAGTGGACACCAACAAAGTCCTTGCCAACATCAAGACCGGCGAAGAGCCCGAAGGTGTGGCCCTCAGTCCCGACGGCAAGACAGTCTATGTCACCTCCGAAAACCAGGGGACGGTTTCCCTCATCGACACCGCGCAGCGGACACTCCTCAAGACCATCAAAGTCGGACGGCGGCCTCGTTCCATCACATTTCTGCCGGACGGTTCGCGCGCCTTTGTCACCAATGAGAATGGCGCCAGCCTCACTGTCATCGACTGCGTTCGGCAGGAAGCGCTGCATGAGATCGCGGTCGAAGCCGGCTTGAAGCCCATGGGTCAAGCGATGTCTAAGGACGGCTCCCGGTTGTATGTAACCACTGGCCGCGGACATAAAGTCCTCATCATCGACACCGCGAAGGAGAAGGTGATCGAGTCAATTGACGCCGGTAGTCGGCCTTGGGGCGTAGCCCTATCTCCCGACGAAAAGCTGCTCTTCACAGCCAATGGCCCGTCCAACGACGTGTCTGTGATTGACCTCGGCACTAACCGCCTCCGCTTCCGCGTCAAGGCCGGTGACAAGCCGTGGGGCGTCCTCGTTCTGCCCCGATAACTAGCCCGCCAAATTTTACCGTTCTCGCCCCGGGCATTGCGCTACAATCTCGTTAATTCCTTCAGGAAGTCTGGGAGATTGTGACTAAATGAAACATATTATCCTGTCGGCGCTCCTCGCCATTGCTGTGCCCGTGTTCGGCCAGCAAACCACTGCAACGTTAACTGGCAATATCAACGACTCCTCAGCGGCCTCGATTGCCGGCGTTCTTGTCAAAGCTACCAACCTCCAAACCAACGTCCTCCGTGAGACAACCACCAACGATCAGGGCGCTTACACGCTGCCCTTCCTCAACGCGGGCGACTACGCAATTGAGGCCGTGAAGAGCGGCTTCCAAAGCACCAAGATCAGCCAGTTGCCTCTACAAGTCGGCCAGACAGTTCGTGTCGATTTGGTCCTCAATATCGGCGCCATTACTGAATCCATCCTCGTTCAAGCGACTGGCGCGACTTTGCAGACAGAGAGCGTCGCCGTAGGCACCGTAATTGATGGCGGAAAGATTGTCGATCTGCCATTAAATGGACGCAATTTCGTCCAATTGGCACAGTTGATTCCCGGCGTCCAGGCCGGCACCCCCGGCTCCATCACCGTCCGCCGTGGACGTGGTTCCATCGGACAATCGGATCCCTCCGGCGGCGCCACCGCGATGTCCGCCAATGGCTCGCGCGATACCGCCAACCGCTTCTTCCTCGATGGCGTCGAACTCATGGACTACGACGCGATGACCTACTCCTTCTCGCCGTCGGTCGACGCCCTGTCGGAATTCAAAGTGGAAACCAGCACCTATTCCGCCGAAAGCGGTGGCGCTCCGGGCGGTCAGGTGAATATGTTGACCAAGCGCGGTAGCAACGGTCTTCATGGCACCCTGTGGGAGTTCAATCGCAACGACGCTCTCACCCAAACCTACGATGCCATCGCCGGCAAAGGCGTCACCAACGCACGCCTCAATCGCAATCAGTTTGGCGCCAACATCGGCGGTCCAGTCATCCTGCCCAAACTCTACAACGGCAAGGACAAGACCTTCTTCTTCTTCAATTGGGAGTCAGGCTACAACGCCGCCGGAGCCGTGCCTGGCTTCCGCATCGTCCCCACCGCCGCGCAGCGCTCCGGCGATCTCAGCGGGCTCAAGAACAACAAAGGAGTTCCCATTGTCCTCAAAGACCCTCTCGGCGCGGGCATCCTCCCCAATAATCAGATTCCGCAGAGCCTCCTTAGCAGCCAGGCACAGGGGCACCTCAGCTTCACGCCGCTTCCCAATACATCGAACGGCGCATTCAACTTCCTCGCGCCCACGTTTAGCGCTCTTAGCCGGCAGAAGAACTTCAACTCGCGCATCGATCACAACTTCTCGACTAAGGACACAGTGTACGGCCGCTTCGTGTACAACGACACGTTCGAAGCCGGCTTGCCGGCCTGGGGTAACGATCAACGCGACAACCTCGGTAACACCAAGAACCTCTCGCTCGGCTACACTCGCACCATCTCCAACGCCATCGTGAATGACCTCCATGGTGGTTGGCATCGCTTCGCCGAAACGGAAGTCTTCGGCACCACTGACAATCCCGCCTTCGACGTCGTGGGCAAGATGGGATTGGTCGGGGCATCGCGCGATCCGAAGTACTATGGACCGCCCACCACCAGCATCAGCGGACCCGACGGCAGTTTCAGCCTCTTCAACCTCCAGCGCGACATCGGCCCGCGCGACCGCTCCAATGGCATCTACCAGTTCGTGGACACGCTCTCCTGGCAGCACGGCAAGCACTTCATCAAACTGGGCGCCGACATCGCCAAGCGCAATGTCACCTTCTTCCAGGCGCGCAATCCGCGCGGCTCCTTTGGGTTCGACGGCACTTACACCGGATCCGCCATGGCCGATTTCCTCCTCGGGTACGTGAAGACCGCCGGCTTGAATGCCGCCGAAACCAGCACCGATCTGTGGAACTTCTGGCAGTCGTACTTTGTCAATGACGATTGGAAGGTCACGCCGCGCCTGTCCATCACCATGGGCCTGCGCTATGACTTCTTCCAGCCCATGAAGCAGGTGGACGATAAGATCGTTAACATCGCCCAGAACGGCTTCATCCCAACGGGCATCGTTAATGTACAGAACGCAGACTATGGCCGCGGCCTGCTGAGGCCGAACAAGAAGAACTTCGGACCACGGCTCGGTTTCGCGTACCAGCCCAGCTTTCTCAAAGACTCGGTGATCCGCGCCGGGTACGGAATCTACTACACGCCGCAGATCTCCAACGCCATCTTCGCCATGGTCGAAGGTGCGCAAGCCACTGCGGGCGCGGCCCTCATCGGTAACCTCAGTGGCTCGCCGAATCTTACTTACTCCAATGTCTTCGCCAACATCCCCACCGGAGGCCCGAATCCCTATAACTTCGCCGTTTCCAACGATCCCAATCTTCGCGACAGCTACATTCAGCAGTGGAACTTCAACGTGCAGAAGAAGCTGATGGCCGGTATTGTGCTCGACGTTGGCTATGTGGGCAGCAAGGGCACGGCCCTCATTGCCACGCTGGGCGATATCAACCGCCCTCTCGTAGTGGTTGATCCCCGCACCGCGGGACTGCCGTCGCTTAACTCCCGTCGCCCCGATCAGTTGTTCCTCCGCGCCGTCACTGGTGATAAGTCGATCGGCAACTCCATCTACCACGCTCTTCAAGTGAAAGCCGAACGCCGTCTGGCCAGCGGATTGACCTTCCTTGGAGCTTACACATGGGCGAAGTCCATCTCCGGTCCCACCGACATCGGCGGTCAGGTCGGCGGCGGCTTCTACATCGGCGGCATCCAGGACCTATACAATCTGCAGGCCGAACGTTCTGTCTCCGGATTCGACCAGACACAGCGCCTCGTCGGAACGGTGCTCTACGATCTGCCTTTCTTCAAAGGCTCCAAAGGCTTCACCGGCGCGGCTCTCGGTGGCTGGCAGCTAAGCGTCATCTCTACCGTGCAGAGCGGCTTCCCGGCGCCTATCAGCTTTGGCGTCGACACCACCGGTACCGGCATCGGCTCGCGCCCCGACAGCGTCGCCGGCCAGGACGGCAACCTCGATCCCGGAGCTCGTACGTGGCAGAAATGGTTCAACACCGCTGCTTTCGCCCAGACTCCCTTCGGACGCTTTGGAACCGCGCCGCGCACCGGCGCCATCCGCCTGCCCGGCAGCTTCAACTCCGATTTCAGTATCAACAAGAGGTTCCGCATCGCGGAGCAGAAGCACTTCGAATTCCGCACTGAGATCTACAACCTCTTCAACCAATACAATCCCGACCCGCAAACAGTGGACCTCAACATCCGCTCGCAGACGTTTGGCACGGTTGGTGGTGGCGTACGGGGTATCGCCACTCGGGTCATCCAGCTCGGCGGCAAGCTGATCTTCTAAGACTTCCCCCAGCCGGTAG
>JBDTMC010000280.1:0-10380 GCA_039934475.1 Bryobacteraceae bacterium | reverse complement strand
CCGCTGGACCCTCCGCTGCGGCAAAAGGCGACGGTGGGCGGCGTATTGGCCGCGAATTGCAGCGGGCCGCGACGGCGGTTGTATGGGACGGCGCGGGACGTTGTGATCGGCATGACGTTTGCCACGATGGAGGGTAAACTGGTGCGCTGCGGCGGCATGGTGGTTAAGAATGTCGCGGGGCTGGACATGGCGAAGCTGATGATTGGGTCGATGGGGACCCTGGCGGCGATGGCGATAGTGAATTTTAAGCTGGCGCCGGCGCCGGCGGGTTCGCTTACTTTTGTGAGCCAGTTTGCCGACGCGGAGGGGGCGTTTGCAGCGCGGGATGAGATCTTGAAAGGTGTGCTGCAGCCGGCGGCGATGGACGTCTTGAACGCGGCGGCGGCGAGCCGGTGTGGACGGTCGGGTTGGGTGTTGGCGCTACGGGCGGGTGGAAGCGATGCGGTATTGGCGCGCTACCGCCGGGAGTTGCAGGGGTTTGAAGGGCTGGATGGGGCCGCGGAACGTAGGTTCTGGGAGGCGGTTGAGGAGTTTAGTCCGCGTTTCCTTGCAGAGCATCGGGAGGGCGCCATGGTGCGCGTTTCTTGCCAGTTGCAGGAGATGCGCGGTGTAGTGGAAAGCATGCCGGGGGCGGTGGTCTGCCGGGCCGGGAACGGCGTTTTGTACGGGCATTTTACGGATGCCGGCGCGGCCGCGGCCTGGATGCAGAAGACCGAGACTTTGTGCGTGATGGAGTACGGCGAGACGGCGGGCGAACGGTGGCCTCGACCGGGCGTCGACTTAGCGACCATGAGAAAGATAAAGGCGATGCTGGATCCGAAGAATCTACTAAATGCGGGGAGGCTCTATGGGCGCATCTGAGTTAGTCCATGTACATGGTCCAGCGCAGGTTGATTTGGATAAATGTGTCCATTGCGGGCTGTGTCTGAACGCGTGTCCAACTTATAGAGAGTTAGGCGTCGAGATGGACTCGCCGCGGGGCCGTGTGTATCAGATGGTGAAGGTTGCGGCCGGCGAGATGGAGCCGGGCCCCTCGTATCAGGAACATATCGATTTGTGCCTGGCGTGCCGGGCGTGCGAGACGGCATGTCCATCGGGGGTGCCGTACGGCAGGATGGTGGAGGCCGCGCGGGCGGACATTGAATCGCGCGCTGTACGTCCCTGGTATGTGAGGGCATTCCGCAGCCTGATCTTCCGGCATCTTCTGCCGTCGCCCGGAGCGTTGCAATTTGCCGGGACGTTGCTGTATCTGTACGAGGCGACGGGGTTGCGGCGGCTGGTGCAGTTCAGCGATGTGTTGTCGCTGATGGGGAAGTTGGGGAAAGTGGAATCCCTGGCACCTTCGGCGGAGGCTCCCTTCTTCTTCCGAAATGTCGGCAAGACGTTTCCGGCGGAAGGAGAACAGCGGTACCGGGTAGCGTTTCTGGCGGGATGTATCGCCAATGTGTGTTTTTCGCGGTTGAATGAAGCGACGGTGCGTGTGCTGCAAAAGAACGGGTGCGAGGTGGTGATACCCGGTGACCAGGGCTGTTGCGGGGCGCTGCACTTGCATTCGGGATTAAAAGAAGACGCACAAAAGCTGGCGCGGGTGAATATCGACGCCTGCGTGAATGGTAAGTTCGATGCCATAATTACCAACGCCGCGGGCTGCGGATCAACCTTGAAGGAGTATCACGAGTTACTGGAAGAGGACACGGCGTATCGTGAGAAGGCGCGGCTATTTGTGAGTCTGATGAAAGATGTAACGGAGTTTCTCGCCTCCATTGAGTTGAATCCGCGGATGGGTGCGGTGAACGCGACGGCAACGTACCAGGATTCGTGCCATCTGGCGCATGGGCAGAAAGTGAAGGTGGCTCCACGGCGTTTGCTGGCCGCCGTTCCGGGATTGACGTATCGTGAAATGCCATTTTCGGACATCTGCTGCGGTAGCGCCGGTATTTACAACGTGGTGCAGAACGAGATGGCGATGCAGATTCTGGATAAGAAGATGGTGAACGTCAACGGGACGGGCGCGAGCCTGATTGTGACGGCGAATCCGGGATGCCTGCTGCAATTGGAAGCAGGTGTGAAGAAGCATGGACGCGGGCAGAGAGTGGCTCACGTGGTTGAAGTTTTGGACGAGGCTTACCGGAATTACAAGGAGTAGGAATGACGGCGGAGCCTTTTGAAGGAGCGAAGCCGGGCAATCCTCTGTACTGCCACCAGGAGTTTCTGGAGAAGCTGGCCGAAAACCGGAATTCGCCAGTAGGGAAAAAGGCGGCACTGCTGCTGCAACGGTTGTGGGTAGACGAGCGGCGACAGTCGTTTAAGGCAACGAGAGGGGACAACCGGGGGTGGCGGCGGTCGCGGCTAGGCGGTAACGGCGGGAGCCATTTTTACGCGTGGTGGGCTCCGAAAGGGTCGCCGCCTGTTGTAGACGCGCCGGGGTTCGGCGAGGCTCCGAGCGGTTCGATTTTCCTGCGGGACATCCGGCATCATGACGATCACTCGCCGTTAAATCCGCAATCCCTGGGTGAGAACTACATGACGCTGGGAGCGGCGGATGTGCGAGGCGACTCGTATGTTCCGAAGCCGTGGACGGAGGAGCAGAACCGCTTTGCCGGAGCGAAGGCGCGCGTACGGATACTGAAGGGTTACCCTGGTTCCGGCAAGACGACGGCGCTGTGGAATGCGGCCGAGGCGTCCGCCGAAAAAAGTGTTCTGTACGTCACTTACTCGCGTGAACTTGCCTCAATGGCGCGCGATCATTTCGACAAACTGGCGTCGCCAGACATCCATTTCCGAGTGCTGCCGTTTCCGCGCCTGGTGCGCGAGTTGTTGGGAGTGTCGGCAGAGTACGAGCCCGTTGGCGCTTCGCGGGCACGGTTTCTAAAAGAAACGGCTTCGGTTCCGGTGGGGACATTGGGGCCGTGGGTGGATCAACGGGGCGCACTGTTCGATGAGATCTACGCGCATGTGGTGGGTGAGGCGGTGCCAGTAAACGCAGGACGATTTGAAGCGGGGTTGCATCCGTGGCTGACGCCGAAGGTGTATCGAGATCGGCGTCAGCGCGCGTTGGGGTCGAATGCGGCCTCGGCGTTGATGGGAACGTGGGAGACACTGAGGAAACGGCAGACAGGCGACGTTGTGGAGGCGCTGTTTCCCGAGTTGTGGCTGGCGTGGAAGGCGGCGGGGAAAGAGACGCCGCTGCATTTCCTGAACTACGACTGCATTGCGATAGACGAGGTTCAGGACCTGACGCCGGTGGAGGCGCTGATTCTGGTGCGGATGGCGGCGGCGGTTCGGGCAAAGGGGCGAAACGTGACGTTTCTGGCGGCGGGGGATGAAGCGCAGACGGTGCGTCCGAGCGACTTTGAATGGGGCTGGCTAAGTGACATGCTGCACAAGATGCTGGGGACTCCAGAGGAGTTCAAGCTAGCGCGGAATGTGCGCAGCCCGCGGCGTATCGCATTGTTGGTGAACCAGGCATGGGATTTGTATGGGAACCTCGCCAAGCAGGACCGGCCGAGTGGCGGTGGCGAGACGGAGGTGGACGAGGACGCCTACGACCAGATTGTGTATTGCACGGCGGCTCCGGGAGCGGAGTTGGAGTCGCTGCTGGACACCTTGCTGGAGCGTGAGGGGCTAGGCGTGGTGTACCTGGGGGACAAGCCTCCGGAGTGGGTTCCCAAGAGGCTGCACTCACGGGTGTTGTCGACGGCGGAAGCGAAGGGCCTCGATTTCAGCGCCGTATGCGTGCTGGATGCGGGACCGCACATGATGGAGATTCTGGAACAGCCGGACAGGGCGTCGAAGTCGTTTGACGTGGAACCGCTGACGAAGCGGCTGGCGATCGACCAGTTGCGTGTGGCCCTAAGCCGTCCGACCGAGCGGCTGTACTGGCTGGATGTAGAGTCCGACTACGAGACGGTGGAAGAGGTGACCAGCTTCCTGGACGTGGAGCGGACGGGCCCCGAGGGGTTGAGGCCGGTGACGCCGGAAGCCGTTTTAAAGACTTTGGACGAAGAGCTTCTGGACGTGGAAGAAAGGATCCGGCTGTGCGAGTTGGATGCGCGGCAATATCTGGAGACGAAGCCGGAACTGGCTCGGGCACGGGCGATGCTGGCGGTGCGGCTGGCGGACAGTTTGCGGTCAGGACCTGACGACAAGACCAATCCGCATTGGATCTCGACCAATCTGACGTGGGCGCAGGTAGCGTTTGCTGTGGCATTTCGGGATGTGGACCTGGCGGAGGAAACCGGTGATTCCGACATGTTTGCGGAGGCCGCCCTGGCGACGCGTAGGGCTGGCCAGGAAACAACGTCGCAGCTGATTCTGGAGTATCGAGACGCAATCGACGACTTTCACTCAGTAGACCGTAGTCCGTTTACTGTAGCCTTCTTCCTCTTGAAGCGGGGTGACGAGGTGGAACGATGGCTTCTTGATGAGATGTCATCGCGGGCCAACGGCTGGGTGGAGAAGATCGAAGAGATCTGCAAGACCAGGACGGGGGAGCTGGCTGCCAGAACAGTAGCGGGCCTTGCCACAATGTACCGGATGTTTGAGTTTCCCGATCAATTGGAACGCACTCGGAAGGTGCGGCTGGAGACTGCGGAACGGCTGTGCCAGGACGGCGATTTCCAGCCAGCGTTGGGGATTCTGGCGGGGAGTGAAGCGGCACCGCCGGAGTTGATAGCCCGTTGCGAAGAGGGCGCTGGGGATTTTGCCGCGGCTGCTCAGCATTTCCTGGACGCCGGCAATCCTAAAGGGGCGCTGCGTTGCTACCGGGCCGCCGGCGACGTGGAGCATTCGCTGGAACTGCTGGGAGGCGATTCCGCCGCGCCTTCGCTGGAGTGGTTGAAACGAGTGCGGGAGTTGATGGCGGAACGTCCCGGGGATTTCGACGCGGTGGCCACGACAGCGGAGAAAGATCAGCTGGAAAAGACGCTGCTGACGGTGTTTACACCGAAGCCGGCCGGGAAGAAGCAGCGCAAGTAACCGTATACTGTCGTAGTGACGCGCGAGTTAAAGAACCTGAGCCGGCGGGGGATGCTGGCATTACTTGGCGGGGCTGGACCGCTGTTGCGGGCGCAGGGCGTGGCATCGCGGAATGTGAAGGCCCAACCGCGGGGCAAACCAAGCGGGCTGCCGTTTCATGCGCGATTGACGGACGTGGCCGAGGCGGCGGGCCTGAGGCATCCGGTGATCTACGGCGGTGTGGAAAAGAAGGACTACATCGTAGAGACGATTGGCTGCGGGTGCGCCTTCTTCGACTACGACAACGATGGATGGCTGGATATTCTGCTGCTGTCGGGTACACGGCTGGAGGGGGCCCCGGCGGAGGCGACCAACCGGCTGTACAAAAACAATCGAGACGGCACGTTTACGGATGTGACGGAGCAATCGGGACTGAAGCGGACCGGATGGGCGTCGTCAGTGACTGTGGGCGACTATAATAACGACGGGTTCGAGGACCTGTTTATCACGTACTGGGGACAGAACGTGTTGTACCGCAATAACGGCAATGGGACGTTTACGGACGTGACGAAGGAAGCCGGTTTATTGGGCGAGACGACGCGGTGGGGCGCGGGTTGCGCATTTGTCGATTTCAACCGTGACGGGCACCTGGATCTGTTTGTGTCGAATTACCTGGAGTTCGATTTTAAGTCGGTTCCGAAGCCAGGCGGCAGCGCGAACTGCAATTGGAAGGGCATTCCGGTGAATTGCGGACCGAGAGGGCTGCCGACGGGTCGGCATTCGCTTTATCGCAACGACGGTAAGGGCAAGTTTGTGGACGTGAGCGATCAATCGGGGATTGGCAAGGCCCGCGGGTCGTATGGAATGACCGTGGTGGCGGCCGATTTTGACAACGACGGCTGGCCGGACATTTACGTAGCGTGCGATTCCACGCCGAGCCTGTTCTTCCGGAACAAACACGATGGGACCTTCGTGGAGGAGGGTCTGGAGCGCGGGCTGGCGTTGAACGAAGACGGCATGGAGCAGGCGGGAATGGGGCTCGGCATCGGCGATTTCAATCTCGACGGCAACCTGGACGTGTTTAAGACGCACTTTTCCGACGATACCAACGTGCTGTATAAGAACGATGGCAAGGGGATGTTCGACGACGCCACGATCCGCGCCGGCTTGGGCGTGGAGACGCGGTTTATCGGGTGGGGCGCCGGCATGGTGGATTTGGATAATAACGGATGGCCGGACTTGTTCTTCGTCACCGGAAGCGTGTATCCGGAGGTGGAGAAGGCCCTGCCGAATTACCCGTACCGGACGCCGCGGGTAGTGTTTCGGAATCTGGGCGAGGGCAAGTTTGAGGAACTGATTGATGAGGCGGGACCGGGAGTTTCAGCCCCGCATCCCAGCCGCGGCTGCGCGTTTGGCGATTTCGATAACGATGGCGACATGGACATGCTGATTGTGAACATGAACGAGCCGCCCTCGCTGTTGAGGAACGATGTGAGCGGGACCGGGAAGTGGTTGAAGGTGAAGTTGGAGGGCGTGAAAAGCAACAAGAGCGCTATTGGGGCGCGCGTGACGGCGAAGTATGGCGGGCACGTGCAAGCGCAGGAGATTCTGAGCCAATCGAGTTTCTATTCGGTGAGCGACAGGCGGCTGCATTTTGGCTTGGGTGACGCGGCGACGGCGGACCTGGAAATCCGGTGGCCGAATGGGAACTTGGAAAAGGTGGCCGGGATCAAGGCACACCGGTTGGTAACGATTCGGGAAGGCAGCGGGGTGGTGGGCCAGGACGAGTTCAAGCGATAGAATTCACACCGCGGCGAGTCCCAGTACATCTTATAGGCCGGAGGGGGTTGAGGTTGTGAGTATAATCGGTCTGTGAAACTGCCTCTCATCTTCGCGGTGCTACTGTTTTGCAGTGCCTGCAACCGCGCCTCTCAGAATTCAGAATCTGTCCGGCAGGGTGTTGTGAAGTACCTGGCGGGCAAGCCGGGCTTGACGTCTGTACAGGTGGATGTATCTTCAGTGACGTTTCGGGACAACGAGGCGGATGCGGTTGTGTCGATCCGCCCGAAGGGTTCGAATGAGCCGGGTAGTGGGATGTCGATGAAATACACCTTAGAACGGAAAGGAAGCGAGTGGGTGGTGAAGGGTAAAGCGGGCCCCGGCGGGGCGAGCCCGCACGGTGAAGGAATGCCGGGAATGGGCACAGGCGGCGAAGCGATGCCGCCCGGACATCCGGCCACGCCTGCGTCTCCTCCCCCCTCGACGAAGTAATGAAACGGGTTGCCATCCTGGGTGGCGGACCGGCGGGCGCGATGGCCGCAGAGCGGCTGGCAGCGGCCGGTGTGCGCACTACGGTTATCGACGAGAAACTGGCGTGGGAGAAGCCATGCGGGGGCGGCCTCACGTGGAAGGCCTATTCGCAGTATCCGTTTCTGATCGACAACAACACGCCGAAGAAGGTTGTGACGGAGACGTGCTTGGCGGCTCCCAACGCGGGCTCGGCGACCCTGCACCTGACGAAGCCGCTGTTGATCTATTCGCGCTTCGATTTGAACCGGATGTTGCTGGAACGGGCAGAGCGCGCCGGCGCGGAAATTGAGAAAGATCGCGTGCTGGAGATTGAACGGGCGAGCACGGGATGGAAGATTCGCACGCGCAAGGCGACGCTGGAGGCGGACTACTGCATTGTGGCGACAGGCGCACGGAATTCCCTGCGGAGCGTGGGCACGGAGTGGCGAGCGGCGGACACGATGTACGCGCTGGGATATTACGTTCCGGGGAGCCAGGACCGGATCGATATCCAATTCCTACCGCAGTTGGAAGGCTATATTTGGGTGTTTCCACGGTGCGGCCATTTGTCAGTGGGGATTTGCGGCAAGGGTGAACCAGCGAGCGCGCTGCGAGTAAGGCTGGAACGGTATATGGAGGAGAAGGGTATTTCGCGAAAGGACGCGACCTTCTACGGACATATGCTGCCGGCGCTGGAAACGCCGGCATGGAAGCGGAACCGGGTGGCGGGCGAGCGTTGGCTGGCGGCTGGCGATGCGGCCGGCCTGGTGGATCCGATTACGGGTGAAGGGTTGTACTACGCGATCCGGTCAGGCGACTTGGCGAGCCAAATTCTGTTAGACGAGAGCACGGAGCCGGCGGCGAAAGAGCAGGCTTACCGGTCATTGATCGCGCGCGATTTTGGCGACGATCTGGCGTTTGGATCGTGTATCGCGAAGAAAGTATTTTTGGGTACGTTCCTGCTGCGGTCAGTGCCGTCACGGATGGTGAATTTGATGCGCCGTAGCCCGCGATTTGAGGAGCTGATGCAGGACCTGTTTTCCGGGTCGCAATCCTATGGCGACCTGAAGGTGCGGCTGTTCGAGAGTTTGAACGGGACAGTGCACGAACTGGTCATGAATTTCCTATTCCGCCGTTTGATTCCGAACGAAAACCGCACATGAACCGATCGAAATCCGAAGCCCTGTTTGCGCGGGCGCAGCTATCAATTCCAGGCGGGGTGAACTCGCCGGTTCGAGCTTTCCGTAGTGTTGGCGGGACGCCGCCGTTTATTGCGCGCGGGAACGGATCACGAATCTACGATGTCGATGGGAATGAATACATCGACTATGTGGGGTCGTGGGGTCCGCTGCTGTTGGGACACCGGCATCCGGACATCATCGCGGCGCTTGAGGCGGTGTTGGAGATTGGCACGAGCTTTGGGGCGCCTACCGAACGGGAGATTGAGCTGGCGGAGATGATTCGCGACGCTGTGCCATCCATGGAGATGGTGCGACTGGTGAACTCCGGCACAGAAGCAACGATGAGCGCGCTGCGTGTGGCGCGCGGGTTCACGGGGCGCGACCTGACAGTGAAGTTCGAAGGTTGTTACCACGGGCATGTGGATTCGCTGCTGGTGAAGGCCGGGTCTGGCATGGCGACTTTGGGTATCGCCGATACGGTGGGCGTGCCAAAAGCGTTCGCCGAAACCACGGTGGCGCTGCCTTTCAATTCATTTGAAGCCGTGGCGGAGGCGTTCCGTTCGTACGGCGACAAGATCGCGGCCGTGATTGTGGAGCCTGTGGTGGGCAACATGGGTTGCGTACCGCCGCAGCCGGGGTATTTGGAGCACCTGCAGAAGCTGACGGCGGCGCACGGCGCGTTATTAATTCTGGATGAAGTGATGACCGGATTTCGGGTAAGTCCGGGCGGGGCGCAGCAGTTGTACGGGATTACTCCGGACTTGACTACGCTAGGCAAGGTGATTGGCGGAGGCCTGCCGATTGCGGCGTATGGCGGGCGCGCGGAGATCATGCGGAAGGTGGCGCCAGTGGGTCCGGTGTACCAGGCGGGGACACTGTCGGGGAATCCGGTGGCGGTAAGCGCGGGCCTCGCGATGCTACGGCATTTGAAGGCGCATCCGGAAGTCTACGATCACATCGAGAAGTTAGGGGCGCAGTTAACGTCGAATGCACCTGCAGGGTTGACGGTGAATCGCGTGGGATCGATGTTCACGTTCTTCTTCACTGACCAGCCGGTGACGGACTGGGAGACGGCGAAGAAGGCGGACACGGCAAAGTTCCGGCAGTATTTCCACCATATGCTGGACAACGGAATTTACATGGCGCCATCGCAGTTTGAAGCCGGGTTTATTTCGGCTGTGCACACGGAAGCGGATATTGCTCAGACAGTAGCGACGGCTTGCAGATTTCACGAAGCGCACTCTTAGTGGTGGGTAAGCAGAACGCAAAGCACGCCCCGTGATGGGCTGTTTCCGCCCAGATTTGTCCGCCGTGGTCGATGACGGCTTGCCTTGAAGCGGCAAGACCGATGCCCATTCCATCGTTCTTACCCGCGGTGACGAAGGGTTGGAAGAGCCGGTCGTGAATTTCGGGAGCAATCCCCGGGCCGGTGTCGCGAACCTTGATTAACACTGAGTGGCGCTGAGGAACCGCCGAAATTCGGATAGTTCGCCCGTCGGGCATAACGTCGAGCGCATTCACCAGCAGGTTGACCAGGACGCGCTCAATGCGTTTCCAGTCGAGCGTGATGAGTAAGTCCTGTGGCACGTCCTGAATGATTTGGACGGTTTGAGATTCGGCCAGGAGTGCGACCTTATCTACGGCACTGCCGACCAATTCACGAATTCCGGCAGGCCTTGTACCCTTCTCCGCTCCTTTATACCGGTTGAGGAACTCGTCGATCAAGTCTTTGATTCGGACCGAGGCGCCAAACAAGTGACGGGCGACGCGCTGAACCTGAGGCTTTGAGAGGCTGGAGTCGATCAATAGCTCCGCAATACCGTGGATTGTGGACAACGGATTGCGCAAGTCATGGACAATTGACGTGATTTCGGGTAGTGAACCCGTTTGTTCCTCTTGAGTTTCTCGGGGCCAAGGGCAATATTCTCCATCCTGCCTGGTCCCGAGTATTTCG
>JBDTMC010000279.1:0-10383 GCA_039934475.1 Bryobacteraceae bacterium | reverse complement strand
ATCGAGCTGAAGGATCCGCTCGAGAACATGGGCGCGCAGATGGTGCGCGAGGTTGCTTCGAAGACCTCCGATGTGGCCGGCGACGGCACCACCACCGCGACCATTCTGGCACAGGCCATCTTCCGCGAAGGCGTGAAGAGCGTGGCTGCCGGCGCGAACCCGATGGCGCTGAAGCGCGGCATCGAAAAGGCCGTAGCTGCAGTCGTTGAAGAAGTGAAGAAGTTCTCCAAGCCGGTAACCGGCGAGATGATCGCCCAGGTGGGCACCATCTCCGCCAACGGCGATTCCACCATCGGCAACATCATTGCGGAAGCGATGACCAAGGTTGGCAAAGATGGCGTGATCACGGTGGAAGAGTCGAAGACGATGCTCACCGAGTTGCAGACCGTGGACGGCATGCAATTCGACCGCGGCTACCTCTCCCCCTACTTCGTCACCGATCCGGACCGCATGGAAGCGGTGGTTGAAGATCCCTACATCCTCATCCACGAGAAGAAGATCAGCAACATGAAGGATCTTCTGCCGCTATTGGAACAGATCGCCCGCGCTGGCCGTCCGCTGCTGATCATCGCCGAGGAAGTGGAAGGCGAAGCGCTGGCCACTCTCGTTGTGAACAAGCTGCGCGGCACGTTGAATTGCTGTGCGGTGAAGGCTCCGGGCTTCGGCGATCGCCGCAAGGCAATGCTGGAAGACATCGCAACGCTCACTGGCGGCAAAGCGATCATGGAAGAAACCGGCATTAAGCTGGAAGGCGTTCGCCTCGAGGATCTGGGCCGTGCGAAGCGCGTGACGGTGGACAAGGACAACACCACCATCATCGACGGCGGCGGCGCCCAGAAGGCGATTGAGGGCCGCATTAAGCAGCTCCGGTCTCAGATTGAGGAGACCACGTCCGATTACGATCGCGAGAAACTGCAGGAGCGGCTGGCGAAGCTGGCCGGCGGCGTCGCGGTGATCAAAGTCGGCGCGGCCACCGAAACCGAGATGAAGGAGAAGAAGGCCCGCGTGGAAGACGCTCTTCACGCCACCCGCGCTGCGGTGGAAGAAGGCATCGTTCCCGGCGGCGGCGTGGCTCTGCTGCGCGCGTCGAAGGCATTGGTCGGCCTCACTCTTCCCGGCGATGAGCAGATCGGGGTGGAGATCATCCGCCGCGCCTGCGAAGAGCCGCTGCGCCAGATTGTCGGCAACGCCGGTCTGGAAGGCGCCATTGTGAAGGAGAAGGTGTTCAGCTCCGACAACCCCGCCTACGGATTCAATGCAGCCACGGAAGTGTACGAAGACCTCGTCGCTTCGGGCGTCATTGACCCGACCAAGGTGACCCGGACCGCCCTGCAGAATGCCAGCTCCATCAGCGCCCTGATGCTGACCACGGAAGCGATGATCTGCGAGATCCCCGAGAAGAAGTCCGCTCCGGCGGGTGGACCCGGTGGTCACGGCCCCGAGATGGACTACTAAACTAGTCCAGTTGCAAGCACAAACGCCCGCCCCGGCCGCAAGGTCTGGGCGGGCGTTTTGCATTTTAAGGGCTAATGTTTAATGTCTGCGGAAGATCTCACCGAAGTAGTAGGCCGTGCGGATGGCGTGTTTCGGAACCCAGGCGCCATTGGTGAGGTCATTCTGAAACTGATACCCACACTCGACACGCCCGCCACCTTCCATACGGTGCCGTAAACCAGCAGTTGTCCGTGTGCGGACCAGCCCCGATGCATAGTTGAAGAACAGCTCTTCGGCCAAATAGGGCGCGAGCAGCCGTTTCGGCTTCTCGAACTCGATGCGCGAGCGATAGCGGGTATACGCCGGCTTCCCACCCGGATAGAGGAAGCGCTCCACTTCAGTCGCGGATTCGATACGCAACGGCGCCTTCGAAATCATGATACCGACGCCCCCAAAAGGCCGTTCTTCGAGCACGTGACCCTTGTCGTTCTTATCCAACCAACGACTGAGCATTCCCCCAATCAGGCTAAAACGCTGCGTAAGCTGGACCGTGGTACGGCAGCGGACGCCGTCGTCATAGGCGTAGGTGACATTGTGATCCAGACGCACGAAGCCGCCGCAATCCAGCCGCCAACGCGAGCCGTGGGCGACAGTGGCTTCGACTGTGTTCCAACTCTCAATGCCGCCCGCGCGCAATCCTTCTGGCTGACAAAAAGCGATCACGAGGCCGACTGCGACGGGCAGAGCTCGCGTTATGAATTCCTTAGTCAAATTAGTGCTGGTCCAAAGCGGGGTGTGACTCTCATTCTATCAGGGCTTTCGCCCGGAATGGTGGGTACTCTGGTACTTCTAGACCATAGGCGGCGTACCGGATCCGGCAACGAACTTTACTAGTCCCGTGGGAATTGTTGCTTACTCCCGAAATCACTCCTCATCGACGCGAAAGTGGAGCCGATAAGGGAGTTACAGGTATCAATATCAACTCTTCCGGGTCAAGTTCGGAGGAGCCATGGAGGTCCGTTTTTTACTACCATGCGACTAAATCGGTTCGCAGTAATATTCTCCACTATTCTGCCGGTTGCTTTAGCACCAGGGCTGGCCTTGGCGGCGACGCAGGCAAATCCCCCGGTACCGGCCGGGTATCAAGACATGTATTCCGCCATGCAGGCGTCGATTACGACGTTTGCTCACACGATTCCACCGTCGGTGCCAGGCACGCGTCCGGCGGTGGCATTCAGTGCTCACGTTGGTTCAGCCAACTCCGCACTCGGCACGCGATTGCTGGAATCCGGCCATATGACCGGGGTGAACTTAGAACTGGATGGCTTCAAGGCCATCGGCAACTCAGCAATTTCTCTGTCCATTGACTACCCGACTCTCGATTCCACGTTCGATCCGTTCGGGGGACATGCGGCGGAGTATTTGAACTTCTACAAATCCGTGATTGCGGGGGCCCGCGCCCGCGGTTTGAAGGTAATCATCGAAACTGGACCGCTATTCAGCGATCCGATTCTATCGAACGTTGCGGTTTTGCCCTTTTACCAGACGCTGAGCCTGGACGGCTACAAGGCAGGACGGGCGGCGCATGCCGTTCTGATCGCCCAACAATTGGCTCCCGACTATCTCTCGGTCATTCAGGAGCCGGATACGGAAGCGAGTCAAACCGGCAAGATCGAACTGGGAAGGCCGGATGGGAGTCTGGCGCTGCTAAACCAGATTTTGACGGCGTATCGGGCCGCTGGTATACATATCCCAATCGGCGCCGGAGTTGGTTCCTGGATGACAAACTGGGACGCGTTCATAAGCCCGTTTTCAACGACTTCGATAGATTTCATCGATCTGCACGTCTATCCGGTGAACCGCGACTTTTTGACTCGTGCCCAGGGCATCGTCGACAGAGCGCATGCAGCGGGCAAAAAGGTTGGCATGTCGGAAGCCTGGCTCAATAAGGTGTCGGATACCGAGTTGGGCACGGCAACCCCGGCCCAGGTCTTCGCCCGGGATAACTATAGCTTCTGGATGCCTCTTGACTCGATCTTCGTGAAAGCGATGATTGAATTCTCATTCCATGAACAATTCGAATTTCTTGCCGCCTTCCAGGGCGGCTGCTTCCGCGGCTATGTCGACTACTCTCCGAACACGTCCGGACTGAGTTACCGGGAACTCGGTGACGCCGCGATAGCAGTTCGAACCACAGCAATGCTAGCCGGCACCTTTACCGGTCTCGCCCGCGACTGGTCCGGCTACATTCTGCCGTCACCCGACAAGGTGGCGCCTGCGCCGGTGGGATCGATCACTGCGACGGCCTATCCGAACAGCATTCTGCTGAACTGGCCGGCCGGAACGGACAACGTCGGCGTGGGGGGGTATAAAGTGGTCCGAAACGGGACGCCCCTCGGCACGACGGCTTTCACGACCTGGTATGACACCGGACTGCCGGATGGTGTTTCCTATACGTACATGGTGTCGTCTTTCGATGCGGCGGGCAATGCCCCCTCGCCCACGCAGGTGACGGTTCAGACGAAGGATGTCACGCCACCCACCCAACCCGGCAATTTCGCGGTCACCTTGGCCGGAACCGCGGTCACTGTGCGTTGGACAGCCTCAACCGACAACGTAAAGGTCGCCAGCTACAGGGTATATCGGGGCCTGGATGGTATATTGCCGACAGTCATCGCCACTGTTGCCGCCAATTTAACAACCTACAGCAATGCCAACGTCCCGACGGGGACACGCTTCTGCTACAACATGGTGGCAATCGACACGGTGGGAAGGACATCGCCGGCGACGGCTACATTGTGCGTGACGACTCCCGATAAGACTCCTCCCACGGTTCCGCTGGCCGTAGCCGCCAAAGCCGTTTCGGCCACTCAGGTGAACGTTACGTGGAAAGCGAGCACCGACAAGATCGGCGTCACGGGGTACAAAGTGTACCGCGCCGCCAAAGGAGGAGCCTTGACTCTGATCAGCGGCGCAGTGCCAGGCACGGCTTTCACAGACCGATCAACCACTGGCCACACTCCCTACACGTACCGTACCGCCGCTTGCGACGCCGCGGGCAACTGTTCCCAGCAATCGGTAGCGGCCCTGCTGACTACGCCGTAACTGCCTGACACCCAAGGGTCCATAGGTTTACCTGCCGTTTCGGGCTAGTCACCACCGTTGAGTGGACACCACAAAGGCGCCCTTCCCGATTCCGTGCGAAGGAACAGGAAGGGCGCCACACATCTACCGCCAACTCCCACGGCAGGGATGTTGATCAAAAATTCTATTGCCAAAACCCCAACCATGCCCTTATACTCGATTGTGTAGTACTGATAGTCCTAGAACACTCAGTACTAACGTCCGAAAAGATTGAAAACCAGTCACAACAAATCGACTGAGCTAAGAGGGTAAAAGGAGTAAACCATGAAAAAGATTATATTTAAGGCTATGTTTGCCGCGCTTTTTTCAGGGCTAGCGAGTACTGCTGCCCAAGCGCAAACGGTGCCTGCAGAGTACCAGGACCTGAATAGTACTATGCAGACTTCGATCGCTTCTTTTAATAATTCTACGCTCGCGGTCTGGAATGGCTCGAAGCCAGCCGTTACGTTCTCAGCCCATTTGTCGACCGCCAATTCGAATAGCGGCGCCACTATTTTAACTCCGGCGAACTTCAATTCCATGACGCGTGAGTTGGGGGGACTGAAGGCGATGGGCGCCAAAGGAGTGGTGGTCAACATTGATTATCCCGTCCTGGACGCTGGGTTCGACGCCTACGGCGGCCAGTCGGCAGCGTACTTGACCTTCTATCAGGGTGTTGCATCCGCCATCCGGGCATCCGGCCTAAAACTGATAGTCGAGACCGGCGCCATCTTTTCGGATCCGGTGTTCTCGCCGTTGAACGTGTCGCCCTACTACAACTCGCTGAGTCTGAACGACTACATGAACGGCCGGGCGAGCCAGGCGGCGTTGATCGCGACGCAGTTGCAGCCCGACTACCTCAACGTACTGCAGGAACCCGACACGGAAGCCATGCAGTCAGGCAAGCCAGAAGTCTACACGCTGCCCGGCAGTCTCAACCTGCTGAACACTATCCTAACGTCGGTAAAAGCGACGGGCGCGACCATGCCAATCGGCGCGGGCATCGGGCCCTGGCTGCCGAACGATGTAAACGGGAAGACCCCCTTCGACTACATCAACGGATACGCCGCGATTGCAAATCTCGATTCCATCGACATCCACATCTATCCGGTAATCCGCGACTTTCTGTCGCGCATGAATACGATTGCGACCATCGCCAAGAACGCGGGTAAGAAGCTGACGATCTCCGAAGCGTGGGCGTATAAAGTGCGAGATTCGGAATTCAACAGTCCGTTCTATCCTTCCTCCGTGATCTATGGGCGTGACGTCTTCAGTTTCTGGGCGCAGCTGGATACCCAATTCCTGCAAGCGATCACAAACTGGTCGTATTACCAGCATGTAGACTACATGGCGGCATTCTGGTCGCAGAACCTCCGTGCGTACATCATCTACGACAGCAGCACGCAGACGCTGCCGCCCTCCGATCTCTTCAATCTGAGAGCGGCAGCGGCTGGTACGGCAATCACTACGCCCTCCGTATCGACCACAGGTAGCACCTGGTACAACTTGATCATGAACCCGGCCGATGTCACTCCTCCGACGGCTCCGGTGGTGACTTCGACGGTCTATCCGACGCAGATTGTACTGAACCTGGGGTCGTCTGACGACACCGGCATCTACAAGTACACGATCGCGCGTCAAGGGGTGACGTCCGTCACGACCATAGAAAACAACTTCCAGGAGACTGGCCTGGCGAATGGGAAATGCTACGTATACACAGTGACCGCGTTCGACTTCAAGAACAATAAGACCGCGACCACATTGCCCTCCGTTTGCACGAATGACACCACGCCTCCCACCCCACCGACGTCGACCACTGTGACGGCGGGCGGCGTGGTGCAGGGAACTCCGGTGACTTCTTCGATGAGAATCGCCTGGTCAGGCGCAACCGATAACACCGGCCAGGCCGGCATCGGTGCTTACCACATCTACCGTAGTGTTGCCGGCGGACCGTTCAACTACCTGACGAAAGTCACCGCCAGCCCGCTCAACTACACGGACAGCGGCCTACAGCAGTCCAATACGACGTACTGCTACCAGATCAAGACCCAGGATCTGGTCCTACTGTTATCTGACTTCGGCCCGAGTTCCTGCGCGACCACCAAGGACTGGCAGGCGCCGACCGTGCCGTCCGGCGTCACCGGAGCCAATGCGGGTACACCCAACATCAACATCTCCTGGAACGCGTCGACCGACGGCGTTGGCGTTTTCGGCTATGACATTCAGAAGCGAAAGGGCACGGCAGGAGCCTTCGGGTTGCTCCAGACCGGAATCCAGAACACGAACTTCCTCGACACCGACGCCGCACCGAACCCGGACAACGTGGCGCCGACGGTTTCCGTGTCGAAACCGGCCAGCGGTTCCACGATTACCAAGACCCTAGCCTTCTCTGCTGCCACTTACGACGTTGGTGTTGGAACGACGTACATGTATCAGGTGCGCGCGACGGACGCAACGGGGAACAAGTCGGCCTGGGGATCCCCGGCGGTGGTCACACTTCCGAAAGTCGGCGGCGTCCTGGCATCGGTTGCCTTCTTTGTCGACGGCGTCCAACTCGGTGTCTTGACGTCCACGCCATACTACATCGTTTGGGATTCACGCACCGCCACCAACGGATCTCACACGTTCACGATCAAGGCTACAGACACGGCCGGCAACTCCAGTTCGGCGACTGTCGTGGCCAACGTAGCGAACTAGTCGGCACGATCAGTCAGCACATAAGAAGAGGGCGGAGCCGCTGCAAGGCGGCTCCGCCCTCTTCGCATTTGGTTGGCACGAGTGTAACCAGATGGCGGCGCTTGCTTGAGTACAAGAGGTCGCCGCGCTACCTATAGCTAAGTCGCGAGGCCGAGCCGGCAGAGGATCCAAGCGAGGACGCCGCGCCAGCCCCCATGGCGGGGACAGCGGGCGCCTTTGCAATCCGCGCACGGGATCGAGACAACAGGCAATCGTTCTTTACCCTGTGCGCACATATGTAGACTTATGCGCGAAGCGATGAGCGCAGCGCGTAGTTGGAGAGAACCTTCATGTAGTTGGCGCGCTCAAATGCCGCTGGTTCGGCGACAGACACGGCAGACATGCTGCCCCGCATCTGGCGGACAGACTCATATTCGTGTTGCTCCATCCAATCGAGGATATCCTCTTCCAGACGCTCCAGATAGCTGGGGCCGTGACGCAACAGGGCGCTGGTCAGGCACGCCACGCGACCGCCGGCCATAACCGATTTGATGACATCTTCCGCGGTGTGAACGCCGCCCGTGATGGCGATGTCGGGACGGATGCGGCCGAACAGGATCGCCGCCCAGTGAAGCCGTAGACGGAGTTCGCTGGAGTCACTGAGTGTGAGATTCGGGACTACTTCCAGCGATTCGAGGTCGAAATCGGGCTGATAGAAGCGATTGAACAGTACCAGCGCGTCGGCGCCAGCCTCGTCCATCCTCTTGCAGAAATTCGGAATCGCGCTGAACATGGAGCCTAGCTTGACGGCCACGGGGATGCGGATGCTGGCTTTGACGTGGCTTACCAGGTCGCAGTAGATCTGCTCCACTTGGGCGCAGGTCATTTCCAGATCGGTGGGCAGGTAGTAGATGTTGAGTTCGAGGGCATCGGCGCCGGCCTGCTCCATCTCGCGGGCGTAGCGGATCCAGCCGCCCGTAGAAATCCCATTAAGACTGGCGATGATGGGCACGTCAACCGCGGCTTTGGCCTTGCGGATGTGTTCCAGATAGCCGTGCGGCCCGATGTTGTACGAACCCATGTCCGGGAAGTAGGATGAGGCTTCGGCGAAACTGTCGGTGGATTCCGAGAGGTAGCGGTCCAGTTCCTGGCTCTCGATGGTGATCTGCTCTTCGAAGAGCGAGTGCAGGACAACGGCGGAAGCGCCGGCATCCTCGAGGCGTAGTATGTTGCCGATGTCTTTGCACAGGGGCGAGGCGGAGGCCACCAGCGGGCTCCGCAGATTTAATCCCATGTAGGTGGTGCTGAGGTCGATCATGGCTAATGGCTCTCCTTAATCTTTCGTTGTTCCGCTAGTGGCTTTCCGTTGGGGCAGCCGCCGGAGCCGACATGTTCGCCCAGTACTCGTAGTGGCGCCAGCGGTCGTTGACATCCTGCTGGGCCAACTTCAGAAGCTCGGCCGCTGCTTCCGGATTACTGTGCCGGAGCATGGTGTAGCGGGTCTCGTTGTAAATATACTTTTCGAGTGGAATCGAGGGTCCCTTGGAATCGAGCTGGAACGGATTCTTGCTCGCCGCCACCAGTGCCGGGTTGTAGCGGAACAGGGGCCAATGGCCTGACTGCACGGCCAGCTTCTGCTGCTCCAAACCATACAGGAGGTCGTAGCCGTGAGCGATGCAGTGGCTATACGCGATGATCAGCGAGGGCCCGTTCCAGGCTTCTGCTTCGTTGAACGCCTTCACGGTCTGCATGTCACTGGAACCCATGGCGACACGGGCGACGTAGACAGACCCGTAGGCGACCGCCATCAGGGCCAGGTCTTTCTTGGCGAAGGGTTTGCCGCCGGCAGCGAACTTGGCTACAGCACCGCGCGGCGTCGACTTCGACATCTGGCCGCCGGTATTCGAATAGACCTCAGTGTCGAGCACGAGGATATTGACGTTGCGGCCGGAAGCAAAGACGTGGTCGAGGCCACCGTAGCCGATGTCGTAGGCCCAACCGTCGCCGCCGATGATCCACACGCTCTTCTTTACGAGAACGTCGGCGAGACTTAGCAGGTCGCGGGCGTCGCGCGAATTGACGCCCACGACCTTGCTCTTCAGCGTGGCTACACGGCCGCGCTGTGCCTCGATGCCGGCTTCCGAGGTTTGGTCGGCGTCGAGAAGCTCTTTAGCGAGTTCGTCTCCGATGTGCGCGCTGAGGCGGCCCACCAGTTCCCGGGCGTACTCGGTTTGTTTGTCAATGGAGAGACGCATGCCGAGACCGAACTCGGCGTTGTCTTCGAACAGTGAGTTCGACCATGCCGGACCGCGGCCGTCGGCATTGGAGGCGTAGGGCGTTGTCGGCAGGTTGCCGCTGTAGATGGAAGAGCATCCAGTGGCGTTGGCAACGATGGCGCGGTCGCCGAAAAGCTGGGTCATCAACTTGATGTAAGGCGTTTCGCCGCAACCCGTGCAGGCGCCGGAGAACTCGAACAGCGGCTGAAGGATTTGAATGTCCTTCACTTGCGTGAGAGAAAGCGGCTTTCTGTCAAATTCGGGCAGGTTTAGGAAGTAGTCCCAGTTCTTCGCCTCGGGATCGCGCAGCGGAGCCTGGTCGGCCATATTGATGGCCTTGTGCTTCGATTCGCTCTTGCTCTTCACTGGGCAGACCTGGACACAGAGGCCGCAACCAGTGCAGTCCTCAGGCGCTACCTGAAGGGTGTACTTGAGGTGCTTGTAGTCTTTCCAGCGCGCTTCGGCGGACTTGAAGGTCTGGGGCGCCTTGTCGAGATAAGCGGTATCGTACATCTTGGCGCGGATCACGGCGTGGGGGCAAACCAGGACGCACTTGCCGCACTGAATGCAGATCTGGTCGTCCCACACTGGAATCTCGAGCGCAATGTTCCGCTTCTCCCACTGCGCGGTGGCCGTGGGGAAGGTTCCGTCGATGGGCATGGCGCTCACCGGCAGGGAGTCACCGTCACCGGAGATGATGGCGCCGAGCACGTTTCTGACGAAGTCGGGCGCCGCCGCAGGCACTGGGGGCCGCAGATCGAACGTGCTGGTGATGGCAGTGTGGACGTCCACCTGATGAAGGTTGGCGAGCGACGCGTCAACGGCAGCGAAGTTCTTCGCGACCACCGCCTCGCCGCGCTTCCCGTAAGTCTTT
>JBDTMC010000278.1:0-10390 GCA_039934475.1 Bryobacteraceae bacterium | reverse complement strand
GGGCAGCATTCGCAACGCCATTGATATTGATGGTGGTTGAAATATTGCTGGTGTGTCCGCCGGTGACGAAGGCGTCAGCCATGAAGGTTCCGGAATTGCCGCCTCCGGCGTTAACGGAGATCGGCGAGCTGATGTTGGGGTCACTCCTCCATTGGTCAAATATTGCACGCTAAGGGAGCTTGAGGCCCTGACCGGCTTCCCCCCGCCGCGCAGGCTTGTCGCACGGAAACTCTACGGTGCGCCGTTGAGCAGGCGCGATGCTATGTGATGCCGAACTGAGACCCAAACACTTTAGCGGCCGGGCTTTCGAACCTTTCACAGGAGTCTCCGCTCTTTATGAGTAGATGAGACTATGACTGATCAGCAGGACGACGAACGCCTACTGGTCCTGAGGGCGCAAGCTGGCGATGTCAGGGCCTTCGAACAGTTGCTGATCCGCGTCCACCGTTCGTTGCGAGGTTACGTTCGAGGCATGGTTGGTCCGACCATGGCTGACGATGTGTTGCAAGAAGTTGCTCTTCGGATTTTCCGGCAAATTCGATTCCTGTTGGAACCCAGAGCTTTTCGAGCGTGGGTACAGCGGATTGCAACCCGGGTTGCCCTCGCGCATTTACACCGGGAGAAACGCTGGCGGGAGTTTGAGACCGATCCTGGAATCATCAATGACTTGCCTGCGCCGGAGCCGCCTGATCTGGCGGAATTCGAATCCGAATTCCTCGCGCTTGTAGAACGCGTCTCGCCCGCGAGCAGGGCCGTCATCCTGCTTCACTATCAACAGCATTTTTCATTGGAAGAAACTGCGGCGATCCTTGATATCCCGCTTGGCACCGCGAAATCCAGGCTGGCGTATGGTGTCGCCACACTTCGCAAATCTATTTTGGAGAAAGCAAAACGATGAACATTGAAGATTCAACCAAACAAGCGACCGACGAACAGCGCTTTATCCGCGATGCCTTGGCAAGCGCGGAGAAGGCGGAGAGGGTTCACAAAATCAAGGTCATCGTAGTAACCCTACTAGCGTTTGGCGGCTGCTACTATGCCTTCGATCAACCAGTCACCGCCCAACATACGGCGATTACGGTGGTGCTTGTTGTGGGTCTGATGCTGGCGGTTTGTACGGCAAAGATTCTGGCTTCGATTAACAAGAACACGAGAGTAATTCTCCAAGCGTTCTCCGAACGGTCGCGAGGGTAGTGGCGGGCCGACGGTTTTGCTGCTGGTCTTCGTCGTTTCACGTATCTTGACGATGGGTACTGCCTTGCGCAGTGTAGAGGAAACTGGTGCGGGACGACCTGACGAGGTTCTAGGAGCGCTTCCTGGAACGCAGCCACCGGATAACCGAGGTGCGGCTAACCCCGAGTTGCTTGGCGATGGCCCGTTTACTGATCCCGTCCTTGCGAAGCCGTTTCATTTCCGACACAAGTTTACCTGCGGTCATTGGCCGCCCATGCGGTCTCCCTTCCTTTCGGGCTTGATCGATTCCCGCCTTTACCCGGTCCCGCAAAATATCCCGTTCGAATTCCGCGAACACGGCAAGCATGCCTGCGAGAGCGCGGCCGCTCGGGGTGGTGAGATCGAGCGCTTCGCTCAGCGAAACGAACCCCACGTCGAGCGCCGTCAATTCCTGAAGCGTGTTGACAAGGTCTACCAGCGACCGTCCCCAGCGATCAAGCCGCCAGACCATGACAGAATCAATCTCTCGCCGCCTGGCAGTTTCGATCAGCTTTTCTCGCAAAGGGCGGGTTGTCGCGCCAGAACCTACGTCTTCGACTTCGACGGCGACGGTCCAGCCTCGCTTCTTGGCATAGCTCCTCATCGCCGACAGTTGCATGGGGAGGGTCTGCTGATCGTGGGTCGAAACGCGAGCGTACAGCCCGACGCGAGGGGCTTTCCCCCTCTGTCCAAAAACCCCCTTACGGGCCGGGGTCGGAATAGTAGCTTTGTGCAGGGGTTTTGGCATGCGATAACAGTATGTCCGAAAACTATAGTTTATTCACAGGAGGATAGCAATGCCTTGGCAGGACTTGTTGTCTCCAGCCCAACGCGTTCAGGTCCTGGCGCTCCCGACCAGTCTGCGGGAGTACGAGGAGCTTTACACACTCACTCCCGCCGACTTGGAGTTTGTAGCTGCGCACCGGACCGACACGAACCGGCTGGGCGTTGCAACGCAACTGTGCTTCTTGCGGCATCCCGGCCGTGCGTGGACACCGGAAGAGATCATGCCGGCAGCGATGCTTCGGTTCATCGCGCTACAGGCTGACGCTGACCCGGCAGACCTCGCCAGTTATGCCGAACGGGATCAGACCCGGCGTGAGCATGCAGTTGAAGTGATGCGCGAGTACGGTTTCACCGCATTCGGCGTGAAGGAGTACCGGACGCTCTCGTCCTGGCTAAGTGAGCAGGCCCGCGGCACCGACCACGGTCTGGCGCTGGTCCCCTTGCTCGTTGCTGAGGTTCGCCGACGCCGGATAGTGGTTCCCACTCTGCCCGTGGTCGAACGCTTGGCGCTATCCTGTCGCGCCAGGGCAAGACGCGAAGCCTACGCCGCGCTCTCCGCCGATCTCACGCCAGAGCAACGATTGAAACTTGATGGGTTGCTCGAATCGCGAGGCGAAACGCGGCAAACCTATCTCGGCTGGGTCCGTCAGTCGCTTGGGGCTGCAAATCCGACGAACATCCTCTCCTGCCTGGAACGTCTCACATTTCTTCGTTCTCTGGGTATCCCCGTCACTTGGTCTGCTCGTTTACACCAAAACCGACTTATGCAGATCGCCCGCGAAGGTGCAAACACGGACGTGACGCACCTCAGGGCGTTCAGCCAAGATCGGCGATACGCGACGCTCGTCGCCGGGGTTCTCGATGCGATGGCGGTCCTGACAGACGAGGCGCTGGAAATGCACGAACGTTATCTTGGTCAGCAATTCAAAAAGGCGGAGCGGAGACACCTTGGCAAGTTTCAGGAGAACGGCAAGGCAATCAATGAGACATTGAAGCGCTACGCCGCGCTTGGCCGGGCATTGATTGACGCCAAGATCAGGAATGCCGATCCGTTCGCCGCCGTGGAAGGGGTTTTGCCATGGGATGAGTTGACGGCGAGCGTGGCCGAAGCCGAAAAGCTGGCGCAACCGGGTGAATTCGACTGGCTGGCGTTGATCGCCACCAGTTACCCGGTGCTTCGTCGGTACGCTCCGCAGTTCATTGATGCTTTCGAGTTCCGGCCATCCCCGGTGTGCGAACAGCTTATGAAAGCAGTCGAGCTGCTGCGGGAGTTGAACAAGACCGGCACTCGAAAGGTGCCAGACGACGCGCCGCGTGGATTCGTTCGTCCCCGTTGGGAGCGGCACGTATTCACAAACGAGGGCATCGACCGGCGATTTTATGAAACCTGCGTGCTGTCGGAGTTGGGAAAGAGTCTGCGCTCCGGCGATCTATCGGTTACCGGCAGCCGCCGATATCGGGACTTCGATGATTACTTGCTGCCGGCACAGACATACGCCGCCATGCGAACGGCAGGCTTGCCGCTGGCGATCGAACTCGATGCCGAAAAATACCTCTCTCAACGCAGCGAGCTTCTTCATGCGGAATTCCTGCGCGTAGACCGGCTGGCCCAGGCCAAGGAGTTGCCCGACGCCTCCATTACGGACGGCGTGCTGAAGATCACGCCGCTCGACAATCAAGAGTCTGATGAAGCGGAGCTGCTGACCCGTCAAGCCTATGGGCTTATGCCACGGATCAAGATCACCGATCTGCTCACGGAAGTGGATAGCTGGTGCGACTTCGGGCGGCACTTCACCAATCTCCGCTCCGGGGACGCGGTATCGGATCGTGCCCTGCTGCTCACAGCCATTCTTGCCGATGGCATCAATCTTGGGCTCACCCGGATGGCTGATGCGTGTCCTGGCGTCTCGCTCTCGACCCTGTCGCGCATCGCCACTTGGCACATCCGGGATGAGACCTACGCGAAGGCGCTCGCCGAGATAGTGAACCATCATTATCAGCTAGAGTTCGCCGCACACTGGGGCGACGGAACGACGAGCTCCTCTGATGGGCAGCGATTCAAGCCGGGGGTAGCGGAGAAGCAATGGGGTCAGTCAACGCCCGCTACGGAAACGACCCGGGCGCGACCTTCTATACTCACATCTCGGACCAATACACTCCGTTCCATATCAAGCTGATAAGCGCAACCGTGCGGGACGCGACCCATGTGCTCGACGGGCTGCTGTATCACGAATCCGACCTCCACATCGAAGAGCATTACACCGATACCGCCGGATTCACCGATCACGTCTTCGCCTTGTGTCATCTGCTTGGTTTTCGGTTCGCTCCACGTATTCGCAACCTTGCCGACACGCGCCTCTATACCGTGGAGAAGCCATCTACCTATGGCACGCTCGCGCCGCTCATCGGTGGGGTTATAAATAGGAAGCAGGTCGTCGGCCAGTGGAATGAAATTCTCCGTCTCGCCACGTCGATCAAGCATGGCTCGGTAACGGCTTCCCTGATGCTCCGCAAACTCGGCGCCTATCCCCGTCAGAATGGGCTGGGCGTAGCGTTGCGAGAACTCGGCAAGGTTGAAAGGACGTTGTTCCTGCTCCAGTACATCAGTAGCCCAGAACTGCGGCGGCGCATTCATGTCGGGCTCAATAAAGGCGAGGCGAAAAATGCACTGGCAAGGGCCGTGTTCTTTAACCGGCTCGGAGAACTCCGGGATCGAACGCACGAAAACCAGCGGCATCGCGCAAGCGGGTTGAACCTCGTGGTCGCCGCCATCGTTCTCTGGAACACGGTTTATCTTGAGCAGGCGGTCGCCGCGATCCGCCAGAGCGGCCAAGCCGTGTCCGACGAGACCCTCGCCCACCTTTCACCGCTCAAGTGGGAGCACATCAACCTGACCGGCGATTATCACTGGCGAAAGGATGCCGGGCTTCAGAACGGCAAATTGCGCCCCCTCAGGGTCAGCAAACCGTGAGTTACTCCTTAGCGTGCAATTTTTGACCAATGGAGGAGTGACCCCATGTTGGTGGCCACAGTGCCGGGTAGAACCGCCGGTGGTGGCATTGGTGGAAGATCATTGCGCCGAGGACCACACCTTTTTCCACACAGGCTTCAGAATCGAGATTGCTCTCCGTCAGCGGGCGTTGCCGCGTCCGCACTCCATCGACCTGATGCCAGACGCATACAGCGGCACCGGCGCCGTCTATCCTGCAGCGACTACGTCGTAACGGCCCCACGATTTATCCCACTGAGCCGCCGAATTCGTCTCCTGCTGCGCGATCCGGAACGATGAACTGGCGGGGCCTCGTGGTCGAATGCTTCAGGCGAGCGACGTTGTAAGCCTTGGTCGCCCGCCTTTGCGGCCGTTGGTCTGCGATGCCTTTCGCTTTCCCGGGCTCTTGACCATGCCGCCGCGCCGGCCGAGCTGGGCCATCCAGCGTTTAGTTCCGTAGATGTTCTGCAGGAGGCTTGGAACGTAAAGGTCCAGTCGTAGCTCCGGCCAGTGCAGCCCCGTGCCGCTGCCCAGAATCTCCACCTGAGCGATTTGCTTCGGAGTGGCATCTTGTAGCCCCTCGATATTTTCGCGGGCAATCAAATGCCTGCGGCCATCGTTGAATCTCAGAACCAGCATGTCCAGCTCTGGGCTATCCTTGTACTCCACCGCGGTGACTCGCGGCTCTTCCTGCAGCTTCTTAGCCTGCTCCAACGCCGCGTCGAGTTCGGCGTCCGTGGTGACTACCTTATGCGTTCCCATGAATTCCCTCCCACAGGGCTACAAGAGCCTCGAAGTTATGCGCCGCGGCGGTCAGGACCTTCTTCACCTCGGAGCGCTTGGCGTTGAAAGGACGAATCGCGTCCTTGCGGTTTGCCAGCGCGACGTTGCCGTCTGCCAGCAGATCCACGATCACTTCGGTCCCGCTCAAAAAACCATGCAGATGCCGTGGTGGGTGGTCGTTGGAGTAGATAACGAATCGAATGCCGCCAACCTGCAGTGAGCCCACGAGCCATTATAACCTAAGCGCGCTTAGGTATTAGAAGATCTCAAGAGGTAGTTCGTACCCGGAACCAAAGCTACAACCCGTGGGCGGGCCTCGCCGCGGCTTCCTGCGCTACGGCGCGTCAGATTCGTGATGGCCTGCCGCATTAGCTGATCGCCCCGCTCCTCCATGCTCAGTTCCGCGGGCGGTGTAGATGGAGTCGGGGAGATCGGAGCGGCGGGATTTGAGGATTCCATGGAGTGGCTTCTCTCTTTTCACGATATTTCTCTTTCGCCGTCAGATCAACAGTTCCTTCCGTTGGCGGGGTAACACTGTTGTCTGGCACGTGCTTGCCAGCGTTGCCCCACCAGCCTCGGTGTGTTCCGGTTGCTGGCGGTGCTGTCGAGCACCACATCGTCGGAAAGCCCGCCGCTGGTCTTCCCTGCCCCATTGCCCGCGGCGGCAAGAAGGCCTCAGAGGCATCGGCCAACCCCAGTTGAGGTGAGAATGCCCGAATCGAGACTGCTACCTGTCAGCGGGCGTTGCCGCGTCCGCACTACATCGGTGTGATGCCGGGCGCGGGCAGCGCCGCGCCAGCCGTCGCGGATATGTATGTAAAACACCCATCCTCCTCCGGGTCTCAGACGTGCAGGCGTGCTATTCTCGCACGCGGCCCGTAGGTGCTGGCTCGGTGAAACTCCGCAGCATTGCGCCACACTTCAAGCACCAGTAATGAGCTCCGGCCATCCACCCGCTCGCGAGATCGCCCTGGTGGCCATCTCGGCCTGGCGTCGGTTCATTTTAGCCTTCCGGCCTCGGGTGCGCGTTTTTAGTTGTTTGTTTTTGTAGGACGGAATCAACTCGGGCCGATCTGAGATGCCTGAAAACCACCCAAACGAGATTGAGTCAGGACGTGGACTGCGGCGGTTTCCCGGAGAGTCTGATGGGATTTCTCGATAGCCCAGTTCTTGGTATTCGGTGTTTTGAAGTTATTGTTGTCCTTCTGGAGGCGTTGTGGTTGGTGAGTGGGCTGATTTTGGGCTTGGCTCGGTGGGTCAGTCGTCAATCTGGGGTGTCTATAGGATGAGAAGGTTAAAATTAGAAGGCTAAAAGGATAAGGAGTTGCAAGCGATTTATTCTAAAGGATATAGCTACGGTTAACGCCACTAGAACCTACCGGTAGGGGGTGAATCGCCACTTAAACCTACCGAGTGTCTTGGCACCCGCCATCCAAACCTACCGCGTGTAGCTGGTTCAGGCTGGGAAAACGCCGGAGCTGCCACCCGAACCTACCGGCTTTAACCTTAAGCGCCAGTTGAACCTACCGAGTCGCCTGTGGAAAACCGGGCGTCCGCCATCTAAACCTACCGCAATCCGCCAGTCGTACCTACTGTGTTGCGTCGCAATCCGCCAGTTAAACCTACCGGGGAAAGAACCAGCGCGCCGGCGTTCTGACGTTTGTTGGCAGCCTTGACTTCCTTCACAAAGTCAAACGACGGCCAGATTGAAAAAACCACGTCGAGAAGTTTTTTTCGAGAACCGGTGACGTTCTTCCGCTCCAAGCGATGCAAGATGCCCTTTTCTTTCAAGTCCTCGAAGGCCTTCTCGACGGCATCGATCGCAGCACGCTCACGAGCATACTCATTTAGGAGGCCGCTGTCGCGCTTGATCGTTGCATAGTGAATACTGAAAGGCTTGACCAAGTCGGCACCCGTGCATTTGAGAACGACGTACTTGTGCAGCCACCGTGTTAACTTGCTGTCGTGTGACATTAATAGTGCGTAGTTGAACTGCCGGTATGTGACCTTGTCGATACTGTCGGTCACGAACGGGTGGAACTGAACAGCCCACTTGGCGGTGGGATCGTCTTTCAGTTTATTGCGTGAGACAGCGATAAGAGCTGGCAGGTATGGTGAAACCGCCAGCAATTCTCCCTTTCCCGTATTCTCTCGAATCTCGATAACGGATTTGGAGAGAATATTCAGAGCCAGGACGATCTCCTGATACGAGCGCGTGTGGCCGTGTTTTTTGAGCTCCTCGCGCAGCTGGTAAATCGTGAAAACGACGCCGCTACGGAAGGTGGGCTTGTCGAAAAATCCGGCATACTGATCGATCGCGAGCTTCCGGAGAGCCTCTTCAACAAGTTCCTCCGTCGTGCTGGGGTAATAGTCTCGCTGGCTGCCGTCAAGATCATTTACCCGAGCCGGCGAAATCGTCACGGTGTAGGTGCGGTCCCGGTGCTGAAAAACGGCTGTGTGATTATCCAGAAACTTGCCGTTCTCCCGAGCCTTCGTCTGTGCTTGACGGCTGACGGAATAGCGTGGAACGCTATCCCAGAGGTCGATAGCGTTCGAAAAGCGCTCCCGCTCTTCTTCCGTATTGCACAGGAAGTTTTGAAACAGGCTCAGTTGCCCGTTTGCAAACTCGGTAGGTTTAACTGGCGGTTGGGCGTTCGGGGTCTCCTGCGGCGTAATGGAGGAGAAGTTCTGCTCAAGAATGTCCCCTGCCCTGACGAGACCTTTGCTGTTATCCTTGCGGTTGGTCATCGATCTCCCTTGGGTTGAGGCCCAAAATCTACGTGGTCGGGTTTTCCTTTTCGAGCTCGCGTCTGAGCGCCTGCAATGCCCTTTCGAGCGTTTCGCCGAGCACCCAGTTGTAGCGATCGGAGACTTCGTAGAATCCGTCGCGGGTGCTCACCGTCACTTTCGTGTTCAGCTGAATATTACGTCCAGTGCGATAGCGCCTCTGTGGGCGTTGTCTTGTCGGCGTGCTTGGCTCCCTACTTTGGAACTTAGCGCCTTCGGCAACCGCGCGAACGGCTTCGGGCGGCGGCCGTTCAGCCTTCGCTGCCTGCTGGGGCGTGAACTGTGACAGGTCGAGATCTCCTTCGAATAATCCTGCTCGCTCAGCCATGGACTGCTACCTCCTTCCCCGCAGGTTGAATCAAGTGAACGAATTCAGCCGCATACTCGCGTGCGTTGGCTATGGCATTATCGAGGCCGCCAACTTTGCGGGGATCAAGCGTTTCAAGCGATCCGCCGAATGAAAACAATGCACGGAACGCCTCGCGTTCATGCAGGTGTGTCCGGAACGACGGGATGTTGTTCCTTTTAAACTCACTCTGCACGTGGGACAGCGTTTTCGTACGAATCGCTGAACTGGTTCGCGTGTAGAGAATTGAGAAAGGAATACTCTTCCGGAAGGCTTTTTCCTGCTGTTTGATGAGCATAATAGCCTTAGCGGCCTGTTTGGCATCTAACTGCGAAGCCTGGGTCGGAACGATGACGAGATCCGCCCGGGATATCGCATAGGCCACCATCATTGACGCGGTTCCCTCGAGATCAACGATTACAAAAGGTGTTTTCTCAGCGGCGGCCTCCATCTCGTCGATAATTGTGGTTTCGGAAATATCGGCAACAACTACAATGTTCTCGGGAGCGCCACGTTTGGCCCATTCGGAGACCGGCTTGTTCGGGTCGGCATCAAGGACAGTGACCTTCGCTCCTCTTCGCGCAAGCTGCGTCGCGAGAATCACGGCTGCGGTCGACTTTCCTGCGCCACCTTTCGGGTTAGCAAAGACAATCGTAGGCATTGACATCGGAATAATATCATAGATATCGGTTAGCTATCAGGATAGCTAAAGAAATGACGACGCCTATCCGAGAACTACCAGATAGCTTCGAGATACCGGATAGCTACCAGATACTGACTGTAAAAAGTGTTAAATGCATCTTCGATGGCAGGCCAAGATCAATTGGAGATGCCTTGCGTCAGTTCCAATTAGCTTCGCGGCTAAATCACTCAGTTCAGCGAACACACGGATAAGGAATCAAACGCGATGCTATCCACTCCTCCGTACCAAGCCATAGCTGCGGCGTTTGCGCAGATGGAGAGAAACTGGATCTCAGCGGTGCGGACACTCAGCGGCGCGAACCTCAGCTGATGCGGGCGTCAAACTCGTCGGGGTTGTTGCCGATCGCGATGATTAGGGCGAGGAGCTTCTGTTTGGCCTCTTCTGGGGAGGAGAAGTCTTCGAGCACGATGCGGCCGGGGGCTAGGTACACTCCCGGGGGTAAAGTCTCCACTTCCTGGTTGACGACGGCAGCGGGGGCTTCGACGAGCACGCGGGGCTGTAGGTGAGCCTGGCGGTGCCACTCCTCGACAACGGCAGAGAGCCGCTGGCGCCGCCGGTTCTCGTAGAAGGCGACGTCACCCGCAGCGATCTGGCGTAGATGGGCAATCAGTTCGTCCCGGTCGGCGAGGCCGTTGCGGCCGATGGAATGGCGGACGAGGGGTTGGAGGATTTGTTGGGCGCGGCGGCGTCCGACGCCCAAGGCCAACTCGAGAGCGGCGCGGTCGACGAAGGGGAAGGGAAGTGCTTCGAGTTGCGCGATGGCGGCGTCCAGATGGCCGAACCA
>JBDTMC010000277.1:0-10411 GCA_039934475.1 Bryobacteraceae bacterium | reverse complement strand
CGATATCGCCACACGATCATCTTCCTGCTGGCCTACCTGATTTACAACGACGGCATCCAGACCGTGATTGTGCTGGCCGCGGCGTTCGGACAGGAAGAACTGAAACTGCCCATGGCCACCATCACCAGCGTCATCCTGTTGGTCCAGTTCGTGGCTTTTGGCGGAGCCATGGCGTTTAACTGGCTCGCGGCGCGGTTTGGGAACAGGAACGCGGTGATGGTGGGTCTGGCGGTGTGGACGGTAACGCTGGTGTATATCTACGCACTTGTCTCCAGTGAGGCGCAGTTCTACGTGATGGGAGTAATTGTGGGCCTGGTGTTGGGCGGAACACAGGCGCTGAGCCGGTCTTTGTATTCCTTCCTGATCCCGAAGGGCCGCGAGGCGGAGTACTTTAGTCTCTACGAAGTAAGCGACAAGGGCACAAGCTGGCTGGGCCCGCTGGTATTCGGCTTAGGTCTGCAACTCACGGGTAGCTACCGTGTGGCCATCTTGTCGTTGATCGTGTTCTTCGCTATAGGTATGGCGCTACTGTCACAGGTGGATGTAAGGAAAGGCGCAGTGGAGGCCGGAAATGAACCTCCGGCGCGGTAGGCTGGCAGCAGCCATACTCTTCTACGCGGCCGCGGCGACTGGTCAGATGCTGGTAGAGCCGTCCCAGCTGAACCGCGATTTACTGCGGTTCGACGCAACCGAACGCAGCACGTTGACTTGCGAAGTGATGCCTATGCAGCCGCGCATCGACTTCGGCTTTCGTTTTCAATCAGGGTACGTGGTGAGGGTGCCAATGAAGCAATACTTCGGCGCCGGGCATAGGTGGGGTGTTATCATCCGCGTCACTCCCGAAGCCGAGGGCGCCAAATCTTCCTACCTGGTGAGTAAGTTCAACCTGCCGAATGTGCCGCACACCAACCTCAGCCTGGAGGTGGGTGGAAGCTATCTGCTGGGGGTTGGCCGGTACGCCATCGACTGGATGTTGGTGGACGACCAGGTGCGGACCTGCCGGAAGCGCTGGAGCGTTGACGTCAAACTGAAGGGTTCCGACGGCGGGGTGACGGTGCGCATGCCGCCGGCCACGGTTTGGGACTACAGCTTCCGAAACCGCCCTCCGTTGGCAAAGCCAGGGACGGCGCGCCTGACGGTGTTGGTGCACGCGGCGCCGCTGTCGCTCCGTTCCACGCGACTGCGCGCCTATGACCGCGCCCTGCTGCTGGGTAGCCTGGCCACGCTACTGGAGTCGGTGCCGGCGGCGAGCGTGAAGCTGTCTTTGTTTAGCCTCGATCAGCAGCGCGAACTCTTCGCGGCTGACAAGTTCCAAGTGACCGAGATCAGCAAAGTGGCCGAGGCCATGGATGCCTTGGAACTGGGGCTCATCGATATCAAGGTGCTGCAGAACCGCAAGGGTCACGTGGACCTGCTGGCCGATCTTTTGAATGCGGAGTTGGAGGCGTCTGAACCAGCCGATGCAGTGATCGTGATGGGTCCGGCGTCGCGATTCGCCGACAAGATGCCGCAGTCCGCACTTCACATTGAGGGAAAGCCTCCGCCCTTCTTCTATTTCGAATACCGGTCGCGCTTCCGGCGGGGGCAGGAGTTTCCCGATTCCATCCAATTCGCGCTGAGACGCGTGAAGGGCAAAGTGCTGAACATATATTCGCCTCAGGATTTCGCCAAAGCAATCAATCAGGTGGAGCGCCAACTGGGCGAACGCTGAGGACCACCAGACCCGAAATGGTCTGAATAGGTATAGAATGTGAAGCCAGTTATGCTCCACAGACGATCGTTTGTTTCTTCCCTCGGCGCCGCGCTCGGGCTGACATTTTGGGATGACGATACGCTGGACGCCGCTCCGCAAAACGTCAACACGAACTCTAAGCCCTCAGACCTGAAGATTACTGATCTGCGCATTGCCACCCTCAAGGGCGCGCCGATGACGTGCCCCATCATCCGGATTGATACGAATCAGGGGCTATACGGTCTGGGCGAGGTGCGCGACGGCGCCAACAAGAACTACGCGCTGACATTGAAGAGCCGCGTGCTGGGTGAAAATCCCTGCAATATCGACAAAATCTTTCGCAAGATCAAACAGTTTGGGGGACACGCCCGTCAGGCCGGCGGTGTCTGCGGCATTGAGATGGCGCTGTGGGACTTGGCCGGCAAGGCTTACAACGTGCCGGTGTATCAGATGCTGGGCGGCAAGTTCCGCGACAAGATTCGCTGCTATGCGGACACGACGGAAGACCACGATCCCAAGGTGTATGGCAAGCGTCTGAAGATGCGCAAGGATCAGGGGTTTACGTGGCTGAAGATGGATTTGGGGATTGACTTGATGGCCGATATCCCAGGCACCATCACGCGGCCGGACGGAGTGCCGGTAACCGGCGGCGGACGGGTGCAGCACATGTTCACGGGCATTGAGCTAACAGCGAAGGGTGTGGACACGATGGCGAACTATATGGCGGCCATCCGCGAGGAAGTCGGTTACGAAGTACCCCTGGCGGCCGATCACTTTGGCCATATCGGCGTGCATTCCTGCATCCGACTCGCGCGCGCTCTGGAGCGCTATAACCCGGCGTGGCTCGAAGACATGGTGCCGTGGGAATATAGCGACATACTGAAAGAGATCAAGACTTCGATTAACGTGCCGTTGTGTACCGGCGAGGACATTTACCTCAAGGAAGGCTTCATCGAACTGGCGAAGAATCACTCAGTGGATATCCTTCATCCGGACCTGGCTACGTCGGGCGGAATTCTCGAGACGAAGAAGATCGGCGATGCCATACAGGAACACGGGATTCCGATGGCCATGCATTTTGCCGGTTCTCCGGTTTCCTGTATGGCGAACGTGCATTGCGCGGCGGCCACTGAGAATTTCCTTGTATTGGAGAATCACTCGGTAGACGTGCCGTGGTGGAACGACCTGGTGGAAGGCGTGGAGAAACCGATTGTGAATCATGGGTGGATCACGGTGCCGGACAAGCCGGGACTGGGAGTAACGTTGAATGACGACGTGATGAAACAGCACTTACTGGAGCCTGGCTACTTCGAGCCGACGCCGCAGTGGAATACGAACCAGTCGAATGACCGTTTGTGGAGCCGCCAGCGGGGTAACCGCCGGAATGAGGAGAGTTAGAATCTATGACATTGAATAGACAAATTGGCCTGGCCGCGGCGGCCCTTGGATTGGTGGCGCTGCTGGCGACCGCTCCGGCGAGCGCGCAAGTCTTCCAGATCTCAAAACAGGAACTGATCGACTATACGGCTGAGAATCCGTTTGGCCGGTTCGATGACGGGCGTCCGAAGGTGCCGGACGAATACATGGAACGGGCCAAGGGGATGTCCGCCGAGGACGTGTGGACGATCATGTCCCGGAAGAACTACAACAACCAATACGCCGATGGTTTCATGGTGCTGCATCCGAACAAGAAGCTGATCGGGCGTGCCTTTACGGCTCAGTTCATGCCGTTCCGTGAAGACGTGGACAAAGTGGCACAGGCAAAGGCAAAGGCGGCGGGACTTTCCTCTTTACGCAACCAGACTGTGATCGACATGCTGCAACCGGGCGACGTCCTGGTCGTAGATCTGTTCGGCAAAAAAGAGGGGGGCACGATTGTCGGCGATAACCTCTTCTACTACATTTACAAGACGACGAAGACGGGCGGCGTGGTGATTGACGGCTCCGTGCGGGATCTCGAAGGTCTGTCGGAAATCGATATGGCGGCGTATTTCCGGAATGTTCATCCCACTCCGATCAGCAGCGTGATGCTGACAGGCATCAACGTCCCGGTGCGAATCGGCGGCACAACGGTAATGCCTGGCGATATGGTCTTTGGGGACAAAGAAGGAATCTACTTCATTCCTCCGCAGATGGTGAAAGAAGTCTGTGACAACGCCGATGAAATTCATGTCCATGACGAATGGACGAAGAAGAAATTCGACGAGGGAAAGTACAAATCGAGCGACATCTACGGCAGTCCGAAGGATCCGGAACTGAAGAAAGAGTATGCCGACTACCTGAAGAAGCGGCTGGCCGAAATTCGCAAGGCGCGGCAGAAGTAGAGTTTCGTTCGGGGGGTCTGTTCCGGAGACTGCTAGAATTCGAGTTTATGGCAGTTGACGAGCAGAACCCTCTTCTCCACATCGGATATCGCATCCCGTTCGACCAGATTCGGGCGGAGCACGTTGAACCGGGCATCACGGCGTTGATCGGACAAGCCCGCGAGAGCCTGGAGGCGCTGGCGGCCCCCAAGCCGGAACGAACCTACGCGAATACGCTGGCGATTTTGGACAACCTCAGCGAACCGCTCGATATCGCAGTCAACGTAGTGCGACACCTGGAAGCTGTGGTCACCTACCCGGCATTGCGGCAAGCCTACAACGCGATTGAAGGCCCCGCCAGCGAATTCTATTCGAGCGTCGTCTTGCATGAAGGGCTGTGGAATGCGCTAAAGGAGTACGCGGGTACTCCGGAGGCGGCCGGACTGCGGGGTACACCGGCGCGGTTCCTGAAGAAGACGATCGACAGCTTTCGACGCCAAGGCGCGGATTTGGATCCAGCCGGCAAGCAGAGGATGTCGGAAATCGACGTCGAGCTCAGTAAAGTCACGACCAAGTTCGGCCAGAATGTGCTGGATGCCACCAACGCTTTCGAGCTGGTGATTACGGACCCGGCGCAACTGGCGGGACTGCCACCGAGCGCCTTGGAGGCGGCCCGCGAGGACGCGAAGCGGAAGCAGGTTGAGGGCTGGCGTTTCACTTTGCAGGCCCCGAGCTACCTGGCGGTGCTGACCTACCTGGACAATGCGGCGATCCGGGAACAGATGTACCGCGCCAATTCCACGCGCGCCTCCAGCGGGCAGTACGATAATCGTCCGCTGATTCCGCGGATTCTGGAACTGCGCAAGGAGAAGGCCAAGCTGGTGGGGTTCGCCGACTTCGCCGATTTTGTACTTGAGGATCGCATGGCGAAGAGTGGGGGGGCCGCGCTGGCGTTCCTGGAAGGTTTAAAGCACCGCACCGAGGAAGCCTTCGCGCGGGAGAACGATGCCCTACTGGCTTTCCGTCGCGGGTTGGAAGGGGCTGAAGCGGCACCTCTGCAGCCATGGGACATCGCCTACTACGCCGAAAAACAGCGGGCGGCACTCTACGACTTCGATGAGGAGGCCCTGCGGCCGTACTTCCCATTGCCGCGGGTAGTGGATGGGATGTTCCATCTAGTGCAGCGACTCTATGGCATTCGTGTCACGGAGAGATCGGACGTCCCCAAGTGGCATCCAGAAACTCAGTACTACGAAATCCACGATGAGGACGGGACGTTTCTGGGGGCTTTCTACGCGGATTGGTATCCGCGGGAAACCAAACGCCCGGGAGCTTGGATGGACGCCTTCATTACCGGGCAACCCAAAGCCGGCCAAACGGAGCCGCATCTCGGCCTGATTTGCGGCAATCTCACCCCCCCGGTAGGAGAGCGGCCGGCGTTGCTTACTCATCGGGAAGTGGAGACGATCTTCCACGAGTTCGGCCACCTGCTGCATCACTTGCTGACGAAAGTAGAAGTGCGGAGCCTGGCAGGAACCGCCGTGGCATGGGACTTCGTGGAACTGCCGTCGCAGATCATGGAGAACTGGTGCTGGGAACGCGAGAGCCTCGATTTATTGGCCGCGCATTACGAGACGGGGGAGCCGGTTCCGACGGAACTGTACGAAAAGCTGCGAGCCGCGCGGACGTTTCGGGCCGGCAACGGCCAGATGCGCCAATTGAGCCTGGGGATGGTGGACTTGGCGCTGCACCGCAAATACAACGAACGGGACGGCGATGTCGTGGCTTGGAGCCGGGCTCTGTTGCAGCAGTTTACGCCGGCGCCCCTGCCCGCCGAGCACGCCATGATCGCCGCCTTTACGCATCTGTTCTCCGGACCGGTGGCGTATGCTTCCGGCTATTATTCGTACAAATGGGCTGAAGTTTTGGACGCCGACGCATTCACGCGCTTCAAAAAAGAGGGCATTTTCAGCCGTTCGGTGGGGAAAGACTTCCGCGAGCAGATCCTCTCAAAGGGAGACAGCGAAGACCCGGCGCAACTTTATCGAGGTTTTATGGGCCGGGACCCGGATCTGACGGCTCTTTTGATCCGCTCCGGCCTGGCAACGTAGGCAGGCTTTTTGTGTTACAACACTCTTATACTGGCAGGCGCCTAGGGGGCTAACGCAAGCATGAAACTGAACGATATCCGGCGTCTAACGATCAAGCAGAAATTACGCGTCACATTTTTGTTGTCCAACGGCATGGACTGCATTGTGGACGAACATGGAATTAGCCGCATTCCGAAATTGAGTGTCGTGACTGGCCTTAATATCGAGGATGAGTTGGCGACTGCGGCGAAGTTCGTCGTGGAAGTGGCGGGAGCAAGCAAAGAGAAGGGCGGAGGGGCCAAACCGCGCAACCTCTCCAGGGCGGAGTTGGAGTCGATGGCAGCGTCGACCAGTTCGGCGGCGCCATCTTCCCATGAACACGAGGAGTAGCCTTGCGGTTGCTCCGTGTCTGCGGCTTTTGTTGTACAATCTGGAAGTCGGTGTAAACACGGCGGTTTAGGTCCTCAAGGTAACGGGCCAGAAGGAAGTAGGATGGAGAAGCTCGCGCAGCAAAATATACAGGAAGCTTTTCTAAATAATGCGCGTAAAGATAAGACATTCCTCACCATATATCTTATGAGTGGGGTAAAACTCTCAGGGCGCATCAAGAGCTTCGACAAGTATTCAGTCATTCTGGAAACGAATAACCAGGAACAGCTGATCTTTAAGCACGCCATCTCCACGGTTGTCATCTCGAAGCCTGGCCACATGTCCACCAACACGCACGTTCCGGCCGGTGCGCCGACACATCAGAACCCGGTGGCTCCGCCGCCTCCGGAAACTCCAGGAGCATAGCGAGACCTATTGCCGCAGGCTGCCTCCGAAAACGCGATTCTAATCGGGTTGGAAACAACAAATCGCCCGAAACGTAAGAGCGCACGCACTTCCGATATTCCCGCCTACAGCGCTGAAGAGAGTCTGGAAGAGCTTGAGGTTTTGGCCTTAAGCGCAGGCGCACGTATTGCAGAGAAGAGTCTGCAGGCGCGCCCTTCCGCGGACGCAGCCACCCTATTCGGCTCAGGCAAAGTGGAGGAGATCAAACAACAGGTCATTTTCCACAAGGCCGATGTCGTTATTGTCGATAACGAGCTTTCGCCCACCCAGCAGCGCAACTTAGAGCGCGAGTTGGACTGCAAAGTGGTGGATCGTACCCAGCTCATCCTGGATATCTTCGCCAGCCGCGCCAGGACGCGCGAAGGCCAATTGCAGGTGGAACTGGCGCAGCTAAACTACATGCTCCCGCGGTTGGCTGGACGCGGCATTGAGATGTCCCGCCTGGGCGGCGGTATTGGCACTCGTGGACCCGGCGAAACGCAGTTGGAAACCGACCGGCGACGGATCTTCCGGCGTCTTAAAAAGATCGAGAAGGATTTGGAGAATGTCCGGTCTGGCCGCAAGATCCAACGCTCGAAGCGGCAGGCGGTCCCGCTGGTCACGTTGGCTCTGGTGGGATACACGAACGCCGGGAAATCGTCCCTCTTCAACAGGCTGACCGGCGCTGAGGTGCTGGCGGACGCAAAGATGTTCGCGACACTCGATCCGACTGTGCGGCATACGATTTTGCCGTCGCACCGGCGGGCGCTGTTGAGCGATACAGTGGGATTCATTCGAAACCTGCCAACTACTCTGGTGAAGGCCTTCCGCGCGACTCTCGAAGAAGTGGTGGAAGCGAGTCTGCTGTTGCACGTAGTGGACGTTTCGAGTCCCCACGCGGCTCATCAGACGGCTCATGTATTGAAAGTCCTGGAAGAGATTGGCGCCGCGGCGACACCACAGTTGCTGGTGCTGAACAAAGTGGACCGGCTTTCCGAAGAGCATCCCGACGCGGAGACGCTGCGACGCCGGATTCTGACCGACGCCGGCAGCGAACTGGACTCGCGAGCGGTGATCGTTTCCGCACGGTCCGGCGAAGGCATCGAAAAGCTGCGCACCGTCATTGACGAGGCGCTGCAATCGGATCCGATCACACACGCGACATTTCGCTTTCCGGTGAGCGAAGGTAGTCCGCTGCATGTCTTGCACGAATTCGCCCGGGTGACATCAAGCCGGTACGTAGGCGATGTGTGTGAAGTGGAAGCAGATGTGCCGCAATCCGTTCGAAAACGGCTATCCGCCTACCTTGCTCATCCCGAGGCTGTGGAAAAACCTGTGGATGACAATTTGGAAACTACGACTTAGCAGCGACTGGCGTTGCAGTTGAAGAGGTTTTAGATTTCCACAAGCTGGAGTTGCCTGCGGCGGCGTCTTATAGTGAAGAGAGCCGATGAATCTGCCTAATGCCTTGACACTTCTGCGGATCTTCTTCGTGCCGCTGCTGGTTGCGGCGCTGGTAGCCGAAAGAATGACCGTGGACGTATTTGGCGTCCCCCTGAGCAATCACTCGATGGCGTTGGCGATCTTTCTGGCCGCTGCCATGACCGATTTGTTAGATGGGTACCTGGCGCGGCGGTGGGGACAGGTGACGACCGTCGGAACGCTGCTTGACCCGATTGCGGACAAACTTCTGGTTTCGGCTGCACTAATTTCCCTGGTACAGGTGCAAGCGATGCCGGCGTGGATGGTGATTCTGATTGTAGGACGGGAGTTCGCCGTATCGGGACTGCGAAGCATCGCCGCCGCCGAAGGTTATGTGATCAAGGCAAGCGACTTGGGGAAGACGAAGACGGTGGCCCAGGTAGTGGGAGCCTCGATCCTGATAGTGTCGCTGGACTGGCCGGTATTGCACCCTTTGGGAATGGTTTTGATGTGGGCGGTGATGGTGTTTGCGCTGGTTTCGGCGCTCGACTATTTCCTGAAGTTCTGGCGGATGGTGGACGACCGGGTGAAGCAAAGGCGGCGCGGCGAGTTGTTGATGGGAGACCGCCGAAGGGCGACCTAAATCTCGGGCTTCTTCTTGTTCGGCGTCCTGACCTCTACTCCGGTGCTGGTGACGTCGATTGCTCGGACTTGGCCTTTGGGGCCGAAGGGTTCGAGAAGTTTGCCGTTGGCGGTGACGACTAAGCCTCCGGCGTTGCCGGTGAGCAGGGTTACCTTGTCTTTGCCGGTGATCCTTCGCTTCTCACCGGGCCTGAGCACGCGGCTGACGACTTCCTTGCCATCGGCGGTCACCGACACCCAAACTTCCTCCGTCGCCATTACCTCGAGGCTGGGCGTGTCAGCAGGGGCGGATTGAGGCGCGGGCGGTTGCTCTGCGACGACAGGCGGTGGCGTAACGACGGTTTTTGTGGGAACTGGGGCTGGCGCGGGGGCTGTTACGACTGGCGCAGGGTGCTCCTCCGGCGGCTTTTGCATGCGCTGCCAAAAGACGTAGAGCCCGGATGCGGCAATTATGGTAATTACCAGGAAGACCAGTGCCATCGGCAAGCGGCTGCGGGAAGAGGAGCGAGTGCCCGTGGGGAGCGGGGGCAGGTCGATTGGCTCAAGGTAGTGGGGATTGGTGACGGAAGGGTCGGGTGCAGGACCGAGCATCTCTTCCAGTTCGCTGCCGACTGAGGCGGCGTCGAGCCCGAGGAATTCGGCATATTGGCGGACGAAACTGCGGTAGAAGAACAGCCCGGGCAAGCCGGACTGGTCGTCTGCCTCAATTGCTTGAAGGTAACGGGGGCTGATACGGGTTTGGAGCGCGATCTTCTCCAAAATCAGGCCCTGACGTTCCCGTTCCTGACGAAGGATCTTGCCGACAGAACTCATAGGCCAAGGGGTAGGCAGCTCAAACGCTATAATACAACAGTCGGGTGATTACCATTTGCCGCGGAACCGTCGCAGTTGTTGTAGTGAATTGGAATCGCAGCCACTTATTGCGCTGTTGCCTGGAATCGTTGTGCCGGCAGGAGGGTGTGCCGTTTGAGGTGATCCTGGTGGACAACGGGTCCACTGACGACTCACTGGAGATGGTGGAAGCGGAGTTTCTAAGACCAGGACGGTTGGCGATGACGGTGATCCGGAATGCGGTGAATCGTGGTTTTTGCGGCGCCAACAACCAGGGATTTGCGGCTACCGAGGCTGAATTCGTGGCGTTGTTGAACAACGACGCGGAGGCGGAGCCGGCATGGCTGGCGTCGCTTGTGGCGGCGTTTGAAGGACGACCGGATGTGGGGATGGCGGCGTCGAAGATCCTGGTGTGGGAGGATCCCTCGAAGATCGACAAAGCCGGCCATTTAATCTACCCGGATGGGCAAAACCGCGGCCGTGGAAGCGGCGAATTGGACCGCGGCCAGTATGATCGGGTAGAGGAAGTGATTTGGCCGGACGGTTGCGCGGCGATGTACCGGCGTGAAATGATTCGC
>JBDTMC010000276.1:0-10484 GCA_039934475.1 Bryobacteraceae bacterium | reverse complement strand
GCAATTGAATGGTGCCGACCTCGCGGGCAGCCCAATATTAGTCAACGATCATAGCGGTCGGGTAGCCAGCAGTTCCCCGGACACCGCGAGACTGCAGCGAACTAAAGGGCAAGCCCATAAACAACGAAGGGCATTTCCCTCGAAGCTTCAGTTACCGGTAGCCGCCAGCGTGGCGAGTGGCCATAAACAGGAACCCAGCCGACCACAAGTTCATCTCACAACGGCTGAAACCCCTTCAGTCGATCTCGACGATATTGTTACTGTGACCGCTCGCGCGATCGAAGTATTCGGTTCGCGGGAGAAGGCGCTCCGCTGGCTCCGAACGCCGGTACCCTCCCTTTCGGACAGAACGCCGCTCTCCGTGCTGAACACGGCCTACGGAATCGAGCACATTGAAGAAGTTCTCGGCAGGATCGAACAGGGCGTCTGGTAGCCGATGCTCGTGTACCGGATTGGGAGTAGCCGGCATCCTGCCAATAACGGTAACGGTGCAGCTCAATTCGGGGGCCGGTGGAATCATAAGGGTACTCCGCTCATTTATGCAGCCGAGAGCCGCGCTTTGTGCGCGCTTGAGATTCTTGCGGGCGGGCGCGAGTTGGCTAGTGATTACGTCTCAATTCCTATTGAGATTCCAGAGGATATACCATGTCGAATTTTATCGACCGCCGAGTTGCCACCAAACTGGAATTCGGCCGAGCACGCGAACAGCACGCGCGACCTGGGCACAACCTGGGCTGGCTCAAAGGAGACGGCTGTGCTCGTCGTTCCGTCCGCGGTTCTCCCTCGCGAACGTAACTACTTGATCAATCCGAAGCAACCAGATTTTTCGCGCATCACTTTCCACGATGCCGAACAATTCTCCTTCGACAAAAGGCTGACAACTCGGAAGTCCAATGAGTGAACCTGCCACCTGAGGCTCGAACCGTCGAGATGACGCTCAGGTGCCTTGGAGCGCGCCAGATCCGGCAGTTCGAGATGCATCCAAGCTGGGCGCCCAGTCTGGACAGGTGTCGTCCTTGAGCACGCATCTTTCAGAAATCATTGCCCGTTCATGAGTTCGATCACAGCGCCAATTGGCCCACGAAAGTTCGAAACGTGTCCAGACTGGGGAGCCAAATTGCGTTCCCACCCAGTGGATCCGTGACCCCATGAAGGACTCGAACCCGCTTCGCAATCGTGATCGACATCAGTTCGGAGCGCTGATCGCCATCCCTCGAAATCCGCAGGCGCTCATACGCCGAGTGGCCCAGATCAACACTTTGCCGTTAGGCGGGAGTTATCCTGTAAACTGGAGTTGCCATGGTGACAATTGAGCCCATTCGTGTGGAAACGGAACGTGAGGACGACGGTAGAATTCTGGCGTCCGTGCCCGACCTTCCAGGCGTGATGGCCTACGGCAACACGGAACTCGAGGCCGTGCGAAAGGTGAAATCCATCGCGCTTCAAGTGAAATCCTGGTGAAGAAGAACACCGATTTTCAGGGCGGAATCTCCCGAAACTCGCAGCTGCGTTATCCATTGACCGAACAAGATCGGACACGTACCGAGCAGAAGCCGAACAAAATGCACCAGAGCAACCCGCGCGAACCCTAAGCCGCTAGGCTTAGGGTTGGTGTCTTCTCTTCGACGATGCCCGCAACCGTGCTGCCCGGCCGCACAGCAATCTCCGGAGAAGGTAAAATAAGAACAGCCATGGGCGCAGCAAATAACATCTCACTTCCTCAGCCGCTGCTGGAGGAGATCCAGAGCGCGGCGCAGGCGGAGCACCGCAGCGTGGATGAAGTACTCACAGATGCTGTGAAGCTGTATGTGGAAGAGCGATCGTGGGCGAAGCTACTGAGCTACGGCGCGGAACGGGCGCAGGCGCTCGGTATCCAAGAGTCCGACATCGATCGGTTGATTGCCGAGTCCCGCGCGGAGCGGCGCGGCCATTGAGCCAACCCAGGCAGTGATCAGCGCCACCGTCGATACCAGCGTCTATATCAGAGCGCTGCATTTCGGCGGCTCGGCAACCGTGATCATCGGCCACGCGCGGGCCGGAAGCATTCGAATCGACATTTCGGACGCGATAGTGACCGAGACGAACCGCGTACTGCGCGACAAATTTCAGTGGGACGGCCATATGCTTCAGGATGCGCGGGAAAGCTGCGAGCACTCGGCATTACGTCTCCCCGACCGAAACACTGCACGTCATAAAGGAAGACCCGGACGACGACCGCATCCTCGAATGTGCGACGACCGCCAAATCGGACTTTATAGTCAGCGAGGACAAGGACTTACTCCGTCTGGGGCATTTCGGCAATGCCCGGATCGTATCGATCCTGGATTTCATCAATCTGGCTCTCACGCCGGGTAAGACGCCATAACCCTACCCCCTTCCGCTGGCGACGCTCGGAGTCTGCATCAAAGCCGCCCTGGTACCGCACTTGAGCGCCCGCCCGGGAATACATATTACTAAAATAGACGCTGCGGCGAAGCTTTAAAACCGGGATTCTCCGTGAAACCAGGCAATACGAATCTACCAAGACGCCTGCGATACTCAGCGCGAACATGCGTGCTGACCGCGCTGCTGCTCGCTCCCTTGCGGTATCGTAGTTTAAAGTACGATCCGCGATTTCTTCGCCGTTCAGGTGGAGGAGGTCAGATCCCGGCAGTCAACAATTTGAAGGCTTGCACAAAGTTTGTTTTGGAATAGGAGATCAGGAAATGGCGTACGAGCAGATTAAGATTCGGGATATCGTCGAAAGAGGCGTCAATCATAGCTGGAGTATCCCTGAGTTTCAGAGGGGCTTCGTGTGGAAGGCAACGCAGGTCCGAGATCTCGCGGAATCGCTTTGGTACGATTACCCGATAGGCTCGTTACTCGTCTGGAACAGCCGGGCTCACGCAGAAGAACAACATGCTCACGACGCTCAACGTCCCAGCCTTTGGGTGGTTGACGGACAACAGCGAAGCACGGCCCTTTGCATCTTGTTTGGGCGAAAGCCTTACTGGTGGCCCTCTAATGACGAATGGAACAAGACCGTTCGAAAATTTGATATCCGATTCGACGTCAACGCTAAGGAGCCGCCCTTCTTTTGGGTTGCGGACGCGGTAATTCGAAAGGCTCCCGGCTCTCGCTACGTACCCATTTGCAATCTCCTCGTGCTTGACACCAGCCGAGAGGACGATCAGAAAGGGCTACAGGATCTAGCCAAGCAGATCAAGATCGATGGCTTCTGCGACGGGATGGATGCCATGGAGGTTTACACGCGACTTGATCGAGTCAGAAAGATTCGAGACAAAGACCTCGTGGCGGTAACCATCGACCACGAACTTGAGGATGTCGTGGAGATCTTCTCGCGCCTGAACAGCAGGGGAACTCGCGTCACGGAGGCAGACATCTACCTCGGCGTCGTTGCGGCCAGGAATCCCGGCTGGGTCCGAGATACCTTCCTCCCTTACCTTCGGTCCCTTGCCGAATCCGGTTTTGATCTCGACCCCAACCTGCTATTCCGCACTCTCACCGGGGTCGGTGCAAAGAGGGTTAGGTTCCGGGAGATCCCCGACGCGTTTTGGGAAACCAAAAGCATCGCTCCAGCGTGGGACAAGACTGCCGACACTTGGAAGCGCCTAGTTGCGCGATTTCGCGAGTACGGAATACTTAGCGCCGATCCGATGCCAACTCAGGCGGCCCTGGTCACGATGATTAGTCTTCTGGAGAAATTCGACGACAACTCCGATTTTCGGTCAGCTTTGTACTGGTTCCTCCAAGCTTCACGGTTTGGCAGGTATAGCGGCTCTGGAACCACTTCACTTGAGGAGGACCTACGGGATGTAAACGATGCTGTTTCGCTATTAGATGCGATTCATCGGCTGCTGCGGCGCTTCCCGCATTCCGAGCCCTTCAAGGCAGAGGACTTCTTGCGCGATTATGGAGATGGCCGTTTCGGCCGGTTTTTCCTCTACCTGCTGGCATATCGAAACAAAGCGCAAGACTGGGATGAGCACGGACACCGGATCGGCTTCGAGGGGATGTCCCTTCTGTCGGATTTCAGACCCGACTGGCACCACATCTTTCCAAAGAAGTACCTCAATGGCGATCCTCTTACCGATGCCTTGGCCAATATCGCGGTGATTGGGCCAACTATTAACATCCGAATAAGCGCGAAGGATCCGATGAGCTACATCAGTATCTACAAAATCACCGAGAGCAAGTTGTCACAGCAGTTCATCGACCCGGCAGTAGTATCGGTTTCGCGCGAAGGGTACGAGGCGTGGCTTCGTAAGCGTGCCGAGCGTCTCGCAGAGGTGGGAAACGAATTCCTTGCTGAGCTCGCACCGCCCAGCTAGAAGTCGTTCTGCTCATTCGTTGCCGTTCGTCGCCGGACAGCGTAAGTCCATGCGGCGCATGTTGAATAGCATCCTTCAGGCGCAAAGCGCCAAGGTGACTTGCTCCAATGCGATCCGCCCCTCGTGGCTGGGACTCACGATAAAGGTTCGATAACTGCCCACGAAGGGGAACCAATTCGGGTCGTCGTGTGAATTATCCAGTTCAACACTCGAACGGCACCGTCCATTCATGGGCAGTGATCAGTTGCCCGAACCACGCAGGCTCTGTTGATCGCACCAACGCTTGACCCCGGTCTTGATCCGGGCGGTCCGGCCATCCCATTCGACGTAATTTGTCAGAGAAAACGGCGAGCTACAGTGTGGCGCAATGCGACCGTCAGGAACCAACTTCCGCCCAATGCGACTGAGAAAGTGATGGCAAACTTCAGGGCCGCTGGGAGCGACTGCGAGAGAAGGCCAAATTGCAGCCAAGTCACGAGGGGGTAATGAATAATGTAAATTCCATAGGCATTCGCTGAAAAGTTGTCTGCCCAAACCGAGCGGGCACGGACCATCGCTCGGAATAATCCGAGCGATGCCAGGCTCGTGAACGCGCAACATAGGGAGAAGCAACCTGCCAGAACTGCACTCCCCATCCATGCGGGCACACTGCGCAGGAATGCATCGCCGGAAAGTAGCCAATGCGCTGCGAACCCCGCGAATCCCAGTAAGAACCAGAGCGGCCAGGGGCGGAGGTTCCTGGCTGATAATGAGCGGTCGAGGTGCCCTCCGCCGAGGCTCACGCCAAGGAAGAACCAGACGAAGTACAGCAACAGCCGACTTGTCTGGAAGGCCAATGGGCCTCCGAGGCCGGACCAGGTATAGGGCGGGACGAATAGGCGCACGGGCACTGTAGCCGCCAGGGTGGCAGTCAGAAAAACGAGAGCCAGTGACACGGCCGACGTCGGGGTCCATGTCAGCCGAGCCCAGGATCGCGCATCAAGCTTGGCCGCGAGAGTCGCTAACGCGCAGAAAGCCAATAGAAGCCAGAGGAACCAAGGTGGTCCGACGGGCCAACCGTCGGTGGTGAAAAACCGGCGCAGGAACCCGCCACGAGCGGCGTCATTACTCAAGAGCCAGGACGGATAGTAGGCCAGGGGCATGAGGAGCGTGACGGCAACAGCAAACGGGATTCCGAGGCGCTTCGCTCGATCAGCGAGGAAATGGCCGGGCCCTTTCCGCGCCAGGCCCGAAGCGACAAATAGTCCAGATACGAAGAACATCAGGGCCATGAAGAAGAGGTCGTTCCACGCTACAAAGTAGTCGAGCGGGAAAAATCGGACAGGGTCGACTACCGGCGCGGTTGATCGAGCGTAGTGAAGCGGATTAAAACGGGAAAACGTGTTGTATGCCAGCGCGGAATGATGGGCAACAACCGCCACTGTGATGGCGCTTCGAAGGTAGTCGATCGCAAGGTCCCGTTTCATGGAAGGTCCTCTGTTTCGGAGGTCAGGCATGCGGATAGAATTGGACGTTCCAGGATAACATCGGGGTTCTACTGACATACGCGGCAAAAGCGATAGTTGGCGCCACCGACATTACTTCGCGATGGGAAGTCCAAACGCGTAGAGCGACGTTCCCGCGGCGACTGCGACGTATTCGTTTCCATCCACGGCAAAGGCCATTGGTCCGCTGTGAATCTCGCCGCCGGTTTGAAAGTGCCAGAGGACGGTGCCGGAAGCGGCATCAAGGAGGATGAAATTTCCTTGCGCGTCTCCGGTGAATAGCACGCCTCCGGCTGTCGATAACAGGCCGGATGAGGACGTCGATAGATGTTGGAATTCCCACTTCACCTGCCCTGTAAGAGGGTCGAGGGCGCGAACGGATCCCTTGTCCGGCGAATCATCGGCAGGACGATAGGCGCTGCCGTAGTAGGCGCTGCCCTCCTCGTATTTCTGTGGGGCGGTGCTGAAGATGTCGCAGTTCTCATTGGCGGTGACATAGAAGAGACCTGTGCTGGGACTGAAGGACGGAGAAAACCAGTTAGTTACGCCATAGGCACCGGGACACAGCCTTCGTCCTTCCGGAGTGGGCTCAATGTCGGGATCGGGCGCAGGCCGCCCTTCGGCATCTTTCCCGTGAGACCAATTCACTGTGCCAAAGGGAGTGGCCGAACGAAGCTTGCCGGTGGTGCGGTCCAAGACATAGAAGAAGCCGTTGCGGTTGGCTTGGACGATGAGGTGTTGGCCGTTCCTATCGAGGATGACCGGCACTTCGGTGGCATCCCAATCGTGTGTGTCGTGTTTGGTGAATTGGAAGTGCCAGTTCAACTTGCCTGAGTCGGCGTCGAGGGCGAGCAGGCAATTGCTATACAGGTTGTCGCCGGCGCGACCCTGGCCGCGGTTCGAAGGAGCGGGATTGCCGGTGGTCCAGAAGAGCTGATTGCTGGCTGGGTCGTAGGCGCCGGTGATCCAGCCGGGGGCACCGCCGGTCTTCCAGGAATCGCCTTCCCAGGTCTGGTGGCCCGGTTGGCCTGGTTCGGGGACTGTGTTGAACCTCCATTGCCGGCGGCCGGTGGCGGCGTCGTAGGCATCGACAAAGCCGCGGATGCCATACTCGCCGCCGGCGGGCGCGATGATGACGAGGTTCTTGACGGCAAGGGGCGCGACGGTGAAGCTGTAACCGAGTTTGTAGTCGGCTGCTGTGACATCCCAGACTAAGTGGCCGGTCTTCGCATCGAGTGCCAGGAGGTGCGCATCGAGCGTTCCGACGAAAACCTTGTCACCAAGGAGGGCGAGGCCGCGGTTCACTCGTCCGCAACAGGGCCGAACATCCTTGGGCACGGGACGGCTGTACTTCCAGATGGCACGGCCGGAGCGTGCGTCGAGGGCGAACACACGGCCGTCCTGGGCGGTTCCGTAGAGCACGCCGTCGACGACGAGGGGCGTGGTTTCAAATCTACCATTGGAGCCATCGCCCGGCGCGCCAGTCTGATAGACCCATTTGGCGGCGAGTGTGTGTCCGTTCTTGGTGTTGATCTGGTCGAGAGCGCTGAAACGGCGGGCGGCATAGTCACCCGAGTAGGTCAACCAGTTCCGCGGTTCGCTGGAGGCGTGGGAGAGGCGATCAAACGTGACCTGGCCGAGAACGTGACCGGGACAACACACCGATACCAGAAGCAATGAAGTCGCCAGACTTGCTGTCATCTTGTCCCCGCTGTTAGTAAGTATGAAACTATATCCTGCAGGTCTTGGTCGCTCAATGCGGTGGGGCTGTAAGGTGGCATCAGGGACTGAGGGTTTTTCTGGAAGGATCGCAGCTTGTCTCGTTCCAGAAGCAGAAGGCGCTCACTGGTGTCCATCATCTGGACGCTGAAGCGATCCTCGTTCATTACGAATCCTTTGCGCTGCTGCCCGTCGGCGGTCACCACTGTCACGGTCTGATAGCCGTCCGCCAATTGACTGTTGGGGTTGCGAATGGAATCGACGATGGATTCGAGCGACCGCGAACTGCCAATCGCGGTGAGATCGGGCCCGAGACGACCGCCGACTCCTTGCACCATGTGGCACTTCGCACAAACAGCGGAGCCATGGAAGAGGGCCTTCCCGTGCGCCGCATTTCCATTGGGATTCTGGGCTTTCACCTCGATGCTGCGCAGATACGAAACCACCTGCCAGATCTCCTGGTCCTTCATTTCGACACCGATGCTTCCCATGGTGGGCGGCATGTCTGTTCCGGGGATTCCATCGTGGATGGTCCGAAAGAGTTCGGCGTCGGTGTTTCCGTGCTTCTTGTTGGCTCGGGTTAGATCGGGGCCTCGTCCACCGCCGCGGGCGCCGAGTCCATGGCACAAGGAGCAGTTGATGCGGAAGTTGGATTTGCCCGCCTCCGCCGCCTTGGGATCGTTGGCGAGGGGATTGGTCTGCTGAGCGGGGGCGGCTGCGGTTACCGCGAACAGAAGCAGCATGGCACGCATGGTTCTACGAGTTGTATCAGATCGACAAGGTCGCTGGGATAAAGGCGGGCGAGAGTTCTCGGAATTAAGCAGCCGGGGCTAAGAGAAGAGGTGCTGGCTGGAGTCCGTCTTCCAGCAGAATTGCGAACTGATCCGCGGACACAGGTTTACTGAAATAGAATCCCTGCACCTCATCACAGTGGTGGGCACGCAGAAATGCCAACTCCTCGGCGGTTTCCACGCCCTCGGCGATGACGCGGAGCTGGAGAATGCGGGCCATGCTGATGATGGCGGTCACGATGGTGGCGTCGGCTCCGGATTTGCTGAGCCCACGCACGAACGACTGGTCGATTTTGAGGGTATCGATGGGGAATCTGGCGAGATAACTGAGACTGGAATAACCCGAGCCAAAGTCGTCCAACCCCACTCGGATTCCTCTTCCTCTGAGGGTTTGGAGACTGGATGCGGCGGCCTCCGCATCTCTCATGAGGACGCTTTCCGTCAGCTCCAGTTCGAGGGATTTGGGATTCAGCCCTGTCTCCTCAAGGATTGCGAAGACGTCCTTCAGAAAGTTCTCATGCCTTAACTGCATCGCCGAGACGTTTACGGACACGGTGATCTCTGGCAGGCCGGTATCCACCCATGCTTTGACTTGTCTGCAGGCCTCATAAAGGACCCAGTCGACGAGGGGCAGAATGAGGCCGCATTCTTCGGCGATGGGAATGAACTGAGCCGGTGAAATCAGTCCACGGGTAGGATGCATCCAGCGAATCAACGCCTCGGCGCCGGTGATGGTTCCCGTATTCAGGTCGATCTTGGGCTGGTAATGGAGGACAAATTCACGACGCTCTGGCGCCCGGCGCAATCCTTCCTCGATAAACTGTCTCTCTACGGCACGGACGTTCATCGCCGACTTGAAGAACTGAACGCTTCGACGCCCCTTCTCCTTTGCCTGGTACATGGCAGTATCCGCGTTCTTAATCAGCGTTTCGGCATCCGTACCGTCCTCCGGATACACGCTCACGCCAATGCTGGTAGTGACGTGAAGTTCGTGTTCGTCGATGTTGTGGGCCTCGGCCATGGAGTGGAGAATCCTGCCCGCGATTCTGGCGGCGCTTTCCCAGTGGTCCGCCTGCGGCAGGAGGACCACGAATTCGTCGCCTCCCTGACGGCTTACGGTATCCGAATCACCAACGCATCCTTCGATGCGTTTGGCCACGGATTGAAGTAGTTTGTCACCGATTGGGTGGCCCAACGAATCATTGATGTGTTTGAAGCCATCCAAGTCCAGGAAGAGGACAGCGACTTGCATTTTGTGACTTGGAGCGGCATGGATCGCCTGGTCGATTCTGTCGTGGAGCAACATTCGGTTAGGCAACCCGGTCAAGAAGTCGTGATTGGCCCAATGATCTAAATCGGAGCGAGCCTGCTTGCGCTCAGTGATGTCAAGGTGCATCACGACGGCTCCTCCTGGATGGCCAGGGGCAAGGGGCGTCACCGTCATCAGGAACCAATGCTGCGCGGTAGGGGAAGGGCAGGGATATTCAAGCGAGAATCCATTCTCCTTGCCATCTAAAACGGCACGAATCCCTGAGGAGATTTGAAGGGCTCCGGACGAGCCCTCGCCGTTCGCACTAGCGGTAACCTCGACGTAGTTTAGGCCGACGCCATGAGCGGCGCTTTGCATTCCGTTGCCATGGGCATGTCGCCGCCACGCCTCATTCACTGAAATGATGACGCCGTGGACATCGATTAAGGCGATATGCGCCGGTATTGCATTGAGGATGGCACCCTGCTTGACGGCTTCGATGAAACGGAGTTGCTTCTGGGCTCGACCTAACACAAACGGACCGCCATCGACGTCAATCACTGCATCGACTTGGCCCGATGTAAGTTCCTCGAGGCGCTTCCCAGCAGTGAGCAGGATCTCAATCAAGGATCGGACATCCTCATCGCCGTGTGCGATGGCTGCATTCAAGCGGTTGAGGGTTTCGAGCAAGGAATGGCCTCCAATCCCAAAGCGACTATAACGGACTCAGTCTGGTCGAGCGTGCCGACGATTCGCTGGGCAGGAGCCGGCACGACCTTCAGTAGCGTTGGAGTCATGAGGACACCGTCTTTGAGCGCGCGCTCCGGCTGCTTGAACACATCTACGATTTCGACCTCATATTGGCCCGGTAAATACGTGGCGCAAAGAGCAGTGAGGTTTGCCTTAGCCT
>JBDTMC010000275.1:0-10501 GCA_039934475.1 Bryobacteraceae bacterium | reverse complement strand
AGTACTCTTTTTGCGCCTTCTCCATCTGGCGCTTGACGCGGCCCTGGATGGTGCGGTCCACGTTGAGTTTCTCAATTTCGATATCGAGCAACTCGGCGACGCGGGTGAGGCGGTCGAGAGGATCGAAGATTTCCAGGAGTTCCTGTTTCTCTTCGATGGTCAACTGGAGATTGGCGCCAACGGTGTCGGCGAGCTTGCCAGGATCGTCCACCCGGATGGCGGCGATCATGTTCTCGTAGTTGAGGTTCTGGCTCAGTTTGACGTACTGTTCAAAAAGCGTGGTGACGCGGCTGAGCAGGGCTTCCAACTGCGGCCCGGTTTCCACCTTGTAGCTGAAGCTGCGAACTACGGCGCGGAAATAGCCTTCCTCTTCGCCTACCGAAACCACCTTGGCACGCTCGACGCCTTCGACGAGCACCTTAATATTGCCATCGGGCAGCTTGAGGCTCTGAACGATATTAGCGATGGTTCCAACCGAATAGATCTCTTCGGGCCTGGGTTCGTCGACGCTAGCGTCGTGCTGGGTGGCGAGGAAGATCTTCTTCTCACCGGCGAGCGCCTCTTCAAGAGCGCGCACGCTGGATTCCCTGCCCACAACGAAGGGGGTCATCATGTAGGGGAAAATGACGACGTCCCGGATGGGCATCATCGGTAAACGTTTTGTATCCGATTTTTCCTTGGCGCTAACCATTATTGCCTTGATTGTAAACCTTGGGCGAGATAGAGGGCTGGAAGCTGGACGAAGGCGGTTGGGTCTAACCAGCCTTCTCCAGGAGGGCCAGATTAATCTTTTGCGACAGGACCATTTCCTTCGTGACCAGGAATTCCCTGACTTTTTTGAAGGAGGGGAGGTAGTACATCAGGTCGAGCATCATCTCTTCGAGGATCATTCGAAGACCGCGAGCTCCCACCTTACGCTCCATGGCCAGGGCGGCTATCGCCTCTAAAGCATCGTCGTTAAACTTCAGTCTAACATTTTCGAACTCGAAAAGCTTTTGGTACTGCCGGATGATAGCATTCTTTGGCTTGGAGAGGATTTGCACCAGCGCCTCCTTGCTCAATTCGTCAAGAACGCCGACGACGGGAAGGCGGCCGATAAACTCCGGAATGAAGCCGTAGCGGATGAGATCCACGGGTTGGATCTCTTCGAAGAGATTGGTCTCCCGCCCGGCGGGGGCATTAATGCGGCGCGTGCCATCCTTATCCTTGTGCTGGTCCTCATCGGAGAGGAAGCCCATGGACTTGCGGCCAATCCGCTTGCTGATTACCTTATCGAGACCGACAAAGGCGCCACCGCAGATGAAGAGGATGTTGCCTGTATCGACAGGAGTGAATTCCTGGTGGGGATGCTTGCGCCCGCCTTGCGGCGGCACATTGGCGATAGTCCCTTCGAGGATCTTCAGCAGCGCTTGCTGCACGCCCTCGCCGGAGACGTCGCGGGTGATCGACGGGTTCTCGTCCTTGCGGCCGATTTTGTCGATTTCATCGATATAGATGATGCCCTGCTGGCAGCGCTGAACATCCCAGTCTGAATTTTGGAGCAGCCGGAGGATGATGTTCTCGACGTCCTCGCCGACGTAGCCGGCCTCAGTCAGAGTGGTGGCATCGACGATGGCGAAGGGCACATCAAGAATGCGGGCGAGCGTCTGAGCGAGCAGCGTTTTGCCGGTACCGGTGGGACCGATCAACAAGATGTTGGACTTGGAGACTTCGACGTCCGAGCCGCGCTGCTTGTTCATCTGAATCCGCTTGTAGTGGTTATAGACAGCCACCGCGAGTTTCTTCTTGGTGCCCTCCTGGCCGATGACATACTGGTCCAGGTATTCTTTTAATTCCAGTGGCTTAGGCAGCTTGTGGGGCGTGCCATAAGGTTGGTCGTGACGGTCATCCTCAAGGATGGAATTGCATACAGCGATGCACTCGTCGCAGATATAGGCGCGGGGGTAGTCGCTGGGGGAGGAGATCAGCTTACCGACTACATCCTGGCTCTTATGGCAGAACGAACAACGAAGGGAGTCGTCACTTCCGGCTCTTTTCACAAATTATCTCCGCTCACGGGCGTGGCCCATGCATGATGCATCTGGAGATCCCCATAAAGGCATTATCCCTTAAAGCGGACTTTAGGGCAATCCTCCAAACGCAAAGCAGGACTACTCCCCGGCTTCCTTCCTCGCTTGTTCAAAGAGAAGATTGAGGGTCTTGTCGGTGCGAATGCGCGAAGCAATACGCCTCAAAGTTCCGTCCTTTTCCAATTTAATGCGAATAGCGGCAGCAGGCTGCCGCTCCTGTTTGGCGATACGATGAACCTCGCGGTCCACTTCGTCATTCGTAGTTTCAATATGCTCAGCGGAGGCGACTTTGTCCAGGATAAGAGAGGCCTTAACGTCATGCAGGGCCCGCTCCTGATGGGTTGTTCGCAGTTTCTCCCAGTCGAGATTGAGTTTGCGGACATCCATGCCCTGGCCGGCCAACTGCCGGAGTTGGGCTTCGACGTTACTTTCGATCTGGCGGTCGACGAACACTTCCGGAACCGGGAATTCGTTCTCAGACACAAGTTTATCGACAATCGCCATCTTGGCGGTCTGCTGTGAGTTGAACTCACGCTCGCGGAAAATCGACTTACGAATGGCTTCCCGAAGCTCACCGAGGTCGTTGTAATCGCCGATATCCTTGGCGAATTCGTCATTCAACTCAGGGAGTTCTTTGCGCCGGATATTCTTAACTTCCGCCTTGAAGCGAACCGTTTTTCCAGCCAGACGCTCAGGACCATCCTCAGGATAGGCGACATCGAATTCGCGTGATTCGCCGGGTGAGACACCGACGAGGTTCTCAGTGAATGCTGCGACGGTATCTTCGGCGCCAAGGTGGAGAGTCACTTCATCCTGCTTGAGAGGTTCCCCTTCCAGGCCATCGAGGCTTTGGAGCGAGGCGGCGATGTAATCACCGGACTCTGCGGGCCGTGGATCGATGTTGACGTACTCGGCTTTCTGCTCGCGGATCTCTTCCACCCGCTTCTCGACGTCCTCGTCGGTGACAGTGGGCTCCGAGTAGGTGACGGCGATGCCGCGGTATTCCTTAAGTTCGATTTCGGGGGCCACTTCGAATTCAGCTTTGAACCGGAGGGGTTCGCCGCTATGGAAGTGAAGGTCCTTGATGGCGGGTTGGCTGACAACGTTCAACCCATCAGTTTCGAATTGCTTATTAAGGACGCGAGGGATAAGATTTTCCAGGACTTCCTGGCGCACCTCGGCCTCAAACCGCTGCCGGATGAGGCTGGCGGGGGCTTTGCCGGGCCGGAACCCGGGCAGTTTGGCCTTTGCCCGAACTTTCTCTACGACCTGGGCTGTCTCCTTGTCGACTTCGTCGAGGGGGACGGTAATCTCCAGTTCGTGCTTGCAACCTTCCAATAACGCCATGGCTTCCTATGTGAGTTGGGCGCGGACTGGCGTCCGCGCCCGATGAATATTCCCGATCGTTGTGCAGAGCGGCGCTTACGCGCGCGCTACCGCGGAGACCCGTGCGTCGTCGCGCAGAGCGTCGGCCTTGTCGGCCGCCTCCCAGCTAAACGTATCTTCGGTGCGGCCGAAATGTCCGAAGGCCGCCGTCTTGCGATAGATAGGACGTCGCAGCTTGAGGTGTTGAATCATACCGGCAGGCGTCAGCGGGAAGTGGGCGCGCACCAATTCCACCATGCGTTCTTCGTCGATGACGCCGGTTCCGAAGGTGTTGACCATGATGGATACCGGCTCAGCGACGCCGATGGCGTAGGCAAGCTGCACTTCACACCGTTTGGCGAAGCCGGCGGCGACGAGATTCTTGGCGATGTAACGAGCCATGTAGCAGGCCGAGCGGTCCACTTTTGTGGGGTCCTTACCAGAGAAGGCGCCGCCACCGTGTCGGCCCATGCCACCGTAGGTATCGACGATGATTTTGCGGCCAGTGAGGCCGGTATCGCCGTGCGGTCCACCTACTACGAAGCGGCCCGTCGGATTGATGTGATATTTGGTGTTGTCATCGACCATGTCGGCCGGGACAACGAAGTCGATGATTTCCTTACGCACTGCCTCACGAAGATCTTCCGTGGAGACGCTATCGTGATGCTGGGTGGAAATGACGACGGCGTCGATGCGGGCAGGTTTGCCATTGACGTACTCGACGCTGACCTGGCTCTTCCCATCGGGGCGGAGGAAATCGAGGATACCCTGGCGGCGCGCGTCACTCAGACGGCGCACCAGTTTGTGAGCCATCATGATGGGCAGAGGCATCAGCTCGGGAGTCTCGTCGCAGGCGTAGCCGAACATGAGGCCCTGATCACCGGCGCCTCCGGTGTCGACTCCCATGGCGATGTCCGGCGACTGGCTCTGGATGGTGTTCAGGATGCCACAGGTCTTGTAATCGAAGCCGTAGGAAGCATCGGTATAGCCGATGTCCTGAACCACTTGGCGGACCAGTGTGGGGACGTCAACGTAGGTGCGGGTGGTAATTTCGCCGGCGACGATAGCGATGCCGGTGGTTACGAGAACTTCGCACGCGACACGGCCAGTGGGATCGTCGGTCAACACGGCATCGAGCACCGCATCGGAGATCTGATCGGCCATTTTGTCAGGGTGGCCCTCGGTGACAGACTCCGAGGTAAAGATATGTCTCAGTCCTTCAGACAACTGTGTCCTCCTGGTAACGAACAGAGCCCGCCGTGGATTGCTGGGTGAACACCCTGGGTAACCGGAAGTGCGCACGAACGGACAGCAGGCGGGAATACAAACTGTAATTCTATCGAAGCAATGGGCGTAGCGTCAATGTTGTTTAGACGTTTATACAAGGACAGACGGACGCTCCCTCACGGTCGCGGCTCGGTTAGGCAAAACGGGCCCTCCCTCAGTGGGTTGCGGCGCGGTTAGGCAAAACGGACGCTCCCTCACGGTCGCGGCTCAGTTAGGCAAAGTGAACTAGGCGCGGCGACGGCGGTACGCCACGAAGCCGAGTGACAAGAGGCCGAGTCCGGCCATTCCGAGGGAAGCAGGTTCCGGCACGGGCGTTGCCACCAGGAGGCGGAGTTCATCGAGCGATGTCCCGCTGGTGTTCAGTGTCAAGGTGACTGTGCGGTGGTCCGGGCTCAGGATTATTGAGTCATTGCCCCCCGGGGGTAGCTCCAGGCCGCGATTGACGAACCCAGTGGGGTAGGTCACGATCGGGGAGCCGTAAGTTTGAGCCAAGCCGTCGGAGAAGTCGAGGGTCGTATCGGATACATAGATGCCGAGGATCGGAGTGTCGAATGTGACAGACCCCGTAAAGATAGTGCCGGCCAGCGCCAGAGTATCGGCGTGGATGATGTAGGCATCGATCTTCGTTCCCATGGGAATGGTTCCCCCGATGATGCCGCCCGCCGAAACGTCCTGGGGCAGAATCACATTAGTGACTTCCGGGATGATGTAGAACAGAGAGGAGTTGGCGGCAGGTCCGCTTTCCGTAAGATCCGTTGGGATCGGATTGGGTACGACCAACTGCCCCGTCACAATGACGGAGGCATTGGCGAGGGATGAAGTCAATAGAACGCCCGCAAATAGAGCAATCGCCGGCAAATATCGATGTCGTTCTAGGTGAAGTTCCATGGGTACTCTCTCGTATAGTGTGTAGCAATGTAGGACAAACGTCAATTCATTGTTAGAATTTAATCTAAAGACGCCTAGACCGTATAGGACTTGTCTGAGAAGTGGAGATGGGGTATAGAATCTTCGGACTTTAGGGCGTAGGATCGCGGTGGACGGTGTCGGGGGAGAAGGCGGGGAGACATACGGCGATGTACTGGGCGCCGAGGGGTTCCGGAGTACTGTAGCGAACCCATTCGCCGGCTTTCGCGATGACAGCCTGCCCGGCGCGGACTTCGAGGAAGCCGGTTTCGTAGTCCACACGCAGCATGCCCTGAAGGACTACCGTGAACTCGTCGAATTCAGGGCGCTGGCCAGGCTCCTCCCAGCCGCTGGGGCTTTGCATGCGGGCGACGCTGGCGCTATGAGTTCCGGAGTTGACGTGGCCGACGAACTCCTCAATGATTTTGGGCTTGTTGCCTGCGGGGGCAATGACGGTGGGCGCAGCGATGAGGGTCGGCATGGCTAAATGAAGGCGATGGTCTTCACGCCTGAGATGTCGAAGCGCTTGCGGCAGCGGATATTTTTGCACATCACTTTGTCATCGGTGAGCACCATGTAGCTTTGTGCCTTGGCGAACTTGGCGCGGTCGCGCTCATCGCCTCCGCCGGGGAGACGGTCCTTCTTCTTGCGCAGGATCCACTGGAGGTCGTAGGTTTCCTGGCTGCGGCAATAGGGGCAATTGAGAATTGCCGACTTGGTGGTGTTTGACTCGGTGAAGAACGCGCGCTCGTCCATGAGCTCTATCTTACGCCCACGGCGAGCAATGCGCCCCAATGAAAGCCGGCGCCGAAGCCTCCGAAGGCCGCGCGGAGGCCGGGTGTGAAGCCATGTTGGCGGCTCCATTCGGCGGCGGCAATCAACATGGACGCCGAGGAGGTATTGCCGTAGCGGGCGATGTTGGAGTAAAAGCGGTCCTCCGGGACCTCCAGGGACTGGGCGACGCGGGTGATGACGTTGGAGTTGGCTTGGTGGAGGAGGAAGACTTCCACCTCAATGGGGGAATGCCCGTTGGCTTCCACCACTTCACGCAGGACTCGCGGGAGTTTACGGGTCACCTGCATGATGACGGAGCGGCCGTTCATGGAGAGGCAGCCTTCGAGAGGGAGGGTCAAATCCTCGGCAAAGGAGCCGTCGCTGTAGAGGGCCGACCCCTCGATGGAAGCAATGCCGCGGTCGCGGGAGATGAGACAGGCGCCAGCGCCGTCGCCGAATAGGATAGAGATGCCGCGCTCCACCGGATGACTGAGGGCGATGGTGGACATCTTTTCCGCAGCGACGACGAGGATGTTGCCGAAATCGCGGGCCAGGCGATCGGCGAGGGACATGGCGAACAGGGAGCCGGCGCTAGCCATGGGAACGTCGATGGCGGGCGTGGAATCGAGGCCCATACGGCGCGCCACCTGGGCAGCGGGACCGGGGAAGCGGCGTTCGGAGGATCCGCTGGAAACCAGGATCAGGCCGAGGTCGGAGGGGGCCAGACCAGCCCGAGCGAGGCAATCTTCAGCGGCCAGGACGGCCATGTCAGTGACGGTCTCATCGGGGCGTGCAAAACGGCGCTCGATGATACCGGAGACGTTGACAATCCACTCGGGAGTGCAGCCGGCAAGAGTGGCAATCTCCTCGTTGGTGGCGATGTGCTCGGGGAGGTAACAACCGAATTCCTGAATGAAGGCCACGTTATAGGCGGCCTTCCAGGTAAGATTCGATGCGTTCGATAGTATCCCATTTCCGGGGGTTCAAGTCGGAATCGGGGACCTTGATGGAGAATGCCTTTTCGATTTCGGTGACCATGTCGGTGAGGACGAAAGAGTCCAGGAGTCCGGAATCAAAGAGGCTGTCGTCGGGCGCGGGCGTCACATCTTTGTGCGACACTTTCCTGATAATTTCAACGATTTTGGATCTTGTTTCCATGGGGAATCTCCTGGGCCGCCGCCTGGGCACGCGCCTGCAAAAACGTCTCGTAGTTGGCCATCAAATCACGGAACATGGTACCGCCCAGCCGGCGGTAGCCCGCGGACGTGAGGTGGACGTAGTCATACTGCGCCAGACCGGCCACCACCCACTGCGGCATCGAACCCTTCCCCCCCATCTTAGCCCGCATATCCCAGAAAGCGCAGTGATTGGCAACGGCGGCGTCTTTCTGCGCCTGGACAATCCAATCTGTGCTTTCAAAAGTGACCCATTTGCCACGCACGCGATGGAGGCGTTCCGGCGGCCCGACAACGAGGATGGTAGCGGCGGGCGCGGCGTGGCGGAAGCGCCGGATCACTTCACTGTACATCGTGTAGTAGTTCTCATAGTGCCACTCGGAATTCGAGGCTTCATTGGTGCCGTAGGCGAGGATGATCAGGGCGGGGTTGCGGCGCGCGACGTGCGATGCCAGCAAGGCTTCATCCCAATTCAGGATGAGCGAGGCCTGGGCGCCGTTAATACCCATGGACTCATAGGTAATGCCACGGCCCTTTTCCGCCACCCATCCGAAGAGGCGTACGGGGGCCCTGGTTAGCGTTCGAAGTTCAAAGCGGTGCGGGCCGGGGGCGACGTCAGCGTGGAAGAAGCCGGGAGCGGTTTCTCCGTCGGTGGGAATGGTGGCGAGCACTGCGCCGTTTTCAGTTAACTGGAGGGACCCGCCTCCGGGCTGTTGCAAGTAGAACAGCTCCAGCATTTTGCAGTCGGCTTCGAGGGAGACTGTTTCGCCAGCCCGATCGGTATAGATGCTGACGCCGCCCAGCCCGTTGAAGCCATCCGATTTGTGCCCGACAAGACCGTCAGAGGCCCAGCGCCGGGATTCGCCGCTTTTGAGGTCGAAGCGCCGGAAGCCTTTGAAGGGGTAGCCGGGCAAAGTAAAGCCGGCGCCGCCGTCGCCGAATTTCTCCTGAAGCAAGGCGCGGATGGCGCCGGTCCATTCGTCGGCGGCGGTGTGAGAGTCGCCGTAATGGAGCACGCGAAGGGGCTCTTCGAACTGTCCCTGCTGTTGCCTGTACAGCATCTCATAAAACGGAATGAGGGCGGCGGGGTTGGTGACGGACTGTTCAAAGGGCTGGCTGAGGCCGGTGTTGACGACTTCAACTGCCTGCTCGCGCATTTCGGCGGTGATGCGGGGTGGTTTAGGGGCGCGCTGGCGAGGAGTGGCCTTGATCTTCTTCCGCGGCCGTTTGACTGTGGACGCTTTCTTGGGTTGAGCTGGCTTCTTCCTCTTTGTTACGGCTGTGGTAGCCAATGCGCATGTAAGGACAACAAGGAGCAGCCGGGCCAGCCGTTTGGTGAAGAGCAGGTTCATCGCTTCCGCTCCGGCAGCGCGGCCTTGGCGAGCTTGGGCTGCATGAGCCGAAGTTTATAGCGGTTGTATCCGTCCAATAGCGCGGTCTCCAAAAGGTTACCGACGATTCGGGCTCCGGCGGGCATGGGATGGATAAAATCGCCTCCCACCAACCGCGGTTCAGCTTGATACCATTTTGCCATTGTCCCGGCGCCTCCCATGGCCTGGTAGGTATTGAAGAAGCCACAGCCCAAGTCTTTGGCGGCACCTTCCTGGAGGGAAACCAGCCGCGGCATGACGGGGACGGTAGCAATTTCGCCGCCCGTACCGCGTTGTGCGCGGTCCATGGGACTCATCAAAAGCACCGAGATGCCAGGCACGGCCTCACGGACGCGGCGGACCACTTCCTTCACTTCTTTCACCATGGACTGGTCAACGTAGGTGGGATAGACGCTCTCATTGGTGCCGTAGTTGACGATGACGAGATCGGGTTGGTAGTGGCGAAGCGCCTCAATCCAGTGCGCGCCGTTGAACATGCGGGCGGGCACGGCTACATAGGCTCCATTTAAGCCGAGGCTGCTGTAAATGAGGCCAGGGGCGGGTTTTTCCAGGTACACGCCGAATAGGCGGGCATCGCCGGAGGTGATTTTGATCTCCAGTCTGGCAGTGGACGGCCGCAGCGGGAAAGACGCAAAGCCGGGCTGAGTCTTTGGACTGTTGGTGTCCACGGTTCCCAAGAGCGAACCGTCTGCCCAGACTGCAAAAGCGCCGCCATAGGGCTGGCGGAGGAAGGAGACTTCGACGCGAGTGTGCCCGGGCTCCCGGAGGCGAATGCGGGACCAGGAACCGGCATGACCTCGGAAGCTGACGCCGCCGAGGCCATAGAGGCCATCGCGTACTTCGGACTGGTTGGCGGGATCGGTTTTCCAGCCCTCGGCGTCGGATTCCAGGCCACGGTGGCCGTACCACGCCCATGGCTTTGCGATGAGGTAGTAGCCATGGCCGGCGTCACCGAAGAGGCGTTGGAGCGAGCTGCGGGCGTCAGCGGTGATGAGGTCGGCGGTAGTAGGAGAATCGCCGTAATGGAGGATGCGCACGACGGCGTCGGGCTCCTTCATTTCCACGCGGCGAAGGGCGGCGTAGAAATGGTCGAGGTTGTTTTGCGGATCGAGGAGGCGGCCCATGGCGTCGGAGGGCAAGTGCGACGCGGGATTCATGCGATCGGCTTCGTCAGCGACGGGGTTGAGAGTGGTGGCGCGCGGGATGAAGTCGAGGACGCGCTGGGCGTCGTTCCAGTCGAGAGTTTTGTAATTCGCGAGGGAAGGCACGACGCTCGGCAGGGTGAGAAATACGCCGAGTGTGGTGACGGTGAGGATCGTTTTGAAAGGGAAGGAGGCCATGGCGTCAGAATTTTGTATAGATGAACGGGACGGCACCCGTGCTGCCAACGAACTGAAGGGCAATCACCAGCAGCGTCATGGCCGCGGCCTGAATGTAGAACGGTGCTTTGCTGAAAGTTTGCAGGGAGAAGTCGTACCAGCTCTTGGGAACGTAGTGCGCGGCGGCGGCAACAAGCAGGACGAAGACCAGTTGT
>JBDTMC010000274.1:0-10586 GCA_039934475.1 Bryobacteraceae bacterium | reverse complement strand
TCCGGGGGTCGTTTGAGCGCGAGGATCATCACGCGATCGAAGCCGATTGCCAGATCCGCGTTGTCCGTGGAATAGAAGCCGCCGTCAATATAGTGCTCGCCTTGAAACAGGGTGGGCGGCGCACCAAAGAAGGCAGTGGTCGCAATTACGGCGTCTACCAGATCGATGCCACTGTCGCGATGGAAGGCGTGTCGCTCGCCCGTGTCCGCATTGACGGTGGCGATAAGCACCCTTTTTTCCGGCCATGTCACCATCGGAAGCTGGGCAGCGACGATCTCCCGCCGGCTTGCGCCAGTCTTGCCCGAAGCTGCGGCTAACGCCAGCGATCCGATTCTTCGCAGAATTTCTGTTGGGCTGCCGCCGGCTTGTTTCGCGCGAGCTACGCCGTCGCGAAGTCCTACCCAGTCAACTACAGGAGGCCGCTCGGACGACGGCGGGCCGGGTTGGAGGCGTCGTTCAAAGGCGTCTACGTGGGCGACTGCGCTGGCAAGGTGGAGCGCGACCCTGGAGCCAGAAGAGGTTCCCACGAAAAGGTCAGCGTTTCGAACGTCGAGGCCCGCGTCAGCCATGCCTGTAATGAGGCCGAGCTCCCATGCGCTGGCAGCATATCCGCCACCCGCTAAAACCAAGGCACGTCGCGTATTACTCAGTTGCTCATCTCCATGGAATTAGAATACTGGAATGTTGGCGTTTGAACGAAGCGCCAACTTTGAGGAACAACGAGTCTATGAACAACACGAGAATATTCAAGACGGCGTTCGCTGGGGTCTATCCGCACTACATTGCCAAGGCGGAGAAGAAGGGGCGTACGAAGGAGGAGGTGCATGCCGTCATCCACTGGCTGACGGGCTATGACGAACAGGCACTGCAACAGCAGATCGACAAGAGGGTCGACTTCGAAACTTTCTTCGCCCGGGCGCCACAGATCAACCCGAACGTGTCCAAGATCACCGGCGTGATCTGCGGCTATCGGGTGGAGGAGATGGAGGATAAGCTCATGCAGCAGATCCGTTACCTGGACAAGCTGGTGGATGAACTGGCGAAGGGAAAGGCGATGGATAAGATCCTGCGGAAGTGAGCAGGTGTGTTGGTGGTTGTGGTTACCGAAGTGTGCTCCATGTTGGCAATGGCAGCCCAGGGTCGTCGGCTACCACCCTCCCAGAGCTTGTCGCTCGCGCACCTAGCAAGTATAGTGGACCATTTGAAATGAATCGTGCTGACTCTTCATGCGTGCTGGCTCATCCCCCACTTGGTGCGACACTGGGCGGATGGCCCCCCGCGCCTTAGAGCCGCGCGGAGCCTTGGAGATTCACGATGAAAGAGCAAAACGCCAGCCTAAGGCTCGTGGCCTTGGGAACTCTGGCGCTGGTGGGGTTTCACTCCTTGCCCGGAATGCTGTCCGCCCAATCCGGTCGCACTCCTGACGCCATAACCGCTGAAATCAGTACATTCGTTACCTTCGACGTCCCGGGAGCAACCAACACCAGCGTCTACGATATCGACGACGAGGGAACCGTGACAGGTACCTACCATGATGCGAGTTTGGTTCCGCACGGTTTTGTGCGAACAAGAGGCGGCAAACTCACCACGTTCTCGGTACCAGGGTCAGCCTCAACCTTTCCTTCGTGCCTTAATTCGTCAGCGGTAGCTGGCACGTTTACCGACCCGACTGGCGCAACGCACGGTTTTCTTTTCAGCGCGGGGCAATGGACGAGGTTCTATCTACCCGGCGCACCGAGCCCAGTGCTTTTTATCAACGGCGCGGGCACAATAACGGGAACCTACACCTCTTTGGGCGGCTTCGTACGCGGCTTCCTACGCGACGCAACGGGAGCCATCTTCCATTTCGATCCTCCGGGCTCTGTGTTTACCCAACCGACGGGCATCAACAGCTCTGGCACGGTGGTCGGATTCTATTACGACGTTGATTACAATCGCGGGTTTTCTCGATCGGCGGATGGAACATTCACTGTAATTGACGTACCGGGGGCCGTGAAGACGTATGTCATGGGCCTCAACGACATCGGGGCAATGACCGGATACTACCTTGATGCCGCCAATGGGTCGCATGGATTCCTCCGCAGCCCGACGGGCGCACTTACTACATTCGATGTCCCGTTTTTTGGCGGAGTGCCTTTGGGAATTAACAATTCCGGTACGATTTTCGGTATGACCGGTGACAGCACTGGTGTCTTCCTGCGCGGCCCGTCCGGCAAAATCGCCATATATGTCCCGCCGGCAGCGAGTTCGACAAGTCCCACGGGCATCAACAACAAGGGCGTTGTGACCGGCCACTACCAGAGCAACGGCAAGACCCACGGATTCTTGCTGTACTGATCGTCCTGTTCAGTTACTGCTGCTGCTGCGCGGACGCTCATAGGGCGTCTTGAGGAATTTCGCGGCTTCTTCCTGTGCGCCTTGGGTGTTGTCCTTGGTGCGGAGGGCGAGTTGATATTCGTTGCGGGCGCGGTCGCGCTGGCCGGTGACGTCGAAGATTTTGCCGATGTTGATGCGGCTCCAGACTTCGGTCCACTTTGGTTCGAGGTCGCCGTTGAGGGCTTCGCGGAAGGCGTTGGCTGCCGATTGGTAGTTGTTCTGAAGGAAGAAGACTTCGGCCACGCGGTAGTTGGCGAGGGAACTGGTGCGGTTGACGTCGAGCGCCTTCTGGTATTCCTTGAGCGCCTCGGAGAATTCGCCGACTTCGGCGAACTGCTCGCCACGGCGGATGGCTACGGCGACGCGAATGGGGTTACTGAAACGCAGCACCTTATTGTCAGGGTCGATGGTGATCTGTTTGGGTTTGCCGAAGGTCTCGACGATGAATTCCGAGGAGGTTCCCACGACGTCCACGCGCTTGTTTTCCGGGTTGCCTTCGGTCTCGATCTTGATATCCACGGGCATGCGGAAGGTGTCCAGATCCTGGCCGATCTTACCCATCACACGGAATCCCTTGGTGGTTCGGAAGACCGTGTATTCCATTTTGAATTCCGGCGCGCCGTTCGATTCCACCCACTGGATGAAGAAGTAGCCGATGTTCTGCCCGAGTATCTGCTCAGTTACTTTGCGGAAGTCTTCCGTAGTAATCGATTTCCACGCGTAGGCCTCGGGAAGCGCCTTCATGATTTTGCTGAAATTGTCATTGCCGGCGACGGAGCGGAGCATGTTGAGCACAGCCGCGCCTTTGCCGGCGGTAAGTGCCACCAGTTCGGGCGAGTAGTCTTCGAGGCGTCCGGCCTGGCTCATGGGCGGGCTTTCCACGGTCAGGGCTTCGACGTAAGTGTCGCGAACCTCGTTCTCCATTGCGGCCGGTCCGTTGACACTTTCCAGGTAGAGCAGTTCGGCGTAGCGGGCCGTACCGTTGACCAGCCACAGGCCATTGCGGGAGGCGGGCGAGACGAGGGCGCCCCACCACTGGCGGGCAATCTGGTTGGAGAGCACGCGGATGTTGACGGGGCTGACGATGGAGCGCGGCGCGAGGAAGAGCAGGCCTGGGGCCGAGGAGCCGGCGGGCGCGCCGGTGTCGGTTTCGACAATCGAAAGACCCGCTTGGGGCGGGAGTCCGAAGATACCCGTGAGGAACGTCACGATCTTGCCCACTTCTTCGCCGTAGGGGGTTCCAAACTGCGCTTGCGGACCGCGGAACCAGAGTTCAGTGGCGACGCCCTGCGTGCGGACCACCTGCGGATTGCCTTCCACCACGGCAATGCTGCCGGGGAACGTGGGCTGGCTGAACTTGTACGTGAACAGGGTGCTATCGCCTTTGGGTGACGACGATCCCAGGCCGCCGGAAACCACTTTGAAGCCGGAGGGTACGGTGATATTCAAGTCCGCCGTATAACGGTCTGTGGTGTAGCCGCTGACCGGGAACCAGCGGGCCGGGTACATGAGGAACGAGGCTTCCGGTTTGATGGCGGCGAACTTGAGGCCGTAGACCGGGGATTCCTCTTCGCCGGTGAGGCGGCCGTCGTAGGTGAAGATGAGGGTTTGGGACTTGCCTTTGGGGAGGCTTTCGGGGAAGGCGAGGCGGACGGTGAAATCCTGCTGATTGCGCGATGTGGGGACCTGGCGGCCCGTGCCGTCGACCACCTTCGACACGTTGAGCGCGTTGTTGAGCTCGAAGCTGGCGGTATTGATGTTGTCGTCCAGCGGCGTGAACTGCATCGACACCACGGCTTGCAGCGTTTGCGCTTTCGGGTTGACCTGCGCTTCGATGTTGTAGTTCTCAACGTCGAGGCGGCCGCGGCGCTCCTGCGCCCACACCGCAGCGGGCGATAGCGCCACCGCCAGCATCAAAACCATTCGCACAGTGCGTGACATTTCAGCCTTCATTCCTTTTTCCGTAAGAACTCTTCCACCGCGTCTGCCGCACGCTCCATCGGGTCGCGATCGGAGGCGAGCGCGGAAGCAACGCCGCCGAGGTCCCGCTTCATTCGATCTCGAGCGCCGTGGTCACCCAATAGCTTCATAGCCTCCGCGGCCAGATTCTCGCCAGTCATCTCATCCTGCATCAACTCCGGTACGATCTTGCGCCCGGCGATGAGGTTCACCATCGTATAGAAGGGGACGTCCACCAGGAAGCGGCCCATCAACCAACTAAACCCGGTAACCCGATAGAAGGTGACCATCGGGATTCCCAGCAAGGCGGCTTCGATCGTAACCGTACCGCTGGCCGCCAGCGCGAGATCTCCATAGGCCATCGCATCCCAGGCTTGGCCTTCCAAAATCCTGATCGGTGCCTTCGCCGCCGCCTCCCGGACTTCCTGCAACTCACCTGCGCCGTGCGCTGCTGGCAGTACGAACGAGAGAGGCCGCCACTGATTGAGACGCCGGACGGCATCCAATAGATCCGGCAAATGACGCCGAATCTCTCCGTGCCGGCTACCCGGTAACAATGCCACTACCGGACGGTCTTCCGGCAGCCCATTCTTTCGGAAGAACTCCTCCCTGGAAACGGACGGGCGGACGCTCCAGGCGAGGGGATGACCCAGATAAACGACCGGAACCCCGTTGTCCTGGAAGAACTTCTCCTCGAAAGGAAAGATGCAGAGCAGTCTGTTCACGTTTCGACGGAGGGTACGAATTCTGCCTTTTCGCCACGCCCAGACCTGGGGGGCCACCAGATAAATGACCGGAATTCCGAGTTTTTGGAGCTTGGCGGCGAGCCGTAAATGGAAATCGGGGCTGTCAGTGAGGATGGCGACATCGGGCCGGCGTTCCGCGGCTGCCCTTTGGATCTTCTTGAATTCGCGATAGATACGGGGAATGTGAGAGACGACTTCGATGAGGCCGGCGACGGCGAGGCTGGCGCTATCCACGACCGGTTCGACGCCGGCTTTCTGCATGCGGGGACCGGCGCATCCAAAAAAGCTGACACCCGGGATGCGGGTGCGGAGAGCTTCGACGATGCCGGCGCCGTACAGGTCGCCGGACGCTTCGCCTGCGGAAACGAGGACGGTGGGTGGCACTGGCTACTGATTCCAGTGTAGCGTTTTCAAAAAGCAAGCCGTTCGGCAGGCGTCTGATAGAATGGAAGCAAGCCTAGATGTCCGTCCAAAGTGACCTGTCGCGGCTCAGCGTGGGAGAGTTTGCGGACCGTTTTCGGCCCGAGATGATCCCGCTGAGCAATAAATTTTCGTATTTCTTCGCCGCGCCGCCCCTGAGCGAAGACGATATCAAAGAGTATTTGGAAGATCCGATCACGGCGCTTCCCCTCTCTGTGGTGCAGGCGCTGCCCAAGATTTCGATTTTACTGGTGCCGTACCTGGAACGGGTGAATGGCACAAAGGGCGCGCGTCCGATTGAGCACTTCGTGACCCTGGAAAAGCCCCACGAAAGTCGGAGCGTCGCGGCGGCGCAGATCGGCCGCGCGGAGGAGTCGGTGATCGCGTTTGCGATCAAAGACCAGGAAGTCGCCGACTATCACTACCGCTTCTATCACATGCTGGCGGAGATCATCGTCCGGTTTGGCGCCGAGGAGGCGATGAATCAGTACTCCTCGCTGCTGCGCGATGAGCTGAATTCCGGTGTGCACGGCGAAGTGGACGAGCAGAGCTGGCATTTGAAGCAGAGCTTGCTGCGGCGGCAGACGAATGTGCGGCGTGAGACGAAGGCGTTTCGCGAATACGCGACGCAGTCCTTTGTGGACACGATGACGCTCTATCTGCACGGGATCTGCTGCGATATCGACGTGGAGACGGGGCCGCGCCAGTTGCCGAGCCGGCATTTGCGGCGGCGGCTGGACCTGGTTTACGGCGTGTATCCTCCGCCGACCGGGTATGCGGTCTTTCCGGAAGACTTGAACACGAAGTAGTGGTCGGGTTCGTTGTAGACTCGTTCGCATGCGTTTGGTTCTTGTCCCGTTACTGATTGCCATCACCCTGCTGCCGGTTGCCGCGCAGCGAAAACTCGAAAACAGAAACGATCCGCAGCGGCTGGAGTGGTTTCGCGACCAGGGCTTTGGCCTGTTCATCCACTGGACGGACGACGGTCTGCTGGGCGGCGTGATCAGTCATTCGCTGGCCGGGGCGTCGGAAGACTACATTCAGCGCTACGAGCAGATGCTGCCGGGACTGTTTAACCCTCGTAAGTTCCATCCTCAGGATTGGGCCGCACTGGCGAAGCTGGCCGGCATCCGGTACGTCGTATTCACGGCGAAACACCACAACGGGTTCTGCATGTTTGAAACGAAGACCACCGATTATGGCGTGATGAACACTCCGTTCCGGCGCGATCTCACGAAAGAGATTCTGGCGGCGTTTCAGGAGCAGGGCATAGCGCCGGGCCTTTACTTTTCACCCGACGATTTCCACTGGCTGCACCAGAACGGCAAGACCATTCAACGGGGAGTGGCGGATATTTATCCAGCGAACAATCCGGGTTTGATGGCGCTGGACAAGGCGCAGGTTCGCGAGTTGATGACGCAGTATGGGCCGGTGGATGTGATCTTCTTCGACGGCGAGGCGGAGGGGCTGCGCGATGTGGCGTGGGAGGTGAATCCGAAGACGGTGGTGACGAGGGGCGCGATTGAGACTCCGGAGCAGTATATTCCGGGGGTGCCGCTGCAGGGCGCGTGGGAAGCGAATCTGACGATGGGAAACGAATGGCCATACAAGCCCACCAACGACAACTACAAGTCGGGTACGGAGTTGATCTCCACTCTGATTGAGACGCGGGCGAAGGGTGGGAATCTGCTGCTGAATATCGGGCCGAAGCCGGATGGGGAGATGCCCATTCAGCAGGAAGACCGGCTGCGTGAGATCGGGATGTGGATGTTTGTGAACGGGGAAGCGATCCACGAGGTGCGGCCGTGGGTGGTGACAAATGAGAACGACTACTGGTTCACGAAGAAGAAGGACGAAGACACGCTATATGTCTTTGTGAAGGAGCCGGAGCGGTGGAAGTTGGGGGAGTGGAAGGACATCGTTTTGCGGAGCGTGGAATCGAGCGCGGAGACGAAGGTGACGGTGCTGAGCCAGAACGACCTGGTGTTGGAGTATCAGCCGGGGGTGGTTCCAAAGACAACGTGGAAGCAATCGAGCGATGGGTTCCACATTCGGGCGATGCGGGCGCAGCGGCTGTATACGGACCGGAAATGGCCGAACCCTGTGGTGCTGAAGATTACGGGCGTGAAGCCGGCTATGACGCCTCCGAAAGTGGAGACGACTTCCGTGCGATACGACGCCGTTAAGAAGCTGGTGGCGGCGGAGGGGAGCTTGTTGGAATTAGGCAAGGCGGCTTCGGTTGGGGTGGGCTTCCAGTATAAGGTCACCACGGGGATGGACACGCAGGAGCGCAGCGGCACGTGGGTGGACGCAGGCGAGTTTGTGGCGAAGTCGGGGGCGGGGTCGTTTAGCCGGACGTTTGCTTTGAAGCCGGGGTTTTATGATGTCCGCGCGGTGTGTAAGCACCCGTTGATGATGGTTTATGGGGCGGAGCAGAAGCTGCAAGTGAAATAGTGGACAGCGGGGGTAATTTGTAATATTACAAATATCCAGGCGATGTCGACGCGCGAGTAATAGAAGCCCTGCCGTGGCTCGTCAGACGGTACGCCCCAAAAATGGACTTTGCGTGGTTAGTGCGCCAGGCGAAGCTGTCCAGATGACATCGCCCCCTAGAATGCCCGTGGTGCAACGCCGTGTGCCGGAAAAATGGGGACAGGCACGAGTTTCCTCCCTTGAGAAGTTCTTTATTTTCAGTAGCCTACATGGGTCGGAAAGTCATGCCAGTCCCCATTTTTCGAGCCTGACCACTTGCACCACGGACTGCTAGCGTTACTCTGAAGGTAGCGCTTTATGTCTCTGGGCAAGCCTGAAATCATGAGTCCGGCCGGATATTGGCCGCAGTTGCACGCCGCTATCGAAGCGGGCGCGGACTCGGTGTATTTTGGCTTGCACCATTTCAGCGCGCGCGCCAAGGTGGGCTTCGATCTGGCGGAACTGCCGGAAGTGATGCGCACGCTGCACCGGCGCGGTGTGCGTGGGTTTGTGACGTTTAACACGCTGGTGTTTGAACATGAGCTTCGCGAGGCGGCGCGCACGCTGACGGCGATTGTAGAAGCGGGCGCGGATGCCTTGATTGTGCAGGACTATGGCGTGCTGCGGCTGGTGCGGGAGATTGCTCCGGAGATGGAGATCCACGCCAGCACGCAGATGAGTATTACCGATGCCGAGGGCGTAAGGCTGGCGCAGAGTATGGGCGTGAGGCGGGTGACGCTGGCACGCGAATTGTCGTTGGATGAGATCCGTGCAATTCGCTCGCAGACGGATTGCGAATTGGAAATCTTCGTCCATGGCGCGCTGTGCGTAGCGTATTCCGGACAGTGTTTTTCATCAGAGGCGTGGGGAGGCCGCAGCGCAAACCGCGGACAGTGCGCACAGGCGTGCCGGTTGCCGTATGAGCTTTTGGTGGACGGCAAGCTGGAGCCTTTGGGCGATGCGAGGTACTTGCTTTCGCCGGGCGATTTGTTTGCGCTGCACCAGGTGCCGGAGATTGTTGAGGCCGGGGTCGCGGCGCTGAAGATTGAAGGCCGGTATAAGGACGCCGAGTATGTGGCGCTGGCGACCCGTGCGTACCGGAAGGCCGTGGACGATGCATGGGCAGGGCGTCCGGCGTCTGTGACGGCGCAGGACGAGCTGCAATTGGAGCAGGTGTATTCGCGCGGCTTGGGTCCGTTCTTCCTCACGGGCACGAATCATCAGACAGTGGTGAGAGGACGCGCTCCGCGGCACCGCGGCGTATGTTTGGGACGAGTAACGCGTGTGGGGCAGGACCGTTTGTGGATGGAATCCAATGGACGTGCGGCGCCGAAGGCGGGTGATGGCGTTGTGTTTGATGCCGCCGATTGGCGCAGCCCGCAGGAGCCGGAAGAGGGCGGCAACATATATGGAGCCGTGCCCGGCTTGGATGGCGTGATGGAGTTGCGCTTCGGCAACAACGCGATTCGGTTTGGGCGGATCAGGGCAGGGGATTTGGTTTGGCGGACGCATGATCCGGATTTGGATCGAGTGGTGAAGCCGTACCTGCAAGCGGGGGCTCCGGTGGCGCGCCAGGCGTTGACGGTTCATGTTGTGGCGAAGGAAGGCGAGCCGTTACACGCTGAGTGGAGCCTGGTACGGCATCCTGAAATTGCGTTGACGGTGAGTTCGCCCGAACCGCTGACCACGGCTCGCAATCGTGGCGCCTCTGAAGAGATGTTGCGCGATCAGTTTGGGCGGTTGGGAAATACGCCGTATGAGCTGGCGGGCCTGAGCATCGAGGTTGTGGGAACGCCGTTCACGCCGGCTTCGCTGCTCAATCAGATGCGCCGCGATGCGGTGGAACGATTCCAGGCGCTGCAGGAGGCCGGGCCAAAGGTGAGAGTGCACGAGCCGGTGGCGACCTTTGCCGCGCCAGTGCCCGATGAAGACGAGGGCGTTGTAGAGATCCATTTGTTGGTGCGCACGCCACAGCAGTTGGAGGCCGCCATGAGCGCCGGCGCTTCCAGCATCACTCTCGACTACCTGGATCTCTATGGACTGAGGCCCTCCGTGGAACGCGTGAAGGAGGCGGGGATCCCCGTCCGTGTGGCCGCGCCTCGTGTGCTGAAACCGGGCGAGGCCCGCATCTCGAATTTCCTGGTGAGCCTGGAGTGTCCGATCCTGGTGCGATCCACTGGCCTTCTGCAGGCGTTGCGCGACCGGCCCCATGCACCGTTGATTGGCGATTTCAGTTTGAACGCGGCTAACGCGGCCACGGCGCAACTGTACTTTGAATTGGGGCTGGCGCGACTGACGCCGACGCACGATTTGAACGCGGAGCAGGTGGCCGAACTGGCGAAGAGGGTAGGCGGCTCGCGGTTGGAGGTTGTGGCCTACCAGCACCTGCCGGTCTTCCACACCGAGCATTGCGTGTTTTGCCGGTTTCTTTCTACGGGAACGACATATCGCGATTGCGGGCGGCCTTGCGAGAAGCACACGGTGGCGCTGCGCGATACGGCGGGCCGGGCTCATCCTGTGATGGCCGACGTGGGATGCCGCAACACCGTGTTCGGCGCGGAGGCGCAGGAGGCGAGCGGGCATATCGCGCGATGGCTTGAGGCGGGCATTCGC
>JBDTMC010000273.1:0-10609 GCA_039934475.1 Bryobacteraceae bacterium | reverse complement strand
GATCGCCGCCAATGTGAAAATGGGACGCGAGGAAATGACCCTCGGCGACATCCGCGACGCCCTCAACCGTGTCGGCCTGCTAGCGGAGGTGCAAGCCCTCCCCCAGGGCATCAATACCATCCTTGCCACCGGTGGAAATCCGCTTTCCGGTGGACAGGCGGCGCGCCTCATGCTAGCCCGCGCCATCTCGTCCCGCCCACGCCTGCTCATTCTTGACGAGAGCCTCGACCGCATCGACGACGCGGCGGATCGGCGCCGCGTCGAGGAAATGCTCTTCGATCGCAGCGCACCATGGACCCTCATCGTAGTCAGTCATCGCGATGACATTCTTGCTTTCTGCGACAGAGTCGTGGAACTCCGCGCTGGCATGGTTGAGGCGGCGGCATAAGATGGCCAACGGACACACTCGCACCATTGGATCGATAGGCGAATTGGGCACCCTGCCTGCCATCGAACAAGTGCGCGCGCCGCACGCCACGCGCACGTTGGCATCCATCCTTACACTTCTCTTTCTTGTGATCGTTTTAGCCCTCATCTTTACCCCCTGGCAGCAGAGCGTGCCCGGTAAGGGCCGCGTTATCGCGCTCACACCAGTGGAGCGCCAGCAGTCCCTCGAAGCGCCCGTCGAAGGACGCATCGTCAAATGGCACGTCGTGGAAGGAACCCGCGTCAAAGCCGGTGACGTGGTGGTGGAAATGGCCGATCAGGACCCCAACATGCTCGCGCGGTTGTCCAGCGTCCGCGAGGCTGTGGAAGGCCGCTTTGTCGCGTCCAACCGTCGCGTTGAGGAGATGAATCAACAGATCCTGCAATTGGAGGAATCGCGGCGCAACGCCATCTCCGCCGCACAGTCCCGAGTCCAAATGGCGATTGACCGCCTCAACGCCGCCGAGCAGAGCCTGGAAGCCGCCCGCGCTCGCCAAATTACCGCCGATCTCAACAGGGAGCGCCAGAAGAAGCTCTTCGACAATGGCCTAACCTCCCAGCGCAACGTCGAACTCGCCCAACTCGAGATGGATTCCGCAGCCGCTGACCTTCTCGCCCGGCAGGCTGCCCTCAACGCAACGAAGAACGACCAGGTGGCATTAGAAGCCGACCTGCTGAAGGTCAGCACTGACCAGAACGCGCTCATCCGCAGCGCTCGCGCCTCTCTGGAATCGGCGAAGGCCGAGGTCCAAAGTGCACGCGCGGAGTCGGAGCGAGCCTCTGGCAGTTTGTCTCGCCAGAGTACCCAACTGGTACGTGCGCCGCGCGACGGCACCATCTTCCGCTTGTTCGCCCAACCGGGAAGCGAACTCCTCAAGAGTGGCGAAAAGCTCGCCGACTTCGTCCCCGACGTCACCTCTCCCGTGGTGGAACTCTTCCTCAACGGCAACGACGTCCCGCTGGTGCGCCGCAATGACCTCGTCCGCCTCCAGTTCAACGGCTGGCCTGCCATCCAGTTCGTAGGCTGGCCTTCGGTAGCCGTCGGAACTTTCGGCGGTCGCGTCATCCTCGTGGACTCCACCGACAATGGCAAGGGCCAGTTTCGCGTCCTCGTCGAACCGGATACGGAGGATTCCCCCTGGCCGTCCAAAGCCTATTTGCGCCAGGGAGTACAAGCCAACGGCTGGGTGCTACTCAAACAGGTGCCTCTCGGCTTTGAGTTGTGGCGTCAGTTCAACGGCTTCCCGCCTGTCATCGCCGAAGGTGAGCCGGGGGTGAGTAAGTGAGGTTCGCGCTCTTCACACTCGCCAGCTTGATTCCCGTTTACGCGCAGGGGCCGCTGCAACTCAACGACGTCTTGAAAAGCGTCGACAGGAACTATCCACCTCTGCTGGCTGCCCTCGCCGAACGTCGCATCGCGGACGGCGATACCCTCGTGGCCGAAAGCGCGTTCGACACCGTCGTCCGCGCCAACCTAGATTCGGATTCGTTCACCTACTACGACAACCAGCGCTACAACGCCGGCGTCGAACAGCCTCTCAGCCAGTGGGGCGCCTCCGCCACAGCCGGCTGGCGTCTTGGGGATGGCAGCTACGCTCCCTACGATGGCAAGCTCCAAACCCTCAATCTGGGCGAATACCGCGCCGGCATCCGCCTCCCGCTGTGGAAGGATCGCGCACTCGATTCACGCCGCGCCGGCGTGCAAAAGGCTCGTATTAGCCAGAGACTTACATCGCTCTCTATAGAACAACAGCGCCTTCTCATTGTTCAGGCGGCCACGCGCCGTTACTGGGATTGGGTAGCCGCCGGACGCCGCTACGAACTCGCCAAGAGCGTCCTCGGCATTGCCATCGCACGCGACGCCCAGTTGCGGGAGGCCCTCAAGCTCGGCCAGATCCCCGCCGTCGAAGTCATCGACAATGAGCGCGCCATCCTCACCCGTCGCGCCCAGCTTGTGGAGAGCCAGCGTGCCCTCGAAGCCGCTGGCAATGAACTGTCGCTTTACTACCGTACTGATGCGGGAGAAACCGTCGTTCCCGGCTCCGATCGCGTGCCCGCCGGATTCCCCGAACCGCAGGCGATCACCGAGGACCGTCTGCTCGAAGACATCGACATCGCTCTCAAACGCCGTCCCGATGTCCAGCGCTACCTCGCCCAGCGCGACCAAACGCGCGTCGATGCCGAACTGGCCCGCAACCAGAACGCGCCCAATATCGACCTCGTCGTCAGCGCCACCCGCATGTGGGGAGAAGGCCCAGTGAAGCGTGGCCCCGCTGAACTCCGCGCCGGCATCATCTTCGAACTGCCCTTCCAGCGCCGCCGCGCCGCCGGTCAACTCAAGTCCGCCGAAGCCCGTCTCCAACAGATCGAACAGCGCGAAAAGTATGGCCGCGAGCAGGCGATAGTTGAAGTCCGCGACGCCTACTCCGCGGTGAAGCGCGCCCACGAACGAGTCGTGGTCCTACGCGAGTCAGTAGACGTCAACCGCCGCCTGGAAGACGCCGAGCGCGCCAAGTTCGACCTCGGTGATAGCTCCCTCTTCCTCGTCAACCTCCGCGAACAATCCACGTTCGACGCCTCCGTCAGCGAAGTCGCTGCCGTAGCCGACTACCATCGCGCCTGGGCCCTCTACCAACTCGCCATCGCCGAAGCGCAGTCCCACCGTTAGAAACTCCGCTCCGCACCGACTACCTTGAGTGTGGAAGGAGCCAAGGGCACATTGAGCGCAGACACGAGCCAGGATGACCTCTACCGGACCGCCGCGGACCAATTCGGCGCTGCGCTCGAACGCCTCGCTCGTGCCTATGAAACGGACCCCGACAAGCGCCGCGACCTCACCCAGGAAATTCACTTCCAACTCTGGCGCAGCTTCCAGCGCTTCGACGCCCGCTGTTCCACCCGCACCTGGGTCTACCGGGTTGCCCACCACGTCGCCGCATCCCACATCCTCCGCGAGCGGCGCGTTTCAAAGCTCGTCAGCCTCGAGGAACTCGACGCCCTGCCCGGCAAACAGCCCGCCTCGGACCACAGCCTCAACCTCGAGCGCCTGGCGGCACTCATCCAGCAACTGAAACCCCTCGACCGCCAGGTCATCGTCTCCTACCTCGAAGAGATGGACGCGGCGGCCATCGCTGAGATCACCGGACTGTCACCCGGCAGTGTAGCCATGCGCATTCATCGCATCAAGAACATCCTCGCGCGCCGCTTTCACGAAGGAGGCCGCCATGCGCAATGATTCCTCTCAGAACGACCCTCGCAAAGTCTGGCAAGCCCAGCCCACGGAGCCATCAATGATCACACTCGAGAAGATCCGTCGAAAAGTGCGCGACCTCAACGCCAAAACGCGCCGGCAACTACTCGGCAGCGTCGCAGTTTTACTGTTCGTTGCCGTCTTCTACGCGTTCGGCGTCAAACAATTCCCAACGCTGCGCCTGCCCTTCGCGCTTCCCATCGCATGGAGCGCCCTCGGGCTCTACTTCCTCAACCGCGGAATGTGGCCGCAGGCCATGCCGGGAGACGCCGCTCTCAGCACTGGCCTCGAGTTTTACCGCCACGAGATCCAGCGCCGCCGCGACCTGCTTCGCCGCACGCTCCTCTGGAGTTTCGCGCCCATCGTCCTCGCCATCGCCACGTTCCTATTGGCCGTCGCAAAGCTTGGTGACAAGTCGCTGTTCCCGAACGCGCTCCCCTTCATGACCTTGGTTGTCGTGTGGATCGTCGCGTACTTCGTTATCCGCCTACGCGAACGGCGCGACCTTCAGCGCGAGATCGACGAGTTAAACAACCTGGAGGCCTAAGATAGGGCGTGTTCGTTGTAAAAGCGTTGTGATTTCATTGGAACTACGATACGATTCCTATGGGAGTGCCCATGCCCAGAACCTCGACTCTGCCGCCGAACGAAGCACATCTTGACCCCCAGCCGTTGAAGCCTGGTCCGATGTGGGGTTCCTTCGAACAATTTCGTATGGCTGGCCCAGGTGGCCCCGAAGCAGTTGCCCGTGGGCAGGTCGGAACTTTGCGAACCAAGGCCGGTCTATTTCGGCTCCTGCGAGATGAGGACTTCCAGGCACTGGTGGGACTGGCAAGCGAGGCCAAGCGTCTAAAGGGAGGGCTCGCAACCATGGTTCACGCGTCAAGAGTGATTAGAGACCATCCATCGTCTCCATCCGCCGCCGAACTCCTTTTCCACCTTGCCTCTGAATATGCCGGTACGTTTACTGCGGCGGAAACACTGGAACCGGATACCTCTCCTATTCCTGATGGTGATGAGATTATCGTAGATCCCGGCGAACTAAAACGTCGGGTGTCCAAGAGTTGAGCGAAATAAAGCGATCCGCGGACTCAGTCGGTTTCTTCGCCGGCTGGGAACGGCTGCTGGCTTCGCAATCGCATTCCGACGAAGCGGCGAGGATCATTGAGACGGCAGTAGCCGAGCGCTTCAAAAAGACAGCGCAACGCCAAATCGCGTTTGCTGAACCGGGCGCTATCTGCATCCAGCCCATCGTGTACGAAGATGCCTTGGCCACCGGGGCAATTGACGCCAGCGAAGACTGGTTCGTCCTCCTGCAAGGGGACGTTGTCACTACGCAATCGGCATATTGGATGGGTAATCGACTGGTCGGCGAGCCCCTATTCGCCGTCCTCAGCGCCACATGCGACCTCGTCCCCGGCCGCCGTGAATTCGCGAGTCTGCTTCGTCGTGTTCCGATCACCGGAGATCCTGAAGCGCTCGAGGTCGACCCTACATCATCTGCTGTCGTTCCGAAGCCGACGCGACCTCTATTTGCCTCCCCTGCCGGCCGAGAACTCACCCTCGTTGGGTTATGCAATCCGCTTCGATGGCGTCGCCCAGATCCGCCTTGACGACCTCTTACTGGCTCGACGCCTCTGCTCTCTGTCCCTGGTTGGATGGCGTATCTTCGGTTCTTTTGCCCGGGTCTTGATCTCCCGGGCCGCTGACAGCGAACCTCGTCTGCGGAATCGTCCTTCGCCCTAGCTCAGCCCGCTCGCCGTGGTCTCGAACGTGTACACATCGCGCGCCCGCACCAAAGCCTCTTCAAAATTGACACAGATATTCTCTTCCCCAACATGCCGCGCGAAGTCCGAACGATGAATGAGCTTCGCCGGCTGCTCCCGCGCGCCGCACAAAATCAGTGTCCGGCCGCTATCCGTCAACTTGTCCGCCAGTTCCTCCAAAGCCGCCAGGCCCGTTGCATCAATAGCCGTCATGTTGCGCAGACGCAGCATCACAATCGGAGGCAGGTCCACAAGCTGATCCGTAATCTCGCTGATTTTGTCTGTGGACCCAAACAAGAACGGTCCATGAATCCGAAAGATCTTCGTATAAGGCGGAATACTCTTGTCTTGTAGGATGTGGGGGCGCGCGTGCAGGATATAATCTTCCGTCACCTCGCTCACCGTCGTCGTCTGAGTGACATTGCGGATAAACAGTAACGTTGCCATGATCATGCCGACCTCCACCGCCACAGTCAGATCGGCGAACACCGTCAGAGCGAACGTCACCAACCACACCGCAATCTCCGACTTGCTCAGCTTCAGCAACTCTGGAATCTCGCGCCACTCGCCCATGTTGTAACTCACAACCAGCAGGATGGCGGCCAAAATCGCCAGCGGAATGTGTGCTGCCAAGGGCGCGGCTACCAGCAGAATGATCAATAGCACGAGGGAGTGGATCATGCCGGCGACTGGCGTCTTGCCGCCGCTGCGGATATTCGTCGCCGTCCGTGCGATGGCGCCCGTCGCCGGCAATCCGCCAATCAGCGGCGACACTATATTCGCGATCCCTTGCGCCACCAGCTCCGTATTCGGGTTGTGCTTGTCGTTCGACATGCGGTCAGCCACCGTCGCCGACATCAGCGATTCAATCGCGCCAAGCATCGCTACGGTCACCGCCGGAGAAATCAACCGGTGGAACAGATCCCACCGGAACACAGGCATCACGAACGCCGGCAAACCGCTCGGGATCCCTCCAAACCGCGTCCCAATCGTTTCCACAGGCAACTGCAGCAGGTAGGCAACCAATGTTCCGCCCAACAGCGCCACAATCGAGCCCGGCACCTTCTTCACAAACCGCATGCAAAGGATAATCGTCGCCAGCGCGGCCACCGCCAGTCCCGTCTCCACGGGCGACAGCGTATTCCAGTGTGCCCCAATCGCCTCCATGCGGCCCGCAAATTCCCCCGGCAGCTTGTCAATTTTCAGTCCAAAAAAATCCTTGATTTGGGTACTGGCGATCAGCAGCGCGATGCCGTTCGTAAATCCCACCACAATGGGCCGCGGAATGAACTTCACCGCGCTCCCCATCCCGGTCAAACCCAGCACCACCAGCAGCGTGCCGGCCATCATCGTGCACATGAACAGGCCGTCGATGCCGTACTTGGCGACTATCCCCGCCACAACAACCACGAACGCACCCGTCGGCCCGCCGATCTGCGTTTTCGAGCCGCCCAAAGCAGAGACTAGAAACCCAGTCGCCACCGCGCAGTAAATACCCGCTTGCGGAGAGAGACCCGAGGAGATGGAAAAGGCCATTGCCAGCGGCAACGCCACCAACCCCACCGTAATGCCGGCAATCAGGTCAGCGGTAAACTTGCGTGCATCGTAATCTTGCAGGCAAAGTACAGATTTCGGTAACCAGGTAGGTAACACAGCAGACCTCCATTGTACCTTTAGCTGCACGTTCCAGGCAGATTCTGATAAGCTTCGGGCCGTATCGTGTCATCGTTTCTACATATTTATCGCTTACTGGAGTAGCCATGCTAGAGAGCGACGTCAATCACGTCTTGTACCCCAACTCGGGAGCCGCCGGAACCTACACTGACCCCGGTCCGGTTCGCGGCCGCCGCTTCACCCAGGACACGCCCATCCTGCCAGAAGTGTGGATCGCCTACGCCGTCAATCCCAAACTCGCCAAAGAACGTGGCGTCCTGCTCACCCCCAACTCCGATAGCAGCGTGCGCGAACTGGTCGTCCATCTGCGCGCTTCCTTGGCCAAGCTGCGAGGCGAAACCGAAGCCCGCCGGATCTTTCTCGCCTACAACGAATCGCACGTCATCGCCCACCTCACCTTCGATGAGTTGATCCGTTGCGTCCTCCCGCTCTCTGTCTGGTGGAATGAAAACATCGGCGGCGCCGACATACACGCCTGGTTGCGTCAACTCTCCGAGTATCCCGATCTGCCCAAACTGCTGCTTGAGCCGGGCCGGCAAATCGAAACCGTCTCCTCCGACGTGTTGGATATGATCCGCGTGGCCGGCGCCATTGCCCTCAATGAACCGCCCCAACAGGATCGCGAATATTTCCAGCGCTTACTCGCCGCCCTGCAGAGCCTCTTCGAAGGCTTCACGCCTTACCGCGAGTTCGAAGAGCCGCCCCTGTGGAGCGTCTTCTCCTGCCGTCCGGTACAAAGCGCAGTCTCGCAATCGCGCGTTTCAGTGAAAGCGGACGCGGCCATTCGCGTCTTCGATCTTTCGTGCAAGGACATCGTATGGGCGGTAATCGATAGCGGCATCGACGCTGACCACGATGCTTTTCTGCAATGGCCCGTCAAAGATGCGCCAAAATCGCGAGTCATCCGCTCCTACGATTTCACGCGCATCACCCACGTGCTGGAAGCGGCTTTCCAACAGGATGCGATGGACCAACTGAAGGTGCTGGCGCCCGGGCTGGACGAAGACAAACTCCGCGACATCGCGGCCGATCTGGGCGCACGCCTCATCTCCGGTCAGGCCCTCGATTGGGGTCTTCTCGAACCCCTGCTACTCATTCGTCCCGCTGCAGACGGCAAGACTCCACCGCCCGTGAATGAGCATGGCACCCACGTCGCCGGCATTCTCGCCGCCGACTGGCGCAAACTTCGCGAGGGTGAACTCAAGCCCTACCCCGGCTATCGCGAGCCCGCCAAAAGCGTCACCGGCGTTTGTCCCGACCTGCTTCTTTACGACCTGCGTGTCATCAAGGACGATGGAACGGGCGACGAATTCTCCGTCCTCTCCGCCCTCCAATTCGTTCGCTCCCTGAACACCAACAAGGACAAGATGGTGATCCATGGCGTCAACCTAAGCTTCTCACTGCCGCAACTGGTGAAGAGCTTTGGATGTGGCAGCAGTCCTGTCTGTCTGGAGAGCGAGCGCCTCGTCAATTCCGGAGTCGTCGTGGTGGCCGCCGCCGGCAACCGCGGCTACATCGTCGCCAACGATGGCTTCGAGTGGTATCGCAGCCTCTCCATCACCGATCCCGGCAACGCCGACGCCGTCATCACCGTAGGCGCCACCCACCGTACTGAGCCCCACCGCTACGGCGTATCTTACTTTTCCAGCCGCGGCCCAACTGGTGATGGCCGCATGAAACCCGATCTCGTCGCGCCTGGCGAAAAAATCCACTCAATCATACCGGGCGGCGGTAACGTTGTGGCCCTTGACGGCACTAGTATGGCAGCGCCCCACGTTAGTGGCGCCGCGGCTTTGCTGATGGCCCGCCACCGTGAACTCATGGGCCGTCCGCGCAAAGTAAAAGAGGTGCTGTGCGCCACCGCTACCGATTTGGGTCGCGAGCGCTTCTTCCAGGGCGCCGGGATGCTCGACGTGCTCCGCGCTCTGCAATCGATCTAAGAGAGAGGCAATGATATTCTCACTCGAAGCGTTACAGGCAGGCACAGGCGATTGCCTCATCCTGCACTACGGAGATCCCGACACTCCGCGATTCATCGTGATCGACGGCGGGCCCACCGGAATCTACAACCGCTCGCTGAAATCTCGTCTCCAGCAATTGCACGACAAATTCACAACGGCCGAGACAGACCAGTTGAAGCTTGAGATGGTGATGGTCAGCCACATCGACGACGATCACATCCACGGCATCCTCGACTGGATGGAGGAAGTCGGCGCCGGAGAAGCCGTCCCTTGCAACATCGCGACACTCTGGTACAACAGCTTCGATGACATGCTCGGCGATACTTCCAGCGCCCTCACCACGCGCGTCGCGTCGCTCCCAGATGACGTCGGGATCAGCTCCGCTACTACCCATGTACTCGCCGCCAGCGTCGGTCAAGGCCGCGAATTGCGAGCACAGGCAGCCGCCCGCGGCATCCTCCTCAACGGTGGGTTCAAGGGCGACAGTGGTGGTCCCGGCCTCGTCATGGTCCCCGCTAGCGGACCTCCCTTTGTGACGCGCCCCGGTGGGCTCAAGCTACGTGTCATCGGTCCCAATCGCAAACACCTCGACGATCTGTTGAAGTCTTGGAAGAAGGACGTCGCGGCCCATCCCGATCCGGTAGTGGTCGCGAGTTTTGTGGACAAGGGAGTCCCCAACCTCTCCAGCATCGTTGCCATTGCGGAATTTCAGGGCAAACGAATCCTGCTCACCGGCGACGCCCGCGGCGACTTCATCCGCGACGGTCTGAACGCCGCGGGTCTTCTGGACGCTGACGACCGCGCTCACTTCGACATCATCAAGATGCCGCACCATGGCAGCAACCGCAACATGGAACTCGGCTGGTTGCAGAAGATAACGGCCGATCACTATGTAATTTCTGCCAACGGCCAGTTCGGCAATCCAGATGAAGAGACAATCGCCTGGATTTGCCAGGCCCGCGGCGACGATCCCTACACCATTCACCTCACAAACGAAGACATGGTGGATACAAAGGCCGGCGTTGATGTAGGCGCACGCGTCAAAGCCGCACTGGCAGCGCATCCGGGGGCCAATCGTGTCGTAAATTTCCGGAAGCCTGACGAAGGGTCGGTAAAGGCCAACGTGCTCGATGAAGTAGCGTACTGAGGAGCGACGCCAATGGGCAAGAACGTGATCATCTGTTGCGACGGAACTGGAAATGAGTTTGGCACTCACAATTCCAACGTCGTCAAACTTTTTACCACACTGGTAAACGACCCGAAGACTCAGGTCGCCTACTACGACCCGGGCATCGGAACCATGGGCTCTAACAATGCGCTCAGCAGCACCGCCAAATGGTTCACGAAGGTCCTCGGCCTCGCCTTTGGATATGGCTTGCTCGACAACGTCGGCGATGCCTACCGCTTCCTCATGGAGAACTGGGAACCCGACGACAAGTTGTACATCTTCGGTTTCAGCCGCGGCGCCTACACCGCGCGCGTGCTGGCTGCCATGATCTACATGTTTGGTGTGCTGCCGCGCGATAACCAAC
>JBDTMC010000272.1:0-10631 GCA_039934475.1 Bryobacteraceae bacterium | reverse complement strand
GTCTGGAACCGTCACCGACGGCTATAAGAAGATCATCAACGACACGCCCTTCGGCCGGATCTGCCGCTGGGAACCGTTGAACCCGAAAGACTAAAGGGAGCAAAAGAGAAATCATGATGCGTAGTCCCCTCCAGCGCGCCCTCGCCGTATGGCCTGTCATTGCTTCGCTGCTTTGCGCCCAACAGCCGGCGCCCCCGCCCAAATTCACACCTCCGCCGAATTTCGCGTTGCCGCAATACAAGCTGCCGGGGTCTCGCAGTCCAGCCGGAACTCCGCCAGCCAAACCTCCGGCCCCTGCGGTGGGTCAGCCCCAGCCTGGCCAGACGCCGGCCACTGCGCCATCACCCGTGCCTCCTCCCCGGTCCGGCAAGTTGGGAGGCCTCAATTTACAAAACGCTTCGCTCCCGGAGGTCATTGATTTCCTCGCCCGCCAGTTGGGTATCAACTACATCCTCGATTCGCGGGTGAAGGGCGGTGTCACCCTCAACACCTACGGCGAAACCAAAGAAATCAACCCGCGCGATCTGCTCGACACCGTCCTCCGCATTAACGGCTTCGGTATGGTGCAGCAGGGCAACGTCTATCGCATCGTCCCGCTCGCCGAATTGGCCCGTATGCCGATACCGGCCGAACAAGCTAACGCTAAGGACATACCGTCCGACGACAAGCCAATGCTTAACCTCGTCTTCCTCAAGTACGCCACCGTTGAGGAACTGGCGAAGCTGCTCGATCCCTTCCTCGGTCCCGATGGCAAAAGTTGGGCTTACCCCCCGGCGAATCTGCTCTTGGTGCTCGACAGCCGCCGCAACATGAAGCGCCTCATGGACCTGGTTTCGTTGTTCGACAACGATACGTTCGCCCGCCAGCGCGTCCGCCTCTTTGAAGTGGAACATGGCCGGCCGTCGGACATCGCCAAAGAACTGGAAGGCATACTCAAGTCCATCAGCCTCACCGACAAGAACAGCCCGGTTCGTTTCCTCCCCATCAATCGCATCAACACGCTGGTTGCGGTGGCGCCGAATCCCGGCGTCTTCGATGAAGTAGAACGCTGGCTGAAGCGGCTCGACGTCGCTGTGAAGAGTAAGGCCGGCGCTGTTGACAACTATGTTTATCGCGTTCGCTATGGACGCGCCGAACTCCTTGCCATGGGCATCATGCAGCTCTACATGGGCGTCAATTTCGGCATGATGGGTATGGGAATGGGGATGGGCGGCTATGGAATGGGTGGCATGGGCATGGGTGGTTATGGCATGGGCGGTATGGGCATGGGTGGCATGGGAATGGGCGGCTACGGCATGGGCGGTATGAACGGCATGAGTGGCTACGGGATGGGTGGTATGGGAATGGGTGGCTACGGCATGGGCGGCTACGGCGGCGGCTATGGCGGTGGCATGGGCATGGGGGGGTATGGCATGGGCCAGCAATACACGCCCCAATACGTCGCCCCAACGGCGGCCCCGGCAACCGGCACCGCAGCCTCTGGCGCCACTTCTACCACCACGGATCTAACTGGCAGCTACTTGGGATCGGCGCCCGCCGCTGGCGGTGGCGCTTACCCTCGTATTCCACGCGTAGTGCCGAATCCTCTCGACAACTCCCTCCTCATCCAGGCCACGGCGGAAGAATACGAAGGAATTCTCAAACTCCTGCGGGACCTCGACGTTCCTCCCCGCCAGGTTCTCATCGAAGCCAAAATCTACGAGGTCTCCCTTACGGGCGCTCTTAGTGGTGGCGTGCAAGCCTTTCTGCAGCGTCAGGATGCCGCACCCCCTACCGGGTTCCCCGCAGCAGGTACGCGTACCTTCCAGGGTTCCAACATCGGCGCCACAGGGGCTGCCCTGACTTCTGGCATTCTCGTCGGCCGCAGCCGCGAACTGCTCGCCTCGATGACCGCCTTTGAGGACACTCGGAAAGGCAAGATCATCTCCGCGCCCAGCATCATTGCCACCGACAGTATTGCGGCCACTATCGTCGTCGGCTCGGAAGTGCCCACACTCTCCTCCACCTCTGTCACGCCGATTCAGAGCGGCGGCAACTCTCTATTCGCCAACACGATCAACAACCGCCAATCCGGTGTCACCCTTTCCGTGATAGCGCGTGTCAACCCAAGCGGCATTGTCACACTGGTCATCAACCAGGAAGTGAGCGCGCCTGTGCCCCCCGCTGCCTCCGCCTCCATTCAATCCCCGTCGTTCAGCAAACGTACAGTGAACACCCAAGTCACCGTCCAGGACGGAGACACCATCGCGATCGGAGGCATCATTCAAGAGACTGACACCATCAGCTCTTCGGGTATCCCATTGCTGCACCGTATCCCCGGGATTGGCTTCGCCTTCGGCAGCAAGTCGAATTCGAAGGAGCGCACTGAATTAATTATCTTTATGACTCCGCGGGTCATCTACGACACCAACGAGATCACGGAAGCCAGCGACGAACTCAAATCGCAAATGCACCGCGTTGGTAAAATCATCCGCTAAACCGGCTATGGCTGCCATTCAACCCGGAATGGCAGCCGTTAATCCGTCTCTGTAACCCTTTCGCTGCTTCCCGCAGGCACTCCGCGAAGCTCGCCGCCGCTCCCGCGACATTGACTCTTGCTCCCCGCCTAGGTACACTCGTGTGTTGCTGGAGGTTTGTATACGCCAGCGAATCGGTTACGCTAAGCTCTTTTATGCTTGACTTGTCGTCGAACTTGATGATAAGAATGATTTGACTGCGTCCCGAGTCCGAGCGGCATTCATTTGCGCATGAATCCCGCGAGCACGAACTAAAGCAAGCACGGAATACGTAAGAAAGGGTCCATATTTGGGCGGGCAGACAGAAGGTAGAAACAGAACGAATGCTCCGGTTGGCGACAATCGGATTTTTTCTTTTTCAGCTTTCGTCGCACCGAACCCATAGAGGCTCAGGTTCCACGTGAACTTTCATCAATTCAGATCTGAATCTCACAAGGAGAAGGAAATGGCAGATTTTCGTAAATTCTTGCCGGCGCTGGCGCTGTCCGCATTGGTCGCTATTGGATCCATGCCCGCAGCTGCACAGTTGACCTGCAACACCAACTCGAGCGGTACGCCGACCGTGCGTGGTGAAGGCCGGACAGAACTCGTGGGCGACATTTTGCTCACCTGTACTACCCCTGTTATTGGCGGCAGCCCCACCACCGTGGTCGCCACGGTTCTGCGCGTGCTGTTGAACACTCCGATTACCAGCCCCTATTCGGGAACCATCCCGGCTGGCGTTTCGGACGCCAAACTGATCATCAATGACAACGTTCCTGCGGCAGTCGGCTACTTGCCGGCCTCTGGCCGCCAGACCGCTTCCAACGTGTTGGAATGGTACAACGTGCCGGTGATTTCCGCCGGTAGCTCGTCCAACACCCTCCGCATCGTGAACGTCCGTGCGGACGCCACTGCGGTCGTATCCATCAACCCCAATGTTCCGCCGTCGCTTATCCCGTCGCAGATTGTGGCCTTCCTCTCTGCTGACCCGAGCAGCGCACTGCCGATCAACAACCCGCAGCAGGTCGTCGCCTACGCCAAGCAGTCCCTCACCACTTCGGTGTCCGGTAGCTTGTCGTACCGGCAGTGCCTCTCGGCTCCGGTTCCCACGGGCGTTGCCGATCCCGAAACCGGCTTCCTAGACACAACGGGTTCGATCTCGCTGAACTTCAGCGAGACCTTTACCAACGCGTTCAAGCAAGCGATTGATCCGGCTCGCGGTGTAGTAGACAGCGTCCCTGGCGCAGCCTACTCTGACGAGTCTGGCTTCGTCGTCGGTGGCGTTGGCCTCGCCGATAGCGGCACCCCGTTCCGTGTGAAGTTCGATAACATCCCGACCGGCGCAACCGTTTACGTGACCACCCAGTCGACTGGTATCGGCAACCCGAACAGCACTGTCGTCACTGCCACCCTCAACGCCGCAGCCATCGGCTCCAACACCTGGACCGCTCTCACCGCCACCGGTGGCAGCGCAACGGCTGACTACTATGTGATGGATGCCTTGGTTCCGACCATCGCCGATCTCAACACCGTCACTGTCTACGCGCAGATCGCCTACACTGCCGACCCGGCTAACAACATCCCGAGCACCACTGGCGCCGCGATGACTGTTACGCTCAGCTACGGCCCTGGCCTCTCCACCGCTCGTGTACCGTACTCGCTGCCTTCCTTCAGCCCGACGGCCACCACGTCCGCTGGCAACCTGGTTTCGATCAGCCCCTGCGTGACCAACCTCCTCTTCCCGTACGTCGTGTCCGACGGTGCCAACTTTGACACCGGCGTCGCGATCGCCAACACCTCCATGGACGGAGCTGACGGCGATATCTTCGCGACCCATACCTCTGGCCAGACTGGCTCCTGCAAGATCTGGTTCTTTGGTACCGGCGCTCCGTCCGGCCCGCAGACCACTCCGACCATCGCGGCCGGTTCGGTTTACGGCTTCTCCCTCTACTCCGGTGACAGCACCAACGGCGCAAGCATTGCTCCGATTGCTGCCCTCACCAAGGGTGGATACGCAATCGCAAAGTGCAACTTCCAGTTCGCCCACGGCTATGCGTTCATCCAGAACGTCGGCCTGCCGACCAAGTTCGCACAGAGCTACCTCGCCCTCGTCATTCCTGATCGTGGCGGCGCTCGTGTCGCTCAGGACGCCTCAACCTCCGGTGGAGATTCTGGCGAACAGCTGGCTCAGTAGTTAGAACCGGATTCTTGGAATCCAGAAGCGGGGAGGAGAGCAATCTCCTCCCCGCTTTTTTAACGTTTGGACTTCGTTTGTCCGCTCGGCAACTGCTATACTATGGTCACCCCCGCGCCCCGCAACGCGGCCTCCCGCGCCGCTATAGTTGTATCCCGTCAAGGAGAAATTCCCGATGCCTTCTTTCTTTAGAGCGCCTGTTGTTGCGCTTGCTGCGCTGGTCGCCTTCGGTGGCTCGTTGCCCGCGGCTTCCAACCTCGTTATCGCCAGCAGCGACGGCGGCGTGTTCAATTACATCGCCGCTACCCGCAGCTTCATCCGCTCCTGGGTGGTTGCCCCTGGCGTTACCAAGATCATCCCCAGTGCCGACGGGCAAAAGGTTTATGTCCTCGCTGCGGGACCTGCCGGTTCCATCGCGATCCTGAAAAGAGATTTCAGTGATCACGCTTCCCCGGATAAGTCCATTTCGAACCTAGTTACGGGTTGGCTCACGCCGGATGGGACCAAACTGGTTGTATTGACTGGAACAAACATCGTCAGAGTCTTCAGGACTGTCGATGACTCCGAAATCACCGTTTCTAATCCGCCTAACCTCAATACCATCACCGATACGGCGATCTCCGCCGACAGCAGATACCTCTACATATTCAGCGGTCAAGGAACCGCTATTTACACCCTTGATCTGACCACATTACAGGTGATCAAGAACGTTCCGGTTGCGGCCAACAGCGGCACCCTCCAGCGGGCTCCCAATGGTTTCCTGTACCTCGCCACCAACAAGGCGGTACTGGAGATCGACCCCTTGTCGCTTGCTACGCGCAATTCAATTACTTTCCAGGGCACCCCTATTCGGCTCGCGTTCACCCCCGACGGCACTACCGCCTTCACAGTCGATCCTTCGTCGCTTACCGGAGCCGCCTTGTCCATCATCGATCTCAATCGGCATGCTGTCTCCACCTTGCTCACCAATGGATTCCTCTTCCAAAAGTTGGTCGCCGTCAGCAACACTCGCGCCTTCGGTCTTACCGGTGACGGCCATCTCTACAACTTGGTTCCGAGCAGCTTTGTAGTGGCAGAAGCCCATTTCAGCGATCAGGCGAATCCCTATACCAGCGTCATTGACCTCGTCACGACCGCCGAGGTGCCCGCTCCCCAGACCATGTATGTGGTTCGCACCAACCGGTACTCTGAGATTTATCTCCCCACCGATGCCCAGATTGCGGACCTCCCGATCCCCGGCAGCGGCACCACTAGCGCCCTGGCGTATCTTCGCGATGCCCAGTCCGGAACTCCTTATAAGTCAATTGCTTTCGGCGCCAATCAGACCCTTGCTACCGGCGCCGTCGCCGCCCCTCTTGGAGTTCGCATCCTCAACTCCGCCGGCCTTCCCCTTCTTGGCGTCGCTGTTCAATTCAGCACGACCCAAACCGGAGCGGCGCTCAGTGCCACCAGCGTCAATACCGATATCGACGGTTACGCCTATACCGCCCTTACGCCTCCTACCGCTGGCGCCACCTTTAACGTCACGTCGTCCGTGCCTGGCATTCAGAACACATTCATCATCACTGTGTCTGGCAGTACGGGACCCGGGGATGGCGGCGGTCCTGCCGCTGGAGCGCCCACGATCTTCTCCGGAGACGGACAATTAGTGTTCAAGTCCTCGCCCGGAACCTATCCCCTCGTTGTCGTCGTTAACGACGACACTGGTAAGCCTGTCGCCGGGCAGCCGGTAACGTGGAAGGTTACCTCTGGTGGTCTTATTCTCTTCAATCTGGCCAGCACCGACACGGACTCCAACGGCAAGTCGCAGGTCACTTTCCTCGGCGCCACGTCGTTCAATACCCTTTCCATTATGGACAAGTCGGTTGTTACCGCGACCACCGCAACTGGCACAGCGTCGTTCTACGTGACCAGCGTCAATACCGGCATCAATACGTCCCTGGTTTCACCGCCTCTCAGTAACCGGGTTCTGTCCGGCAAGATTGGTCAGAAGCTGGTCGGCGCCATCCGCGTCTCTATAGCGCCGTTTACTTACGACACCTACACCCTCTCCAATGTTTCTGTAGATGTCTCCACGAATCTGCCGCCCGGCACGGGCCCGACGGTTCAATGTGTCGGCGGGTATGTCCTCACCGATAGCACCGGCAACGCAACTTGTGATCTCCTCATCGGTGGCACCCCGGGCACCGCGCAGGTGACGGTTACCGTCGGCGGGGTCCTCCCGTTCCTTCCGTTCCCCATCACTGTAACGGCCGGCGATCCCGCCCTACTCACTCCCGTCTCCGGAAATAACTTTGTCGGCACTCCCGGCCAAACGGTTACCCTAACCGGTCTGGTCTCTGACGCCGGCGGCAATGTCCTCATCGGCACGCCCGTTACCTGGGAACTGGTCACTGGCGGAACCGGAACGTTAAGCAAGACCAATGATGCGTCAGACTCGTCTGGACACGTCAGCACCGTCGTCACTTTGGGGAACGTCGCGGGACCCTTCCAGGTTCGCCTTCGGTCCGGTTCCTCCTCCTACGTCTTCAGCGTCACTGTCAACCTCCCTGTTACGACAACGGTCACTAAGGTTGATGGCGACAACCAAACAGCCGAGCTGAACAAGGTTTTCACCAAGCCGCTCACAGTGACCGTGATTGATTCCAATAACAATCCCGTCTCCGGCGCCGCCGTTGATTTCAGTGTCACCTCGGGAGTGGCATTTGTCTCCCTCTCGCGTGTAGTCACCGATCCCAACGGCCAAGCCACCATTACCGTCACTGCTGCCAGCGTAGTTGGGCCCATCACGCTGAAAGCGGCCAACGGAGCTTCGTCGGTTACCTTCTCGCTGAACGTGGTTCCCCCTGGTCCCACCATCACGGCCTTCTTCGATGTGGCCAGCTTCAAATCCGCGATCACGCCTGGCGCGCTAGCCCGCCTCACGGGCACCAATATTGTTCCCAATATTGTAGGCTCGGTCTTCGGCGGCTCCATTGTCGGAGGCTTGCCTTACACTCTCAATGACGTCTCTATCGACGTTGGCGGCATCAGGGCGCCCATCTATGCCGTCAGCAACGTTAACAATGAGCAGTCTGTCACCTTCCAGGTACCCTTCGAGGTGCCTGTCGGTGCGGTCGCCATTACGCTCACAGCCCCTAGCGGAACCGCCACCTCGCAGCAGGTGATCCAAACCTATGCTCCCGGCTTGTTCATGCAAAACCGTTCCGATGGGGTTCCTTATGCGGTCGTAATGCGGCCCAACGGTAGCTTTGTAAGCCCTGACAATCCAGCCGTTCTTGGCGAAACTTTGACCGCCTTCGCCAGCGGACTCGGCGCCACCTCGCCCGTCGTCGGCACTAACCAGGCCGGACTCGGCGGCCAGAACGTGCTCGCCCAACTGATCGTTGGCGCGAATCACGCTGGAATGGCAGTCCTCTCCGCCGAATATGCCCAAAACCTGATTGGCGTCTACGAAATCACCTTCGTCCTCGACGCCAGATTCGTCAGCGCAGGTACGGACGTTCCTTTCCAGATCGCTGTCCGCACCGATACGGGAACGATTAACAGCAACGATACCGTCCTGCCCTCGGTAAGTAATCCGCAGTAGATCGTGTTGGGGTAGACTGGCCTCACGATGCCGGTCTACCCCACGATTCTCGACCTCGGAAATCCGGTAACTCCGAAACCAGTTAAATTTCTCTAGACGTTTCAGTCATTTACATAAAACGACTGTCCGGAATATAGGGGCTCACCTCGTAGACTGGAGCCGAGGTGAGTTTATGTCTGATTCCAGTCCAATCTCTGGACTCGCAGAACTGTATTTGTTTCCCTATTACGCTACCCATGAACTGTACAGGTTGGGGACCGGCCAGGATGCCCCGTCGTACAATCCGTTCAAACCCCGTAAATACTGGTTTGACCCGGCTGCGAATGACACAACCAAACGCTACATGATCTACGATCACGCCGTAGTAACCGATACCGATGGTTACTCGGCGGCGCAGGGTTTTAACAAAAAGCCTTACTCGGATCAGCTCATCGTCCTTCGGGAAGATGCCGCCACCGTTAACATACCCATTGACCGTCTCCACCCTGCTGGCGAGGTGGTTGTCATTCCACCTGAGATTCAAGTGCCGATTCGCGCTCTCAAGCCGGGTGAAGAACTCGCATTCGGTATCGGCGGCTCCGTCGTGTGCTCTCGTCCGGACATCGTCGAGCAGGCGAATGGCGGCTTCACGCGCGCTGACCGTCAGCTTCTGCAGGCCATTGCCGATCACGTCGGCGCCAAGTAGTCGCTGCTCCTGCCCCTGGCTGACTAAAGCTAAGCCGGCGTCGCCCACGCCGGCAGGGGGCCGGGGTCCCGCGCGTTAGGATCGCGTGCGTAGTTGCTCTCATAGGCGACCTTCGAGGCCAGCGGGGCGGCCCCAAGCACCGAGATTCCAACCTCGTTCAGGTCAATACGCAGCCTGTCCGGAGTGGATTCGTTGAGTGTCTTCGCCAGGAAGCGGGCGTCATAATTGCGGCCACCTACATTCACTGTCCAGATATCGACGGGAAGCCCGGAAATCGGAGTCAGATCCATCCCGACATGGTTACCTACAACCGTGCCGCCCAGGTACGTCGCCACAAGATCGGCCGCTTGGCGGCTCTCATAGTCCACAGGAATCGTAAACGGATTCACCGCGGCCTCAGTTGCGGTATCAGTTGTCGCCGGCGGGCTTGTCGAACCCGGCACCATGGCAGGCCGCGTGGCGGATCCGCTATCGGAAGATTGCCGCGGGGTCCCAACGGTTGGCGTCTCTGCGCTATCCGTCACATGAGGCGCCGTCGAAGGTGTACGTGCCACGACAACCGGTTCCTCCGGTTGGCCTGCGGCCGGCTCGGAATCAACGACCACAGGGACGACATACTGCCGTTTCGCGGATTCTGCGCCACAAAATCGTCGCCCGTTGCCCGCCGTTGTTGTCTGCACACCGTCCCGCGTGCGCACCGATTCTTCCAGTTTCGTTTGGATCACCGATACCAGATGTTGCGTAAACTCATGGCGAGATTGATTGGGAGCGGATTTGCGCGGCCCTTGCCCTGTACTGCCCGCCAGTGACCTCAGAAAGGAAGCGGCGGAATTGTCGATGGCTGACTGCATGAACGTGGAAGACCTCCATCGCTCCTAGAGCACTCCGCCTGCCAAACACTACTTCTTCGAGAGAAAGGTAACTCCCAGCGGAAATACCAACTCCGCCGGCAGTACAACTACTTTTACTTGCAACGGATCGTGATTCGCCAACTTATCCGGATCGCAAGTGAAACTCAACCGCGCGACGCCCTGGGCTTCCAATACCTTCGGATCCAGATGCATGACCATGCCTTCCCGCTTGCCCGTCTCCGCGCGCAGTGTGATCTGCCCAGGCATGAAGTTCTTGATGGCGACACTGCCTTCGCACCGCTTGGCTGGATCAAGCACTACCTGCTCTGGGGTCAGGCTAATGGGCACCCGCGGCACTCTCACGCCGTCCGTCGGCGGCGCGTCCGGACCGTTGCCACCCCCTTCCGGAACTGGATGCCGAGCGAAGGGAAATACCACTTCACGGGATTTTATGTACCAGAACCACTCCCCGTTCTCCATCTTCCACAGACTCAACTGAGGCGCTTTGGCCTGAATTGTTCGCCCCATCATGAACCAGTCCGTGTCCACCATCGTCAGCACCCGCGCTTTGGTGAAGTTCTCTTCCCAGGCAATAGTCTGGATGTTGAAACCACGATACTTCGATTTGTCGATGGCGAAGAAGTCGTCCTTGCTATCCTCGGCCACTACTTGGTCTGCCACCCGAAACTTGCCGTTCACGAAGGCTTGATAAAACTTCGTCACGCGTTCGCGCAGCGCTTCTTCTGTCCCGGCCGGAGGCTTATCGAACTCGCTCGTTTGTCCCGTCAGCGACCCAGCCGCCAGACAAACCAAT
>JBDTMC010000271.1:0-10637 GCA_039934475.1 Bryobacteraceae bacterium | reverse complement strand
TCTCGTGTTGGAAACGAACCTTGGCTTCAGGCTCATCTCGTATTAGACAAGACTAGCATTTGCAATACTTTAGGAATCATGATACACTCGATGCCGTGGGACCGCTGACCCGTGCAGCGACAGCAGGTCGGCTTCTTCGCTCTGCGACTTGGAAATATATGCGATTGCATTGTGATACGCTTTTTCCGTTGACGCGAACTGATTTCCATCCGGATTCGGAAGGGAGTTAACGATGGGCAGCGGAGTCATGGTCCTGCCAAAACCAAGTCTTGGCGAGTCGCTGAAACTCGTCGGGATGCCGACCAGAGCCCAAACTGACCGGCCATCGGAAATCGCCGAGCGTACGAACGAACTGGTTCGAACCATTGCATCGATCATCGACGATCTGCTATCGATGGCCATCGAGCAACGAACATCTGAGGATTTTAAGAGAGTCCGTGCCGAGGTGTTTCCCCAATACATTGCGGTCATGAAGGCATTCGCAGAACTTGCCCGGATCGTTCTTCCGAAGCAGGCACTTGACCGCCTTAGTGCCGAATCATTTTCAGAACTGGAAGACGACTTTAGGAATCTCGGTCCGTCCACGTTTGGCGCGGATTTAACGGAACGCGGAATCTTTACAGTTTGGATCTTGCGGAAGATCTGGGATCTCGCACAAGAGATCACAAGGTCGCCTACGCCCCTTCAAGAAAACGTCGCCCAAGACGCAGAAATGGGCACGGAGTTCCTTACGCGCGCAATGTGGACGAGATTTCATGTTGACTGCCTGACGAAATCCATGCGAAGTGGCCTGCCAATATATCCTGAGGCCATCGAATCAATTCGAGAGGGACTACGTGCTGCGGTCAATACCTATGCCTCAGTTCGCCAGTGGGCCGACCTTCGAAATCCGCGGACAGAACCTGAGCTGACTTCGGTTGAATGGACCAATGATGACGAGCAACTTCTGGCCGATTCCATGCGCGATCTTGAGCAGGAATCGGCTTGAACGATGGAACCGCAACAAGGCGATATCTTCTGGGTGGACATTCCACAAGCCCAGACCGAAGGCCCTGAGCAATTCGGTCGCAGGCCCTTCATTGTAATGTCGCGCCTAGCCGTCAACAGAACGGTTGGTACCGTTATCGTGGTCCCGCTAACCACATTCGGAGGCCATGTTGGCGACGAGGCCGCCATAGCAAGCCAGCCTCCCCACCGAATCGTCATACCAGCGTCAGAAATTACCAAAGACCCCTGCAGCAACAGCCAGATATCACCTGTCAGCGTAGCCAAGACAGACCAAACCAGAGTGATCGCTAAGACCCGCCTTCAGCAGAAACTTGGCCGCCTATCTCAGACGGCAGTCATTGCGGTGGGAGCTGGCCTCGCCTTCGTTTTCGACATTCGCTAAGACAGCAAAGAGTAAACTTGCCGGTTGACGGTGTGCGCCTTCAGCCGGTCGCCAACCCAGGCAAAAGAAAGCCCTCCGCGACTGCGTTTCCGAAGTCCGGCGTATCGCCAAATGTTGGCCAAGCTCGGTCTTTAGAGTCTCCATTCGCGACGCGCAATCCTGCGCGTATCTCATCCACCCTAAAGCCGCTCCAGTGGATCGCCAAATTGTCAGCGAGGTGCTCTAGATACGTCCGTCGGTAAGAGAATGCTAAGTGCCAGAACAATCATGGTACGCCCAAGAAACTTCAGTCCGGCGGGCTGACAGTTTAGAGATCCGGACGCCGGTACGTCTCTTCGACGCCCGGCTCGTCCTCACCGATCCTCTTGGCAAAGACTTTGGCGACGAGCGCCGCGGCGGCCAACTTATCGTCGGGGATCCGGTGAGCGACTCTTCCTGTTTTGTGGCTGTTCATGGGCGTTGCTCCTCTTGTTGTTGTTGCGAGTCTGCCTGAACATGGTTCCGCTATGCGAAGAACGGCGCAACCGTGGGCTCTTCGGGCGTTCAGGCGGTAAAATAGACTTGAGGATGTCAAACAGCTGTACGGCGGTGCTGTCGCCTTTCTCCGGCGACCCGAAAACAGGCGACCAGTTTGGCATGAAGTTGTGAACCGCAAAGGTGACGTTCACCAGCAAGGGCAAACTGCACCAGGCGAGGCGTCCCTCCGTGACCTGCCTGACCACCGCAGGTATCCATCGTGCAGAAATCATCCATCGTCTCAGCCGCGCAGCGAGACAGCTGATCCGCCTTCCCACTCTTGCAGCATCCGCCCCCCGACCTCCGCGAACTCCGGATGCAACTTCATATAGCCCCGCACTTCAACGGCAGTCTCCAGAACCACTTGATCAATACGCTCCAGAATCTGTCGAATTTTCGCCGGCCCGCCCCCAGCCCGAGTCTCCCCCAGTCTCCGCAACTCCTTAGGCGTTGGCCATTTTGTCGTCCCATTCAGGGTCAGCGCCAGGCTGTCTTTCGGGAGATACACAGACGTCGTCACCAGATCATACACGGGTGCCAGCCGGGCTTGCCCCTCAACGTCGTCATAGACCATCCCAAAATTCTTTAGATGCGCGTCCCCGTTGCGGAGCGCACAGGTAAGCGCAATCAACGTGAACAACTTCTCCAGGTCCTCAGCGGCGTGAATGGAATTCGCAAACTGCCCGAATCGCTTCATCACGGAACTCTCGTAACTACCCCGATACTTTTCATCGGTCCTGCGCGCGTTCAACACGCAGAAATCTTCGAATCCCCGATAGGTTCCGTCCGGCCGCAGATCGAAACGATCGACCACCAGCGCCATGCCGTCTTCCGCCAGCCGGAAAGGGGGCACGTCGAGCCCCACCTTGCGTGCGGCCGTAAGACAGAAATACTCGTTTGCCGCCAATTGCGGATATTCGTTTGCCTCCCACAGCTTCACGATGTGCGTCGCACCCCGGTAACTCTGCGAAACCCGCTGGCCGAACGCGCCCTCGTCCCGCACCAGGACCTTTGGCTGTACACCGCTGATACCCGAAGAAATCGCAAACTTCTCGAGCAGATAGCGGAACAAGTCGCCGCTCCGCCTGCGCTCCAGAATCTCATCCACCGACTGGAACGGCACCTCCTCATTCAACGTCTCCGTCGGGCCCGTGTAGCGGATACGCCCAATCTGCGACTGCCCGACCAGCGACAACAGATCGAATTCATCGAACGTCCCTGTGGCCTTCGCGAACGCCAGCCGTAGCCGCTCGCGGAGGAAACCCTCGGGCAGATTCATCTCGAAGATCGGTGGAAGGCCAAACGCCGTGTTCCAGGAAGGAAGGCGCACAGGCATGGTGATCGAAACCGCCCGCGCCGGCGGGATCTCCGGCGCATAGGCAAACGAGCTGCCGCGCTGGCCGAGCCGGTCCAGCAGTCCCGCCTCAGCGCCGTCGGCCCAGACTCTCGTCATCCTGTTCCTCTCGCAGCAACTCGTCTAGTGTGGGGCGTTGCGATCTGGCAACTTGTATCGTCAACTCCAGCCCCAGCGCCGCAAGCAGTCGACTGACCTTGGAATACCCCATCTCTCCGGCGCGTCCGTTTTCCAGCGCGTCCAGCGTCGCGCGACTGATACCGGCCTTGCGCGAGAGCGCAGCTTGGCTTAAGTTCAACTCCCGCCGGCCCTGGGCGACGCGCGTTCCAATCAATATCAGATCCAACACAATGCCTATTATATTAGGCAAATCATCAGTTAACAATTACTTTGCTTAAAATATTAGGCAAACATTGACCACTCACGAACATTGCGCCAGCGCCGCTCGTGCCTCCCAAGCCCCGAAATCCACCCGTCCACCCGCCCAAGTCTCAACACACTCTCAGTCGCCGGCTAAGTAGTTGCGATTAGGTGGCGATGCCATGTGCGACGTCGCTGTGCTAACCTGATCACCGCAATTCAAAACGGGGGAAGAAACCATGAATTTGGGTGGGCCCATGCATAAACGGCGCTTTGCCGTGGCGTTGGTGTATTTTGGCCTGCCTGTCGCTAGTACGCTTCAAGCCCAGACCATAATTACCTTCGACGTCCCAGGAGCACTCAGCACCGTCCCTACCGGCATCAACGATAGCGGCATGATAACGGGCTGGTACGCGGGCCCGTCCGGCAATAGCCATGGATACCTTCGGAATTCAGCTGGAGACCTGAATACCATCGACGTACCCGGGGCAACCAGTATCTCCCCCAATAGCATCAACGCTAATAGCACCGTCGCAGGCGATTACACGGATATCAATCTTGCTCGCCATGGTTTCCTTCGTCGTCCCGGCCACGCACCCGTGACATTTGACGTGCCGGGATCAACTGCTACCTCTGTGCGCGCAATCAACAATGCGGGTGCCATCACCGGATCGTTTTTCGATGGTTCGGCGACTCAGGGCTTCTTACGCCACCCCGACGGTTCGTTCATCACCTTCTCAATCGCAGGTAGCAGCAACACCTTGCCGGAGGCAATCAACGCCAGTGACACCATCACTGGCTCGTATTATGTTGTCGGCTCTACTGTGCCCCATGGCTTCCTCCGCACTCTTGGCGGCGCCGTTATTGTGTTCGACGTCGCCGGGACAATCGGTACTCTCCCGCAGAGCGTGAATGATTCGGGCGTTGTCCTCGGGTTCACGCCGGGCGGTAACCAGGGATTCCTGCGCTCTCCCACGGGCGACTTCACGATCTTTGGCGTTCCTGGCGCCCTCGGCACCACGCCAGCCGCCATCAACAGTGCCAACACCGTTACCGGCCGCTATCGTGTGAACGCCGTGGTGAACGGTTTCTTGCGCGGGCAGGGAGGCGCATTCCTCAGCTTTGCGGTGCCCGGATCATCCTTTACCAACCCGGTCGGCGTCACTTCGGGTGGCATAGTGGTCGGCTACTACACAGACGCAACTGGCCCGCACAGCTTCATTCGGTTCCCCTAGCCGTTGGGGCACCGGCCCTCACTCCCGAACCACCCTAACCTCCCAAGCCCCGAAATCCAACCGCACCACCCGTCCACCCACCCGCATCTCCACCCCCGCCGCCGCCTGCGAAGACGCATTAGCCAGCAGCACATAAGTCACGCCGCCCGCCCGTCGCACCGCCGCCTCCACATTCCTATTCGACAAGCTCAAATACTGCTCCGCTGCCACCCACTCCCCAGTCAGCGCGCCCCCCAGCCCTTTCACCTCTGCCGCCACCTTCAGCAACGCCGGCCAAGCCCCATCCCCCTTCGGCAGAAAAGGCGCGCCCCAATACACCACCCCGCCGGCGCCGTTGATAATCGCATCAAACGTCATGAAGCGAATCTCCTCATACACCGGCGGACGCCCCGTCCACTTCTCCGGCGGCTTCGACGTCTTGCCCAAATCCCCCCAACCGAAAGCCTGCAGAACCATCCACACCGGCTTGCGCTGCACGCCGTTCTCCGACACCAGCCGCACCAACGCGCGTGTCAACTCTCCGACGCAACTCAAACCCCGATCGGCAAACGGGCTCTCCTGCAGCGCCGCTCCATCGCCCACCGGATAAATATCGAAGGAAACAACATCCGGAATATCCACATACGGCCTCAGCGCCGACAAATCCGCCGGCCGCAAATGATCCCCCGTCGGACTAAAGTTGATCCACAGAGGAACGGACGAAAGCCGGCGCAGTACCTCAGCGCCCGCCCGCAGGCCATCCGCCAGAGGCCCCGCCTTCACCCCAAACGGGAAATAATTCGGCTCGTCTGGTCCTTGCCACACCACAAGTCCCGGCGTGTCCTGCGCGCCCTGCACCAGCGCGCTCAGTTCCCCCCGCTTGCGCTCCGTTTGCTGCGAAAGATCCAGTAGCGACCCGCGCCGCGTGGCGGCATCCGCATCCGCAGGCCCCCCTGGCAAATCGTACGAGCGCACGAACCCACCCCGCGCTTCACGCCCCACCACGAAGTTGAAGCCCGCCTCCGCCGCCTCGCGATACATCGCCTCGTCACTTCGGTTATCCGGGAACCCATACAGGCCGACAGGGAAGAAATCCCGTCCATCGGCCAGCTTCAGCACGCGGTGCTGCACACCCTGGCTCTCCCACTCATCCAAGGCCCGGTTGCCCGCGCGAAGCGACGCCCACGACTCCTCGTGCGTCCCCTCCGGAATCTCAATTGACTTACGCCCCGCGGCGTCATCCACCAGCCAGTTATACCGGTTCAGCCAATAGCCATCCTGATCTTTTCGCCCCGCCAGCATCGCCTTGTCCCACTCCGCCACCGGGTGCAGGCCCAGCATCAGCGCGGCCGCATTCAGCATATGCTGCCCGCGTCCCCAGAAACGGTCCACGTCCCTCGCCGACAGCCCCTGAAAAGACATCCACAGCATCGGCATCTCCGGAGTACTCATGCCGCGCAGCAACCCTCGATAGAACCAGCTGTAAGGCAGGCCCGCCTGATACGCGCCGAGGATAAATTTGGGATTGATCGCATGCACGCGCTCGCGCATCAGGCGCCCCAGCTTTTCACTCTCACCTTCCAGAATCAGAAAGTACGTGTCCAGTAGTCCGTGGTCCCTCAGCCACGGCCATCGCTGCACCGGAGCAAGCGCGGCCGCCTCCGTCAAAAGGCCCGCATCCACATGTCCCTCGGCGCCTCGCAGGAATGCCCGGTACGCGACGTCTTCAAACCCCACGCCCTCCGGGTAGAAGATGATTGGCTCATAGCCGTACATTTCGAAGTCGATAGTCGTGCCCTTAACCGACGGGTGCTGCAAACTGAACCGGGCCATCTCCTCCAACGGCGGGATAATCATCTCGTTCCACAGCCGTAGGTCGAGCGGCGAAAGGACTTCGATCTCTTTCCCGTCGATACCCCGGCTGCGGGCGTATCGCTTCTTATCGAATCCCGCCCCCGGATAATTGATGCCGATCGACCATCCCGTCCCGGAGCCGTCGAGCGCCTTGGCGAACGTCTCCCAGGAGTGCCCCACCTTCGGCCAGCCCACGCCCCAGATGTAGTTCAGGCCGGCGCCCTTGAACCCCTCGGCGAGCCGCGTCAGCCGGGCGTCGTCCAGATCGACGCTTCCCCATGCCGCGCGCATCCCATGGTCTAGGTAAGGACCGAAGACGTCGCGTCGAATTGACGCCCGGTAACGGGCGCGGTCCACCGGCGCGGGATCCGTCGAGCCCCCCGCATCAACAACAATCACCCTGGCGCCCGCGGGTGCGGCCACCGGCAATTCGGCCGTCTCCGTGCCGCGTGGATCGGCGGTGCCCCGGCGCACCATCTCCGCGAACACATTGCGGATGAACCGGTCACTCGCCGGAATCCATTCCAGCGAATTGGTGGGCTGCACGCCAACCCGGCCGTTGAACCCGCCGATGTTCAGGTTGAACCGTCCGGTGACAAAGACGAAACCCTTGCCTACGGCAGCCAGCGCCGCCACCGGGAAACCGCCGCTGTTGGTGAACCGCGCTACCCGCCCTCGGCCTAACCCTTCCACGGCGAAGGCGGTCGCCGAAGTCCGCGCTAGCACTTCCGCGGAAGGGCCCACCTCCAGCAGTGTGCACCGGTCCAGAACCAGCCGTTCGCCCGTGCCCAGTGCCGCAAATCCTTCCGCCCGCAGATAGCCGTGCGGAAACATCGAGCCGAAATACTGCGCCCGGTCATCGGCAATGGCCGGCAAGACGCGAATGCCCGTCCCCGCCAGCAGCCGGTTATAGACGTCTAACTGCGGCCAAGCCTCGGCGTCTTGAGGAATACCCACAACCAACAGGCCGCCGCTACGGACCCAACGCACCAGCGCGGGAACCTCGGCTTCGGTCAGTTGCAAATTCGAGCCGATCCCACCTGCCGAAGCCTCCAGCACAATCATCCGGTGCTCGCGAAGGTCTGTCTGCGTCAGTTGTGGATAATACTGCCGGAAATCGACAGCCATCCCAGTTGCCGCCACGCGCCGTATCACCTCGTTCGAGAAGTCCGGCGGATTTATCTCGTAGTCAACCACAAGGGCGCGATCCATTCCCAAAACAACCGTGATCGGTAGGAGGCAGCAGCAAACCAGCTTAGCGAGCATCCCCGTAATTATAGTGCCCGTGGAAACAGCGAAATTTCCCCCGTGCTCTCAAGCACTTACTGCAATCGGTGTTCGTACCCGACTCTAGTTGTGCTCCAATCACCATGGGCGCGAGCTCATTGTTCTTTGAAATCCGAATACGTCCTGTTGAGCCCATTTCTGAGACAATGGGCTTTCAACACTTTCAACACTCGCGATTTTTTGCGAATTTCCTTAAGTGGCGCGCCGACATAAGCTTACGACAGAACTGGCGAAGAATCTTTCAACACTTCAACACGATTTTTCGTTGAAAGTATTAGCGCTATACTCCCCTTTATGAAACGCATCGCCCTCGGGTTGGTGTTCCTTAGTGTGCTCGTGGCCCAGATGAAGACGCGCACGGCGGATGGGATGAATCGCATTCAGGCCGCGTCGATGAAGGCGGACCTGACATTTCTGGCCTCCGATCCGCTGGAAGGCCGAATGTCCCTCCAACGGGGTTCCGACGTCGCCATCGAGTGGATTGCCAGTGAGTTTACCAAGGCGGGGTTGAAGCCGCTGGCCGGAGGGACGTTCCTGCAAAAGGTCCCGCTGATTGAGTACCGGGTGGACCGGCAAGAGTCGCGACTGGACGTAAGCGTTGCCGGCCGGTCGCAGACGTCCCGGTTTCCCGAGGCCGGCGGTGCGTTTCCGGAGGACGTTGACGTGACCGCGCCGGTGATATTCGCCGGCTTTGGAATCACCGCGCCGGAACTCCGCTATGACGACTATGCAGGCGTGGATGCGCGAGGAAAGATCGTGCTGATCTTCGATCATGAGCCGCAGGAAGACGATCCAAAATCGATTTTCAATGGGCGGGGAAATACGAGGTACGCGGGAACGTTTGTGAAGGTTTCCAATGCCCAGGCACATGGGGCCAAGGGCGTCCTCATCGTGGCCGAACCCAATCGGAAGCATCCTTCGAATCAGGAGCGCATTGCGCGAATTGCAGGGGCGCAGCAGAGAATGGCCAAGATGCCGTCACAGGCGCTGGCTGACGGCGCTCTGCGGATTCCGATGTTCAGTATCGGCGATGCGGTTGCGGCGCAGTTGCTGGCGGCCGGCGGGAAGAAGGCGGCGGAGCTGCATACATCGATCGATCGGAATTTGAAACCCGTATCGATGGAGTTGCCGGGAACGCAGGCCTCCTTGCATGTGGTTTTGAGCGAACGCCGCCGAGGGACTTCGGCCAATGTGATTGGCATGGTGGAGGGAAGCGATCCGGCGTTGAAGGACGAGACGGTAATCTTCAGCGCGCACTATGACCACGACGGCGTAGCGGCGAATGGGATCATGCACGGGGCGGACGACAACGGATCGGGCACGGTAGGCGTCGTGGCGCTGGCGCGGGCGTTTGCCGCAAATCCGATCAAGCCGCGGCGCACCGTGGTGTTCGCGATATTCGCCGCCGAGGAGCGGGGCTTGTTGGGATCGTACTACTACGTCGCGCATCCCTTGCGTCCGATTGAGACCACCCGGGCGGTGATCAACTTCGACATGATCGGGAGAAATGAGACAGAGAGCGAACAGACGAAGGGTCTCATCGCCATCGCTCCGGATACGTCGAATGATTTGAATTTGGTGGGGACCAACTACAGCCCGGACTACCGCGCCGTAGTCGAGAAGGCGAACGATTCAGTCGGACTGCGGCTGGACTACAAATGGGACGAGGAACCCGCGCTTAACGTATTCTTTCGCAGCGACCAGTATCCGTTCGTGCTGAAAGATGTCCCCGCTATCTGGTGGTTCACTGGGTTCCATCCCGATTACCACCAGACAACGGATATGGTTGACCGCATCAATTTCCCGAAGATGGAAAAGATCGTGAGGCTGGCATTCGTGGCGGGGTTCGAGTTCGCGGATACCGCCACGCCGCCACGGTTCGTCCACTAAAGCCCGGTCACTGATGGACCGGAGTGGCGTCTGACGGCGCCGTCCGCCTAAACACGAAGACATCCTGATGACCATCCAACGCTGCCTCTCCAAAGTACACAGGGGCCATTTGTATGGAGGGTGGAGCCATTTTTCCGATCAGGTTCATGAAGCGATCGCGGGAAAACCAGGACATCCCATAATTCTCACTGTAGTAGTTGTATTTCTCGTAATAATAGCCGGTTTTATTGAGAGTATCCAGGATACCCGGTTTCTGCTGTTCCCAGTGCTTCCCGTAGTTTTCCATCTGCGCAGCCGACGAAGGACCGTGCAGCGTCAGTACCAGAATTCCACCCGGACGGAGCGACTGCGTGATCTTTTGCCAGAGCTGAGTAATATGCTCTTCGTCAAGGTGAGTGAATACGGAGAGTAGATACACGACGTCGAAGCACTCACGCAGGGTAGTGCCTATCTCGTCGCCATTCGCCTTCCGAACGCCGAATTCCCGCGCACAGAAGTCGCTCGCCTCTTCGATGACATCGCACACGTAGATGCGATCTGGTGTTATCTTCTCGGGGAGGGCCCTCACAATCCGACCGTAACCGCACCCTATCTCCAGTATTCCGCTGGCGCTGCCGAGGTCTCTCCCGCATAACTCCATCGCGTGCTCGAGAATCTGGATAAAATTCGTAGTTCCGTCCACGTAACGGGCGACATCTTGTGATGAGGTTGAGTTCAACATGAAATCGTTGTAGTGAACCTCGTCGACAAACAGCCACTCGTTCTCCGCGGA
>JBDTMC010000270.1:0-10638 GCA_039934475.1 Bryobacteraceae bacterium | reverse complement strand
TTCACCAGCAGCTTGGCCTTGCCATAGCGCAGCACGAAGGTCTGTGCGGTGAAATTCACGCGCTTGACAAGGTTTCCGGGTATCATCGACGTTCAACTACATTATCGAAACCCGCCGCCCGGCGCTACACCTCCGGATAAAACTCGAAGTAGGCCTCCAGCGACCGGTTCAATTGCCGTCTGATCTCCTCTTCGTTATCACCCTCCATCAGATGCATCGTGACATGCGTCTTCTTCCCGCTCTTCAGCACAATCTCGGCGCTGCCGATGGAGTCGATCTCGTCCTCAGGCAGCAGCCGCAACCCATACACCAGAGCCAGTTTCTTCATGCGCGCTCCCCGGCGCTCTCCGCTTCATCGGCGCTCTGGGCGCCCACCCGGCGCGCTTCTTCCACCATCAGCAGCGCTTCTTCGGCATTCTCCCGCGGCACCTGTACCTGGAACGCGAACACCGGCAGCGTGGAGTTGCCCACCACAAACGCGGGAATCCCGGCGGCGTTCAGCATGCCCTTCACCGACATCGCCTCCATCTCGGAGTTGGTGCTCTCCGATGTGAAGATCGTCGTCTGATCCAGCTCCGCCGACGTATCTACGTCCTCCGACGCAGACGCCCACTCCGGCTGATCCACCGCAATGATCTGGCCCGCTCGGCCGGCCTCAGCCGCCGCAACGCGAACCTCCCACGCGCCCAGGCTACGGTCCTCGTACAAACTGGCCGCTACCCCTGCCTCCAGTAGCTGATCCCGAACATCGGTGGCATCGTCTTCGGCATGCTCTTCCTCAGACCGAAACACGGAAATGTATTCTGGTGAATCTTCCATGCCTTGAGCATACTCCGAATCGACAGGAATCGAGACTACCATGACGGCTATAATCAGAGGAGAAAGGACATCCACGCACTATGGAAGACAAATCGGAGACCGTGATGTGGTTCGTCGCCGGCATCGCACTCGGCGCCACCATCGCTTTGCTCTACGCCCCTACCCCGGGCAAAGTGATGCGCAGAAAGATCGGCCGCCAGGCTGACCGGGGGCGTGACGCGCTCGAGCAAACTGGGAAAGATATCTACGATCGCGGCAAAGACCTCTTTGAAAAGGGTCGCGAGATTGCCGACGAAGCCGCCGAACTGTTCGATCGCGGCCGGAAAATCGTCGAAGGCTAATCAAAAAGAGCCGAGGGGGAAAGAGACGCATGAGCACCATGAGCGTGCAGGTGCTGCCGGAATTCCGCAATGAGCCGTATGTGGATTTTTCGCAGCCTGAAAATCGCCAGGCGATGGAACAAGCCCTGGCTGAAGTTCGAGCTCAGTTCGGCCGCGAGTACGATCTCTGGATCGGCGGCGAGCGTGTCAAAACGGGCGACCTGTTGCACTCTCTCAACCCCTCGCGTCCAAACGAAATTGTCGGGTCTCATCACAAGGCGACTTCCGACCTCGCCCTCCGCGCCGTCAATAGCGCCGCCGCCTACTTCCCCATTTGGAGCCGCGTTCCCATGCAGGATCGCGCCGCCATGCTCGTCCAGGCGGCTTCCCTCATCCGCAAACGCAAACTCGAATTCGATGCCTGGCTCGTCTACGAGTCCGGTAAATCCTGGCCCGAAGCCGAAGCCGACGTCGCCGAGGCCATCGACTTCTGCGAATACTACGCCCGCCGCGCCATGCGCCTCGCTCACCCCGAGGAACTGGTCCAACTCCCCGGCGAGGAAGACCGCATGGTCTATCTGCCGCTCGGTGTCGGCGTCGTCATCCCGCCGTGGAACTTCCCCCTCGCCATCATGGTCGGCATGTCCACCGCCGCCCTCGTCACCGGCAACACCGTCGTCATCAAGCCCTCCAGCGACACCCCGACCATCGCCCAGAAGTTCGTCGAAGTATTGGTGGAAGCGGGCTTCCCCGCGCAATGTTTTTCTCTCGTCACCGGAAGCGGTGCCGCCATTGGCGACACCCTCGTCGAACATCCGAAAACCCGTTTCATCTCGTTCACCGGCTCGCGCGATGTCGGCCTACGCATCAATGAGCTAGCCGCCAAGCCGCGCCAGGGCCAACTCTGGATCAAGCGCGTGATCGCCGAAATGGGAGGCAAAGACGCCATCGTCGTCGACGAAGATACCGACCTCGACACTGCCGCACAGGGCGTAGTTCAATCCGCCTTCGGCTTCCAGGGACAAAAATGTTCCGCCTGTTCCCGCGCCATCGTCCACGAAAAGGTTTACGACGTCTTCCTCGACAAAGTGAAGGAGCGCGTGGCCAAGCTCACCGTCGGCCCCTCTGACGACCCTGCCAACTACATGGGCCCCGTCATCAACGCCAAGGCTCGCAAAACGATCCTCGATTACATCGCAGTCGGCAAAATCGAAGGCCGCCTCATCGCCGGCGGAGCCGCGCCCGAGGGTGACGGCTACTTCATCCAGCCCACTGTGATCGCCGATATCGAAGGCAGTGACCGTCTCTTCCAGGAAGAGATTTTCGGCCCCGTCTTAGGCATCACGAAGGCCAAGGATTTCAACGAAGCCCTCGACCTCGCCAACAACTCCGAATACGGACTAACTGGAGCCGTCTACACCAACGACCCGGAAAAAATCCGCCGCGCCAAAGACGAATTCCACGTCGGCAACCTCTACATCAACCGCAAATGCACCGGTGCGATGGTAGGAGCCCACCCCTTCGGAGGCTTCAACATGTCCGGAACCGACTCTAAAGCCGGTGGCCCCGACTACCTCCTCCAATTCGTCCAAGCGAAAAGCATCGCGACAAAGCTGTAAGCGGCCCTCCTCGTGCATCTTCTTCCGTCCCGTTGGCGCCGAACATGGCAAAGCCGTTCGTCGCCCGTTGATGACTTCCCCCTCCGGCCCTACGACGTTTTCGTCTTCCCGGTCATCGATTGGAACTATCGCTTTCAGAGGCCCCAGCAACTTAGCACGGAACTTGCCCGTCGCGGCCGGCGCGTCTTCTATTTTTCCGCCGAACTGCTTCCAGACGTCGGCATCCGATCGCCCGAAGTAGATCAGATCGCGCCGAATGTGTTTCTGGTCGGCCTCCCGGGAAGTTATTCGCCCCCGGATATCTACAAAGATATCCCCAACGAACTCCAGTTGGCGGCCATGGAATTCGGCATTCGCTGCCTGAAGGAGCACCGCAGTATCGGAGCGACTCTCTCCATCGTCGATTATCCATTCTGGGCTCCGCTGGTCCAGCGCATCGCCAACACAGTGACTCTCTACGACTGCATGGACGACTACTCCAGCTTCGCCAATGCCGGACGACCCGTTTCGGAATTGGAGCCGCGACTTTTCGAACAGGCAGACCTTGTGGTGTGTTCCTCGAACCGCCTGCAAGCAAGGGCAAGCCGTGCCGGAGTCCACAGCTCTCTCATTCGAAACGCTGTCGACCCGATTCACTACCAGACGCCGCCGTCCTCCCTGGCTATTCCATGCGATGGCAGAACTGTCGGATATCACGGCGCGATTGCTGAATGGATCGACCTCGATTTGCTCGCCTACGCCGCCCTCCGCCTTCCCGACAAACACTTCGTCCTGGTAGGCGGCGTTCAAGGGGTCGATACGTCTCCCTTGGCAGCGTTGCCCAATACAACGCTGGTCGGGGAAGTTCCCTACCAGCGACTTCCCGAGTATCTCCACGCCTTCGACGTCTGTGTACTCCCTTACCGCTCCTGCCACCGGACGCTGGCCGCCGATCCGCTCAAGCTCTATGAGTATTTAGCCGCCGGCAAACCCGTCGTCGCCACGCGGTTACCGGAGATCGAGAGACTGAGTCAGCACATCACTCTGACCGAAACACGGGAGGAGTTCGTCCAGGGAATCAAAGACGGGTTTCAGGATCACACCGCTTCGAAGGGCGCGGCGCGCCAGGCTTTTGCCCGTTCTCATACCTGGTCGCAGCGTTGCGATGCCATGGAGGCGCTGGTGCAGCCCTTCTTCCCTAAAGTCAGCCTCATCATTCTGGCCCACAACAACCTCAGCTTCACTGAGAGTACGCTTCGAAGCATTGAGCGTTTTTCCGGCTACCCCAATCTGGAAATCATCTTGGTTGATAACGGGTCCACTGACGGCACACCTGCCTATTGCGCCTCCTGGGCTGCCGCGCGCTCTTGCGCCAAGGCGATTCTGAACCCGGTCAATTCCGGCTTTGCGGCTGGCAACAATCTCGGCGCCCGCGCCAGCACAGGTGACTATCTGCTGTTACTCAACAACGATGTCTACGTGACCGATGGCTGGATTAGCGGGCTGCTTTACCACTTTCGGCAAGACCGTAGGCTTGGTTTGTTGGGGCCGGTCACGAATGCTTCGGGAAACGAGAGCGTCATCGACATCAACTACGCGGACATGGAAGAAATGGCCATCCGCGCACGTGCCTACACTCGCCAGCGTCGCCGCTGTAGGACACCCATGAGAGCGATACACTTTTTTTGCGTTATGATCCCGCGGAGCGTCTGGAATTTGGTTGGAGAATTGGACGAAGGCTTCGGCTTGGGCATGTTTGAAGATGACGATTACTCAGCCCGCGTCTGTCAGGCCGGTTACCAGATAGCGTGCGCAGAGGACGTTTTCGTACATCACCATCAAGCGGCATCGTTCGGACAGTTGCCCGACACAGTCCAACAGGAACTGTTCCTCCGGAATCGCCGTTACTTCGAATCGAAGTGGGGACCATGGACACCCCCGGTCTACCGGGAAGAGGTACGGGCCAACGGAGTCGGCAGGGAGCGCGTCAACAGACTGCGACCGTAGACGTATGTCCCGCCGTAGGTAGGGCTCGTTCGGTAGAATCTGAGCGCCCGGCGATCTTCCATCAGACACTCTTCCGCGCAAACCAGTCACTCCCCCGCCGCGCAGGCGCCTCTCGAACCGATCCGCGCCCAGTTGCCGCGTAAGCGCTCCATCGCCTCTGCCATCGTCATCCCGTCCGCGCCCTTCGCTCGCACCGTCCCAAACAACCGCCAGTACAACCGTTCGTCCTCAGCCGCCATTGGCTGCACTTCCCCCACCCACTCCCGCCAGCCCAAACAACTCTCAGGCGCGGACGGCGCCAACCGTTCTTCGGGAAACAATTGCAAACGCAACTCTCCCTCCCTATCCCAGGCGACTCCAATCCTACGCCCCATCTCCATCGCCAGCCGCGAGACTTGCGCCCGTGAGTTAACGCTCAGGCCATCAAGCGACGCTCCTGAGAAGCGCCGGCCCAAGTCCGCCAACAACTGCAGCAATAGATTCAATTCACCAGCATTCGCCTGCAGGGCATCGGTCACCGAACGCGCCACATCTTCGCTCCCAAATCGGGAGATCATCGCCTCCCGCGCCAAAGGCTCCAGCACCACCCCTCGCTCTTCAATCACGCTTCGTGAATCGGAATTCGGCAAGGCCTGCGCCATCTCTTCCCTCGCCCTCACGCGCACAACCAGCCTCGGGATATCCCGCAAGACCGATACGATCCGGTTGCGCTCCAATGCCGTCTCCGCCATGCCCTCCACGGCGAGCGCCGATTCCTCCGCCACAAACACCGCCGGGAAATAGCGGTCCGCCTCAATCCGGTTTAGCGCCAGCCGCGCTTCAATCTCCACATCGTCGTAGTTCACGCGCGCCGCAGGCGCCGCGGGCGCAGTTACCGGACGTTCTGGATCCGCCCTCATCGCAGCCATCGGCCGTGTGGCCAGCCCCGCCGTCAAAGTGGTAACCGGCTCCGGCCCCAACTCCTGGATTTCCAGTACTTCCGAACTACTCAACTCCATAACCTCCCACAACGGATGGTAATCGCTACTCCGCATCCGGATCTTACCCACGCGCACAAATGAGCCTGCCTGCGCCGTCGTCGTGATGGTCAAAAAATCTCCATCCTCAGCCATCACATCCGAAGCCGACGCCAATCCGTCATGCCAGCGAAGGAATCCCCGCGGGTTTAGTGGATCGTGCGGATCCAGAGGAATCCGGGAAAAAATCCGCTCCAAATTGCCGTTGCGAATCGGACCCCCATCGGAAACCTCGACAGTCTCCAGATGCTGCGACCGCAAAACAACCCGATGACGCGCAGGCACACGCCGGCCTTTCCTTGACAGCGCCGAACGCGCCAGAATCTGAGCCGCGCTCAACCTCGTTGGTGTCGTTGTTGTAACCACCAGCATCCCGATCAGCAGCGCCGCCATTGCCGCAAACCCGAACCACGCCGGCCTCGGCAGGCGCGGCGATTCGTCCGCGTCCAGCGCATCCAGTCTTCGCCGTAATGCCACAAGTGCGGGCGGCGCTGGTCCGGTCTCAACCTCCTGCTCCAACCGATCCACGAACAGACCGGCCCCTTGCACCAGCCGTTCGCACAGTCTCCGGCACTGCCAGCACTGCGCCACGTGCCGTCGCACCTGACGTCCTCTCCGGCCACCCAATTCGTTATCGATGTGGAGCACCAACTGGTGCAGCGGGGGGTGCGCCATGGACTCCCCAAACAATCGTTCAATCACGGACACACCTGCTTAGCTTCTCCATCGCCCGCCCGCACGCTTCCGCTACGGTGCCGATCGCGATCCCATGCAGTTCCGCAATTTCCCGGTACGTCAGGCCCTCAGCCCGCAGTAGCAGATATTGAGACTGGCGCGCCGTAAGGCCTGCCATCGCCTGCGCCAGCCGCCCCTTCCTCTCGTCCGCCAGCATCGTGGCTTCGATGTTCAGCGAAGCATCCGCCACTCGCTCGACACAACTCAGCCACTCCATCTCGCCCAGCAATAACTCCGGCGCGCCCAATCGCACGCGATCGATTCGCAAGTTGTAGGAGACCCGGAAAAGCCAGTTCCGCAGATTGTTCGGCGTCTTGCCTTTCAGCAACTCCCCGTACAACCGCAGGAATGTCTCCTGCAGGATATCCTCGGCGTCCGCCTTCGGCGATCCTGAGAAGACCAGATACCGCAACACCGAAGAATAGTGCTGCACGAAATACCGCTCCACCCGCGAGCGTGTGCTCTCCGGCGCAGCGAAGTCGCAGAGTGCCGGTTCGAGAGTCTTCAATAACTCCATGCGTGCCGATTCCGTCTGCAGTCTGTAACGTTTCACAGAGCCCTATTTAAGGGCCTCAGCCGCCACAATTCGATGACGAAATGATGAATTGATCGGGCGTCGCGGAACTGTAACCAAACTCTCCCTACAGGCACCCTGAAAACCTCATCCCCGGCCCGTCTGCAAGGGTGTTCGCCCATGCGTCTCGCTTTCGTTTCAACCCTCACATTCGCCCTTGCATTCTCCGCGTGCGGAGTGCGGCCCAACAATGACAGGCCATCGGCCGTAGGCCTTCCCAACGGTTGGCGCATCTCGCCCGTCGGGCACGCCGTCGCCACCAACCCTCAGATTCTGCGGCTCCAACGGCTCCCGCAAGGCCGCATCGCCGCCCTCCACAGCGGCTTCACCGCCCAGGGTGTGTTAACCATCGACACCGCCACAGAAACCGTTACCCAGTCGCTGCCTCTACGCTCCGCCTGGCTCGGAATGGATTACGACGCGGCTTCGCGCCAGCTATTCGTCTCTGGCGGCAATGAGTGGACCGCCGCCGGATCGCGCTCGCCTATCTATGCCTTCTCGTGGCACAACAACCTCCTCGCCCAGTCGCAGCGCATGGAGCCGCTGCCTGAATCTCTTACCTCGTTCGCCTCCTGGTCCGGACTCGCCATTGATGGGAAACGCAATCGCCTCTATGCCGCCGATCGCGGCTCTGGCGATCACCCCGGCCACGTTGTCATCGCCGATAGCCACACCGGCCGCCGCCTCGGAGCCGTCGCAGTCGGTCTCGTCCCCTACGAAACCGTCCTATCCCCCGATGGCTCCCGCCTGTTCGTGTCCAATTGGAGTGGCAAATCCGTTTCCATCGTCGATCCACTCTCAGCGCGCGAACTGAAGCGCGTCCCCGTAGGCGCCAATCCCAACGCCATGGTGCTCTCCTCCGATGGCCGGTTGTTCGTTGCCTGTTCCGCCGCCGACACCGTCGTAACCATCGACGCGAACACCGGCGACGTCCTCCAAACCATAAGCACCAGGCTCTACCCGCGCGCGCCCAACGGAAGCACTCCCAACGCACTCGCTCTCGATGCGCGCCGCAATATCCTCTATGTCGCCAACGCCGACAACAACGCCCTTCAGGTCATCGACGTGGCCGATCGAACCAATGCCCGCGTGCTCGGCTTTGTGCCCACCGGTTGGTACCCCTCGGCCCTCGCGCTGACCGAAGACGGCGCGAAACTAGTCATCGCCTGCGCCAAGGGCGAGGGTTCGAAACCAACACCCCGCGGTCCATACAGTCCCCTCGCCAAGCGCATCGAAGGCGACGAGAGCATCAAAACGGTTCTCGGAGGCATGCTCTACTTCGTCGGCACAGAGGCCATCCGAACTCATAGGGACGAGTACACGGCGCTGGTCCGCCAGAACTCCCCTTATTACGACAGCCTCCTGGACGTCGCGCGCGTAGACGCCAGTTCCGCCTCTATCGTCCCCTCGCGGCACACCGCCGGCTCACCCGTCCAACACGTCGTCTACATCATCAAAGAGAACCGCACCTACGACCAGCTGCTCGGTGACATGCCCGAAGGCAACGGCGACAAATCTCTCGCCATCTTCGGCCGCCAGGTCACACCCAATCATCACGCGCTCGCGTTGCAATACGGCCTCTTCGATAACTACTACGTGGATGGCGAGGTCAGTGCCGATGGCCACCAGTGGTCCAACGCAGCCTACGCCACTGACTACACCGAAAAGCAGTGGCCCGCCCGCTACGCACTCTTCAGCCGCCAGCTTCCGGCATTTGAATACTCTCCCGCGAAAATTCCGCCTGCCGGATACCTCTGGGACCTTTGCGCTCGCAAGGGCCTTACCTATCGCAGTTATGGCGAATTCGCCGATCGCTGGCATCAAACCCGCAATGAAGTCCCCACCGCCAACGTGCCCGCTCTCGAAGGCCACCTCGCCGATGGCTACGACCTCATCACCATGCGCGATACCGACAACGCGCGCTATTTCCTTCGTGAGCTAACAGAATTCGAAACACACTTCAAAGATGCCGCTGCCGCCCGCCGTTTACCGGCCTACACTGTCCTCATCCTCGGTGAGGATCATACGTTTGGAACGGCTCCCGGCAAACCCAGTCCACGCGCCTGCGTAGCGAATAACGACCTCGCACTAGGCCAGATCGTCGATCGCCTGACCCACAGTCCCTACTGGCCTAAGATGGCCGTGTTTATCACAGAGGACGATGCCCAGGATGGGCCCGACCACGTTGACGGGCACCGCAGCCTCCTTCTTACCATCAGCCCTTATTCCACCGCCGGGCTACATCACCAGCCCTACACCACAAGCTCCATCCTCCGCACCATCGAGCTGCTGTTAGGTCTCCCCCCAATGACCCAGTACGATGCGGCCGCGATGCCTCTCTATGCGGCCTTCGGCACTCAGTATCGGGATAACCGCTACAAAGCCCGTCCCGCGGAGTTCGATGTCAACCAGGTCAATGAGGCTATGGCCTGGGGCAGCCGCGAATCCCTGGCCATGGATTTCTCTAACTACGACCGTGCGCCTGAAGACCTGCTGAATGAAATCATCTGGCGCAGCGTTAGGGGCGCAGCCGTTCCCATGCCCCATCCCAAATCCACCTTCGGTTCTGAAGACGACGAGTGAAAAGGAAGAATCTCTATGTTCCGTAATCTGCTTTTTATCACGCTGGGACTTGCCACAGCAGCCCTGCCTTCATTCGCCCAAATGAGTACGGCCGGACTGCGCGGCGATGTTCTCGATCCATCCGGCAACGTCATACCCAAAGTCAATGTCGCCGCCATCAACACGGCAACGCGCCGCGAGTTTAAGACGCTCACCAGCGGAGAGGGCGCGTACAATTTGCCGTTCCTTCCCGCCGGATTCTACGACGTGGCCTTCATCGCCCCCGGCTTCAGCCGCCAGTTGATTCCCGGCATCAAACTCGAAGTCGGACAGGTAGCGCGTCTCGACGCCCACCTCGAAGTAGGCAGCGTCCAGCAGACCGTCTCCGTCAATGGCGAAAGCCCTCTCATCCAATCCAGCGACGCTACCGTCGGAACCGTAGTCGTCGAAAGCCAGATCCGCAATCTCCCCTTGAATGGCCGCAAGTTTCTCGATCTCACACTACTCGTCCCTGGCGCCAACCCCAGCCCCGGTGGCAGCCGCCAGCAGACACTCCGCGGAACTTTTACCTCGGCCATCAATGTCAACGGAAGCCGTGAAACTTCCAACGTCTATCTCATGGATGGAACCCTCAATCACGACGTAAACTACAACACCTTCGTCATCAGCCCCAACGTCGATAGCATTCAGGAGTTCCGTGTCGAAACAAACAACTACTCCGCCGAGTTCGGACAGCAATCCGGTGCTCAGATCAATCTCGTCACCAAGTCCGGCACCAACAGCCTCCACGGAACCCTCAGCGAGTTCTTGCGCAATTCCGCGCTCGACGCTAAAAACCTCTTCGACCGGCCCCAGCCGGCGTCCATCCCCGCCTTCCGCCAGAATCAATTCGGCGGCACCCTCGGCGGTCCCATCCGCAGAGACCGCACCTTCTTCTTCTCCAGCTATGAGGGCTTTCGCCAGGTTCAGGCCCAGACCTCAATCGCCATCGTCCCTAATGCCCAGGT
>JBDTMC010000269.1:0-10646 GCA_039934475.1 Bryobacteraceae bacterium | reverse complement strand
GGGCATTGGCCTCTTCGACTCCTCGGGACGCTTCGCCGATGTTCCGCGCTATGTCTCTGGTGACCGCGGATTGTTCCTCAATGGCCGCCGCAATCGAAGAGACCAGATCGCTGACGTCGTGGATGACACGCGAAACCTTCTCGATTTCCGCGATGCCGCTCCCCGTGGACGACTGGACACCGGCGATCCTGGATTTAATGTCCTCCGTGGCGGCAGCGGTCTGCTGCGCCAGCTCTTTGATCTCGTTCGCCACCACGGCGAAGCCCTTCCCCGCCGAACCGGCGCGGGCGGCTTCGATCGTCGCGTTGAGTGCCAGCAGGTTGGTCTGCGAAGAGATTTCGGTAATTGTTTCCGTGACCTTGCCGATTTCGTGGGCCGCCGTCCCTAATTGGTTCATCTGCTCCGTAATCCGGCGAGACTGCTGGGCAGCCTCCTCCGTGATCCGGCGCGCCTTTTCGGAATTGGCGGCGATCTCACCGATCGTTGCGGTCATCATCTCAGTCGCCTGGGCGATGCTTTTCAGGTTGGTGCTGGTTTGTTCCATCCCGGCGGCCACGGACACCACGTTCGATGTCATCTCTTCGGCAGCTGCGGCCACGGCGTGCGCTCTTTCCGAGGCCTTGTGCGATCCACTGGACATTTGGCCAGAATTGGCGGATAGCTCCGTAGAAGAAGACGCCACTACATGGATTCCGTTCGTCATCGTGGTGAGCACAACGCGCAGATTACTGGTCATCGTTTGTAGCGCTTTCGAGACCATCCCAATCTCGTCGCCGCGCCTGGTGTATTCCTCCGGTACGTCATGTGAGATATCGCCACCAGCGACTTCTCCCATGCGTGAGACAGCGACAGCCAACGGCTTTGTGATGCTCATAGACACGAACCATCCGAAGGCGATCGAGCTGGAAAGCCCAATCAGTGCGAACACGATCAGCAATATTTGTGTTTCCGCAACAGCTTCGGCCCGCTGGACGGCGGTCAGTTCCAACTGGCTGGCTCGATATGTCAGGTACTCTTCGATGCCAGTTTCCAACTCATGGATTCTGGGTTCCACACTCTGCTTGTAGGCAATGAGTGCTTCGCGTTGCTTTCCGCCCTGCGAGAGCCGGATCACGTTTCCGTTCGCCTCGCGCCACGCGGTCACGGTCTTTTCCAGCACCTCCTGGCGGCGTGCGCCTTCCGCGGTGAGCGATAACAAACGCAGATTTTCAAAATCCCCTAGGTATTCCTTCCGAAGACCCAGGATTCGATTCATCACAGGTTCGTCGAACTTGCCCGCCAGCAGGGCGTTAGCCACATTCACTCCCACCTCATTGGCCGTGGCCGACATATGTAAAGCCAGTGCCGTCCGGCGTCCCTCGTCGGTGACCGCCTGAGCGTTCGAATTTAGTGTCTTGATGCTCCAGAACGCGACACCAGTCAGGCACGCCACCTGAAGGACCGCCGCTCCTACCAGGAGGGCCAGTTTCTTGCCGATTTTTGTGTTAGCCAATATACTCATCAGTTTTGCCGTCTAGTGATTCATCGGCACTCTTCTGGATTTCTGTAGCCTTGTCTTTTTGCATCCTTGCGCACGCATCCGGGCGTAACACTATACGATGACGGAAGTGGCTGCCTCAGACGAGACCATTACGCAGTTGGAACGCGCCGCCGCCGGTGACCAGTCTGCGTTCGCCGGAATCGTCCACGAACACCAATCCATGGTGTTCAGTCTGGCGTTGCACTGCCTGAGGGATCGTGCCCTGGCCGAAGAGCTGGCGCAGGATGTGTTCCTGAAGCTCTATCGCCATCTTGGTGAGATCGAATCGCCGGCGCATCTGAAGTTCTGGCTACGCCGCGTGGCGTCGCACCGCGCCATTGACGTCGCGCGCCGCCGCCGCTGGTGGCCGAAGTTTGGATTGGACGACATCCCAGAGCCGGCGCAGCCGACTTTGGGCGGCGATTCGTTGCTCCATCGCCATCTGGCGAAACTGGTGGCCACCCTGCCGGAGACTCAGCGGGCCTTGGTTGTTCTTCGCTATCAGGAAGATATGGATCCAGCCGAGATCGCCGCCGTGCTCGATATGCCGGTCGCGACTGTGAAAAGCTATCTCCATCGCGCCTTAGGGCTGTTACGAAAGAAATTGGGAAAGGGACAGACGCCATGAACCGCAATCTCGACGACGATCTGCGCGCTGCACTCGGCCGGCAGGACGCACCGGACGGCTTCGCCGAGCGGGTTCTCGCCGCTACCCGTCCTCGGCCCGTTGTGGCCCGCAGACCCGTTCGATGGGCCTGGGCCGGTGTCGCGCTGGCCGCTTCTCTCACCTTGGGCGTCGGCTTTGTCGAAGTTCGGCGGGAAACGCAACAGAGGGAGCGCGGTCTGGAAGCCAAACAGGAATTGATGCAGGCCATGCGGGTTACCGGGAGCAAATTGCGCCTGGCCAAAGAGAGAGTGAGGCACTTCAATGAATAAACGGGTGGGAGGGTTGCTCCTGTTGCTCGCGCTGGCAGCCCCGGCGCAGGAGATCAAATCGCTGAAAGCGCTGGACGCCCTGGAAGCCAAGGCGAGTGAGCGCGTCAATGTCACACTGGACGCGAACCTGCTTCAAATGGCCACCAAGTTCCTGTCTCAGGACAATTCCGAGGAAGCCAAAGTGAAGAAGGCCGTCAGCAAACTGAAGGGCGTCTACGTCCGAGGTTTCGAATTCGAGCAGGAAGGCGCCTACTCCAAGGCCGATGTCGATGCCATCCGGAAGGAACTAAAGACGCCCGACTGGTCCCGGATTGTGGACACCTTCAGTAAGAAGGACGGCGAATCCGCGGAGGTCTACCTCCATCTCACCAAGGGACTGGTGACGGGGCTAGCCGTTCTTGTGGCGGGTCCGAAAGAACTGACAGTAGTCAATCTGGTGGGGAGTATCGACATTGAAGAGTTGTCCGACCTGGGTGGCAAATTCGGTATCCCTGAAATGGAACGTAAGAAGGCCCTGGCGCCGCCTAAGGCCCCGCAAAAGGATTGAAGATGAGACCGTTGCTTCTGTCGCTGGTTGCCGCCCTTGCTTACGGCCAACAGCCGGTTGACGACATTATGGCGCGCGTGGCTGCCAACCAGGAACGCGCACAGGCTGCCCGTCAGGCGCTGGTCTTTGAACAAAATGTACTCATCCGTCTGCACCGCGGGAACGGTAAGTTGGCGCGCGAGGAAGAGTACCACTTCACCGTGACACCCACCCCGGACGGCATCGTCAAACAACGGACTGCGTTCGCGGGCAAATATGGCAAAGGAAAGGAATTGGTTTCCTACGATACGCCGGGCTTTGAATACAAAGGTGTGGACGTTGACGGGCAATTAGCGAAGGAACTGGTTGAGGAATTCACCAACGACAAGAGCCGCGACGGCGTGAACCATGACCTCTTTCCGCTCCGCCAAAGCGAAATGGCGAAATACACGTTCACGCTCAAAGGCCGCCAGAACTACCGTGGTCATGATGTCTATGTGATTGCTTTCCGGCCCAGTCCCCATCGTTCCGAGGGCGAGAGCGAGGACAGCATGTGGGCGGGTGAAGCACTCATCGACAGCGAAGCCATGCAACCCGTGCTGATCACAACCTGGATGGCGCGGGGAATTCCGTTGGTAGTCAAGACATTCCTCGGAACCGATCTCAAGCACATGGGTTTCAAACTCGCCTACGAGAAGTTTGATAACGATGTCTGGATGCCTGTCACCTATGGCGGCGAACTCCGCGTCCGCGCCGTATTCGTCTATACGCGCAATATCTCGATTTCGCTTCGCAACTCCGGATTTCGCCGGGCGCAGGTCGATTCGAGCGTCTCTTATCGCCTCGACGAGGCTCCTTGAGACACGTAAGACTCAGGCTTGATGCTATCCGCAGTGCTTGTCCCGGCACTCTGGAGAGCAGAAATGCAACACTTCGCCTCGCACCGACTTCTTAACGGAGACGGCAGTGGAAACGAAGGTTCCGCAAACTGGATCGCGCTTCAGCTCTCCACGCAGGGGTACCCCTTCCGCTTCTGCCCGTGCCGGTTTCCGGGCCGGCCCCAGCAGGGCGCGCAGCACCGTGAGCACCAGTCGCACCACGGTTGGCAACACCAGGATGAGCGCCAGTAGATAGAGGACGATGCGCATAATAAAAGGGGCGCGACCGCGAAGGCCACGCCCCTTGGTAATTCACTGAAAGATCAGGCCTACTTCTTCTTCGCAGCCTTTTTCTTGGCCGCTTCGGCCGCTGCCGTCGGGTTCTTGTACTCGGTATCAATGGTGGCGTCCATCGCCGTCAACAGCGCCTTGGCACTCTCGGCGTATGGACCGGCGGGCTTCAGTTCGAGGTACTTTTGCAGCGCCTCCTTAGTCCCTTCCGGGGCTACCATCTTGTTGTCCTTCATGGTCGCCTTGTTCACCAGGTACATGCCGTATTGATACTGCGCGTCGGCGTAGTTCGGGTCAGCTTCGATGGCCTTTTTGAAAGCCATTCCCGCCGGCTCCGCTTGCCCCGTGTTCAGTAGCACCGCGCCCAGATTGAAGAAGTACTTTCCCGCGTTCGGCGGATCGAGTTGGGCAGCCTTGGTCAGTTCCGTCTGGGCTTCGTCAAACTTCTTCGACTTGGCCAGCAACAGGGCGTAGTTGTTGTGCGTGCCGGCGTCATCCGGCTTCAGTTCCATTGCCTTTCGGAACGCTTCCTGGGCCTTCTCATAGGCGGCCATCTGGTCAGCGCCAGTCTTTGTGTTCGCCAGGCCGACATAAGCGTCCGCCATGTTCGCCCAAACCGCATACTGCTTGGGATCCATCTCGGCGGCCTTGTTGAAACCTTCTACGGCCGAATCCCACTGCTTGGCCTGAATTCCGGCCATGCCCTGGTTGAAGGCGTCGTTCAGGGCCTTGTTCTTCGCCATCGCAGCGGACCGCTCTTTCAACTGCTTTTCGATCGCGGCCTTCTGCTCCGCGGACATCTCCCGCGTTTGCTCCTGCGTCAACTGTCCGGTCTCAGCTGCCTTCTGGATCGATTTCTGCTTGGCGGCCATCTCGGCGAGGTTAAAACTCACTTCAACGGGATCGCCCAGCTTCGTGCGCACGTTGTTGACGGAGTCTTTCACCTGGTCGTTCACCAGACAGCTGAGCTTGTACGTGCCCAGCGGCAAGCCAGCGTGGAAGTACTGGCCTTTCTTGTTCGTCTTGACTTGATAGTTTCCCCTAATGTCGGTGCGTTCGATCTTGATCAACGCATCCTTCAAGGGCTGGCCATCCTCGCCCGTCACTTTCCCCTCGAACGAGCCCGTTTGGGCCAGTCCGATTCCCGCGAATACCAAAGACGCGGCCACGCTCAGGGCCAACTTGCGCCACATGGCAGTCATAAAAGACCTCCAACTCTGATTTCTTTCCTTCCCAATCAGGATACTACATCCGGCGGGAAGGAGGCTACCGGAGCCATCTCAATTTGACGGTTTTCTCAACAGCGTAGTGCCGCAAGAATCGAATTCCGCCGCCGGAGCATCTGATATGTATCGCCGGCTGAAAAGAAAGACGGTTAGCGGTGGCTCGGGGATACCCAAAGGTTGAGAGTTCGCTCGTTATTTCCTCTTAATCACACGGGAAAATGAGCCGATCGGGGGCCACTGTCCGCGTAAGTGGATGTACCCCGGTATGGGTGCACTGCATCATATGAAGGTGAATGGGCTAAAATGATACGGATACACACACAGACCATGGCCAAAGTTGTCATCACAGCCCTGCTTGCGGTGTGCGCCCTGTGGGCAAACAGCGATCTGGACCGCGCCAGCCGGTTGTTCCGCCAGACCGATTTCAATGGCGCACTCGACATTCTCGCCAAAGCCGAGCCCAAAACCGGCCCGGTGTACGAGCTAATGGGCCGCAGCTACTTCATGACTGGCGAGTTCAAGCGTGCCGGCGAAGCGTTTGAAAAAGCATTGGCCTCCGATCCATCCAACTCTGACTACGCCCTTTGGTTGGGCCGCTCTTACGGCCGGCGCGCGGAGACCGCCAACCCCTTTTCGGCCCCTGGCCTAGCCTCGAAAGCGCGACGCGGTTTTGAACTTGCGGTGGAATTGAACCCGCGCAACATGGAAGCCGTTAACGACCTCTTCGAGTACTACCTGGAAGCGCCCGGCTTCCTCGGTGGCGGCTTGGATAAGGCTACGGCGCTGACTGAAAAGATCAACCAGCTGGATCCCGTGGAGTACCACTACGCCTTAGCCAAGATTGCCGAGCATCGCAAGGACTACAGCCTCGCCGAAGAACAGCTTCGTCGCGCGGTTGACCTGGCGCCTCGCCAAATCGGCCGCTTCATAGACCTTGCTAAGATCCTGTATAAACAGGGTAAGGTGCAGGAAGGCGAAGCCGCCTTTGCCCAAGCGGAGAAAATTGCCCCGAACAGCCCGAAACTGATGTTCGCCCGCGCCAATACCTATATCCACGCAAAGCGGAATCTGGACGAGGCGCGCGTGCTGTTGAATAAATACCTGAAAGCCCCGCTGACGGCCGATGACCCGCCGCGCGAAGAAGCGCAGCGACTGTTGCGTCAGGCGTCAGGTAGCTAGTCCCTCATGAACCTAGCCGAAGCCTTCCGATTCAGCTGGGAGGCCCTCCGCGCCAACAAGGTTCGCACGTTCCTCACCGCGCTTGGTCTGGTGATCGGGAATGCCTCAGTGATCCTCGTAGTCACCATCTCCCTCACCAGCCGCGACTACATCCTCGATCAAATCCGCGCCATTGGCTCCAATCTTGTCTACGCCTACTACGAAGCCGGCAACAACACCGCGATGAAGGTGGAAGCCGACTACGTCAAGGTGGCGGACCTGGAAGCCGTACGGGAGCAACTCGGAACCAGGATCGTAGCCGCCACCGGCGTGATGACCAACTACGATCGACTGTATATGAACGGCAAAGCCGAGGACATTGCGGTCATCGGGTCAGACGACCAGTACAGGCTGGTACGCAACCTTGTGGTCACCAACGGCCGTTTCATGGATGCGAGCGACGTCACGCTGCGTCAGAAAGTGGCCATGCTGACCGGCGAACTGGCGCGCCGTCTCTATGGCAGCCCGCAGGCGTCTGTGGGCCAGGTGTTGAAGCTGTCCGGGCTCCAGTTCACGGTCATCGGCACCTTCAAGGAGCGCACCTCGACGTTCGGTCTCAGCGAACTGAGCAGCGAAACCGTCCTCATCCCCATCACAGTCATTCGCTATTTCAATCAGGTGGAGCGGATCGACCCGCTTTACATTCAAACGCGCACGCCGCAGGATGTGGAACCGGTCGCCCGCGACGTGAAGCGGATTCTGCAACAGCGCCATCGCGCCGGCGCCCGGTATAAGGTGGAGACCCTTACAGCCATCCTCGACGCCGCCAAGAGCATCGCGCTCATCCTCACGGTTGTCCTTGTCCTGGTCAGCGCCATCGCCCTCATCATTTCCGGCATCGGCATTATGAATATCATGCTGGTGACGGTGACCGAACGGACGCGCGAGATCGGAGTGCGGATGGCGATCGGAGCCTCCCGCCGCGCCGTGCTGCAGCAGTTTCTGCTTGAGTCGGTCCTCATCAGCATCGGCGGCGGCATGGTGGGCATCCTGATTGGAGTCTCCGGTCCGCTGGCGGTGAACTTCTTCGTCGATGGCGTCCACATTCCAATATCCGCCGTATCCATTTTAATTGCATTTGGTGTGTCGTTCGCCGTCGGCCTGATCTTCGGAATCCTGCCGGCGAATCGGGCGTCACGGCTCAATCCAACCGAAGCGCTGCGTTACGAGTAATTGGGAGTTTCCGTGAACAAATCATACGAGACCGAATTCGACAAGAGACGAGTACTGGTCACCGGTGGCAGTAAAGGGATTGGCGAGGCCATCGTCCGGCGGCTGAGGGCAGGCGGCGCGACGGTGCTGGCCACCGCACGTACCGCCCCGGAAGACCTCGCAACAGCGGATTCGTTCGTGGAGGCCGACCTGAGCACGCCCGAAGGCGCGGCGAAAGTGGTTGCCGCGGCGCTCGACCGGCTGGGCGGTATCGACATCCTCATCAACAATGTCGGCGGCTCATCAAGCCCCGCAGGCGGCGCGTTGGCTCTCACTGACGAGATCTGGCAGCACCACTTCAACTGGAATCTGTTTGCAGCCGTCCGTCTTGATCGCGGGTTCCTGCCCGGGATGGTGGAGCGCGGCCACGGCGTGATCATTCATATCTCTTCTATCCAGCGCAGTCTCCCGCTGCCGGAGGCCACCCTTGCCTATGCCGCCGCCAAGGCTGCCTTATCCAACTACAGCAAAGGCCTCTCGAAAGAATTTTCGCCCCGCGGAATTCGCGTCAACTCCGTCGCACCAGGGTTCATCGAAACCACCGCCGCGCAAGGGATGATTCAGCACATTGCGAACGCCGCCGGCATCGGCGTGGCAGCCGCGCGACAGGGCCTCATCGATTCGCTGGGTGGTATCCCGCTGGGACGTCCCGGCCGTCCCGAGGAAGTAGCCGAACTAGTCGCGTTCCTCGCTTCCGATCGCGCCTCCTCCGTTACCGGAAGCGAGTATGTGATCGACGGCGGCACCATTCCCACCGTCTGAGTTTCACTTCTCCACGAACGATTGCAAGCGCAGCAGCGCGGCATCCCACTGCTTCGAGATGGTGTCCAGATAGCGGCGCGCGTCGTCCAACCTCCGTTGTTCCACCTGCCACACACTCTCGCGCCCTCGCCGCGTGCAGTGTACCAGCCCCGACCCCTCCATCACGCGCAGGTGCTTGGTGATTGCCTGCCTGCTCATCTTCGCGCCCGCAGTGAGGTGTGTTATGGACATCGGCCCCTTTTCGCAGAGCCGTCCCACCAGGCGTAAGCGGGTGGCGTCGCCTAACGCTGCAAACAGGTGGGCCGCCGTCTCACTCCGTGCCGCAGACATACTTCTCAATTACTCCAACCATGATGGTCCAGCCGCCTTCGTTCGCTGAGAACGCCTGCGCCCGCCGTTCCAGCGGAATCTGGTCGAAGCCACACTCTGTCAGCGTCAGTAGAATTCCTTCCGCTGCTGCCTCCAGGTGAAAGGCCACCAGCGTCATTGGCTCGGCGGAGTAGTCCTTTGCGGCGTCCAGCGCGTAAGGATGCCAGCGGAACGCAAATAATTGCTCCGGTTCCATCGTTTCAATTTTGAGTTCGAATACCGTTCCAGAGTGTGGCTCCTGTAACTTACCAACTTCGGGGTCCACTGTGGTAGGCACCAGCACACCGCGTACGCTTTGACCCGCCGCGAAGGGGCCATCGAACTTCACGCCGAACCACGTGCCAAACTCGCTCGAATCCGACAACGCCCGCCATACGCGCTCTCGCGGCGCGCGCAACAGGATCTTCTTCTCGATGCAATCTGTGTTCATGCAACCTCCTAGTTGCATATTAGCAGTGGCATCGGGGAAAAGGCAACCCTCAGGTTGCGTAATCGCTGTGCTACGATTATGAGCGTTTCAACCCGAAACGCACTACAAGGAGACACCCATGACTGTCCAGGAAATCGCAGACACGCTGGTCAAACTCTGCTCCGTTGGCAAATTCCGCGAAGCCACAGACGCGCTTTATTCGCCAGACATCGTCAGCCTAGAAGCAGGCGCGCCTCCCGGAGGGTCGCGCGAAGCGAAGGGTTTGGCGGCCGTCCACGCCAAGGGCGATTGGTGGGTGGCCAATCACGAGGTTCATTCGAGCGTTGTGGAAGGTCCGCTTGTGGCGGGATCAAATTTCGCGGTCGTGTTCAAGATGGATCTGACGTTCAAGCCAGCCGGCCGGCGGTTCCAAATGGAAGAACTTGCCCTTTATAAAGTGGCTGATGGCAAGATCGTGCACGAAGAGTTCTTCTACAGCACATAGTTGAGACTGAATTAGAGGGCCTGCATGAGGCGAGTGATCGCGATCGTCGGGTCAGCACTCTTCGTGCTGGCCCCATCACCATGACCGGACTTGTGCCGTGATGGATCAATCAGCGGCGATTCGGAATCTTTCGCATCCACCCGGCTGCCTCTAGAGTGGTGCGCGCCACCTTCCCCCGAAAGCCCATGTGATGGAGTTTGCCGCTCATCGACCGAAGACTAGCTTCGATGTCGCGCAGGCTTTCCCGGTAAGTCAACTGCGCGAACGCCATCGCCAGGTATTGGTCCCAGCATGAGAAGCCTCTCAGGTGTTAGTCGCCGTGATACCGGGCCACGCATTTCTGGAACTCCTTGCTTGGCGCATGCTCGATCAGCTGAGAGAAGGCGGTGCGACCGGTGTTCATCGACCATTGTTCCGCATCCGGAAATCCCCTTCTGCCGACCCAAAACAACACTTTGAATTTCAAATTGTTCCCGCGCCGACCGTCCGCATCTATCTGTACTGCTTGGGCTTACAGCGCTTCTGAAACTTTAGCCGGACACTAGTGTATTAAACATAATGGTAGTCCAAGCGTGTGAGCTGTGCTTTCTGCTTGCAGGATACTGACTTGCCGGGAAGCGAGGTCGAGGAAGATGTCTAAATACTACTACTCACACTGGCACCAGCAACGGGCGGAGCGGAACTTTCAGACGAATGCCTTTACCGTACTTCTTGCGCTCGTAGTCCTGCTCGCTTGCGGTCTAGTGTAGTGCTTCACACAGAGTGATAAGTATTAAGGGCGTTTCTGGCCCGCAT
>JBDTMC010000268.1:0-10659 GCA_039934475.1 Bryobacteraceae bacterium | reverse complement strand
GTGCTGTAGCCGGGCTTTAGCGGGTCGGCCGACGGAAGCGTGGAAAGCGTCTGCCTGGCCGTAAGCCGCCCTTGTTCCCCGTTCCAATCATAGAGCACAAGCGTCGACGCCTCTTCTTGCAGGCAGTAGAACCAGCGTCCATTCGGGTGGAACGTAAAGTGGCGCGGACCGTCGCCAGTGGGAAGCGCAACGCTCGGCGGTTTGGCTGGTTGCAGTTTTCCTTTAGCCGCATCAAAACGCCAGATCAGCAACTGATCCAGACCCAGATCGGAGGCCACCACAAAGCGGCCAGTCGGGTCGGATTCGATCATATGCGCGTGGGGCCGGTCATGACCGCTAATCGCAAAACTGCCGGGAGGCCCGCTGGCTGCGTGAATGGATCCGATCTTGCCTTGATTGTGCTGCACATCGGTCGCAGCGCCCAGGCGCCCTCCGCTGAGAACGGGCAGAACGGCAACCGTACCGCCGTGATAGTTCGCCACCAGCACATGATGTCCCGCAGGGTGAACGCTGAGATGAGCAGGGCCCGCGCCTTCAGAACTCACGGTGTTGATGGCCTGCAGGTGACCAGTGGCGCGCGTCACTGACCACGCCGTGACTGAACCCGAAACCTTTCCCTGGTACTCCGACGTTTCGTTCGCCGAGTACAGCACCGTGCCCTCTCGATTCAGCGCCAGCCAGGACGGATTCGCGTCACTCGGGAAGACCTCCCTCTCCGCGAGCGCGCCCGTCGCGGGGTTCATCTCGAAAAGGTAGATCCCCTTTCCGTTTCCCTTGCTGCCTTCGGGTCCCTGTGGGTTACTGTAGGAGCCGGCATACACCAGCACTGGGCGCTTTTGCGCGAAAACAGGCAGAACGGCGCCGCCCGCCAGCAAAGCGCGTCGCGTCAGCATTCATGCCGCCTATGTAAAGAATTGATAAATATGGACCTCATCGCAAAAGCGCCTCCCTGGCACGAACTAAAATAGTAGCGGAATGAAAGCTTCACGGGTAGTTCTACTGCTGCTTCTGCTGTCTGCAGCGGCCTTCGGCCAGACTTGGGATACATCGGGAAACGCCCAACTCTCTGGGGCATACTACTTCCGCCATGTCGTGTGGCATCTGCGGGATACCTTCGGAACTCTGGACCAGGCCGTTTCCACCTACGGCACCATCACCTTCGACGGCAATGGCAACTATTCGGTGACCAACACCCAGGTTTACGACACCAACTACGGCTACCCTCAAACGTTCACCATGACTGGCACTTACTCGGTGGCCGCCAGCGGGTTCGGCTTCATAAGCAGCCCCGTCTCAACGGGGGACAACATTCAAGGATTAGTCTCTCACGGCATCTTCGTCGGCAGCACCACCGAGGCAGGCTACAACGACCTCTTTATTGCGGCGCAGCTGCCGTCACCAGCTCCCGTGAACTCCTTCTTCCAGGGCGCTTACACGCTGCTGTCAATCGATTGCCCGTCATTCACACCTCTTGACACCAGGAATACCCTCATTCACCTCTCCGCGGATGGGAGCGGAGGCATCGGGACCGTCAATGCCGCGGGGTATGTCGGGAACAGCGGGTCTCTGTCGCAAAACCTGTCCGGCATTCGCTACTCCTTCAGCAATGGCGCGGCGGTGGTGCAACTCGGCGGCGACATAAACAACAATCTCATCGCCGGCACCGAGTATCTGTACTTCTCCCCCGATGGGAACTTCGTCTTTGGAGGCGCTCCGAACGGGTGGGACATGATTGTGGGCGTAAAGAATGGCACTGGTACACCAGCGTTCAATGGGCTCTACTATCAGGCCGGCATGTATCAGGACGAGACGAACCTGGCGAATGGTTCGTCCGAGCTGTTCAGCCTCTATGGCTCCCTCAAGGCGAACGGAACATCCCTGCTTAATCACCAGCGGTTACTTACACTGTTTAATAGCAAAGCCCTCGACTACACTTACTCGCAGAACTACTCTTTGAACAGCGATGGGAGCTATGACGACTCCTACTGGCACTACCTGTTCGGTGCAGGCGGCGCCATTCGCATTGGCTATGGCAGGGGCATTACTCTCGGAGTCAACGTCGCAGTGCAGGCCCCGGCGTTTACCCCGTCCGGTGTCTACATTTACCCTACGGGCGTGGTGAACGCGGCCAGTTCGGCGCTGTTCACGGCCGGAATCGCACCTGGCGAACTGATCACGATCTATGGGTCGAACATGGCACCCGGCACGGCGGTGGACGCCACATTTCCCCTCACTCTAAACGGTGTTCAGGTGATGGTGAACAACCGGCCGGCGCCGGTTTACGTCGTCAGCCCGGGTCAGATTTCGGCGGTAGTGCCGTTTGCGACCACGGAACTGATCGCGTCAATCAAGGTGATCAACAATGGCGTGTCGTCCAATACGGTGCCGGCGTTCATCAACCTCACCGCACCCGGCGTTTTCACGTTGCCGACCGGCGGAATAGGTTACGCGGCGGCCCTGCACACTGACTACACTCTCATCTCGAAGGACAGTCCCGCTAAGATCGGGGAGACGGTTTCGCTCTATGTCACAGGTCTCGGCGCGGTGAGTCCAGCGGTGGCCGACGGCGCGCCTGGGCCCGCGACTCCTCCGTATAGTTTGGCGGTCAATCCGATCGTTATCTATATCGGGGGCGTTGCGGCAACCACAAGTTACATCGGCTTGGCTCCGCAGTTAGTGGGGCTATATCAGATAAACGTAACGGTTCCCACCGGCGTTGCATCGGGTGACGCGTCGGTGGATGTGGCCGGGCCTGATTTCTACACGACACAAGCCGTGCTACCAATCCAGTAGCGGCCAGCCACAACCCGCTATTCAAAACCGAGCCGCGCTGTTCCATCTTAGGTAGTGGCGCAAGTGGTAAGCCTCGAAAAATGGGGCTGGCATGATTTTCCGACCCCTGTAAGCTGCTGTAAATACGGAGGTTCCCAAGGCAGGAAATTCGTCCCTGTACCAATTTTTCCGGCACACGGAGTTGCACCACGGGTTGGCTCACTCGGCATCGATTGTGCCGCGGAAGCTCGAAGATACCCACAAAGAGAAAGGGCACCCCGGTAAGGGGTGCCCTTTCATTCGGACCACAGCTGTATCGGGAAAGTCCTAGAAGAGGAACTTCAACGAGAGCTGAATCGAGCGCGGGTTGCTGGAGAACACGTAATCAGGGTGGTAGAAGTTAACGTTCGAAGGGTTGAGGAAGTTCCGGACGTCGGCGCCCGTGTAACCAATCGAAGCCACGTCGTTGATGCGCGAGCCCGTGTATTGCGGGTGGTTCAGGAAATTCGAGAAGCGTCCTGCAAACTCCAGCTTCTTGTTCTCCCCCCCCACGTTGAAGCGCTTCACCAAGCTGACATCGAAGTTGTTGATCGGGTTGAGATGCATCGTCTGACGGCCCGCCGTGGCAAGTGCGCCGGTCTTGGCAACAATGTATCGAGCGTTCGGATTGTTGGCGAGGTAGGCGACAGTCTGGCCCGCTGTGTTCTTCAGCGCAGTTGAGTCGCTACCGATGTTCACCGTTCCGGCCGGATTGAGGATGGTCCGATCACCGGCGTTGTCGCCATTCAAATTGGAGTCAATCACGCTCTGCGGCGTGACGAGCGTCCCGGTCTCGTAGGTGATGATAGGAGCGATCTCCCAGTTACCAACCAGGTTGGTCACGAACCAGTTGCCTTTCTTGAAGAAGGGCAAATCGTAGATGCCTGCCATGGTGAACCGGTTGCGGTGGTCCAGCGCGGAACTGGCGCGCTCCGCACGTAGGTTCTGGAAGTCCTGCACGCGGCGCGGACTTGTGACTGTGCTGAACACCTCGGCGGTGGAGTCGTCGATGTTGTGGCTGAAGGTGTACGAACCGACGAACTGCAGTCCGTTGTGGAAGCGGCGATTCACTTGCGTCGCCAAGCCATGGTACGTGGACGCACCCATCGGCATAAAGCCGACGATGGGCGTCTGGAACCCTGCATTGAGATATTGAGGCAGGAATTTGCCCAAACCCGTGCCAGGCGAATTGTAAATGCCATTCAAGCCACTCAGCGTGCTGGTGAGCGAATCTAACTGCGCTTGCGAAGGCGCCGTCAGATAGGTAGGCAGAGCATTCGACGGGTTGACCACGGAGCCCACGTTAATGCGATCTTGAACGGGAAGTTGCAGTCCACGAGTTCCCAGGTACCGCACTTCCACTGTGTAGTCTTCATGCACTACGCGCTGGACGCCGAGATTCCACTGAATGGACTTCGGCAGCTTCTGGTTAGGAATGAAACCGCCGGTGGCCGCGCGGGCGTCTTCCTGCGAAAGCGGGCCGGAGGATGCGTTATTCGGGATACCGCCGTTCTTCAGGAAGCTTCCGCTGGTGTCGCCATCCACTCCCACGTCAACCGTTTGCTGGAATTGCGGGGCGGCGGATAGAATGCCGAGGTTGTCGAATAGCTTGTCGTAGTTGATCCCAAAGCCGGCGCGGATCGAGGTCTTGCCGTTGCTGCCCGGCGAGTACGCGATGCCAATGCGCGGCTGGAAGTTGTAGTTCTGCACCTTCGGGTTGCCGAAGGCGATGAGGCCCGGAACGTCGGAGATGGCGTTGATGGTCTGCAGGCGCTCGCCGTAGGGGATCGTCGTCCGTTCATAGCGGACGCCAAGATTCACGGTGAGGTTCGGCCGCACCTTCCACGAGTCATTAGCAAAGGCGCCGAACAGAATCTGGTCGCCGTAGTACTTGAAGCTTCCCGTGGTGCGCTCGGCAAAGGCTGGAATGTTGTCGAGTAGATAGTTCTCCATCGTATCCCAGTCGTAGTCGCCGCGCGCGCGCTGGGTGAAGAACTGCGGGGTGATGTACTTGCGGAAGTCGCCCCCGAATGTGAAGCTGTGGCTCCCTTTGTTAAAGCTCAGGTTGTCGGTAATCTGATACAGATTCTGAATACCGCCCTGCGGCGCGTTCGGATCCGGCCCGATATTCACTCCGAGTTCATCAATGGTGATGTTCGGAAAAGCGTCCAGACCGGGGAACGCCTCATTGCCGACGTTGTATACCTGCGAGTTGCGGTTAAAACCTAGGCGGAACTCGTTCGTCAGCGAAGCATTGAAGTTGTGGAACCAAGTCATCGTCGCGACGTAGTTGGGAATCGTCAACGGCTGCCAGAAGCTCGGCAGATTGGCAGCGGTGTCGTTACCGCTGTAGTTGTTCCGGATGTAACGGCCGCGGATGCTGTCCTTGTCGCTCACGTTGTAATCGACAGAAACCACGTACGTGTACTGATTGAAGTAGTTGGGTGCCAGGAAGGAGAATTGCCCAACGGGAATCGTCTTTCCACCCACCACCGGGAACCCGGTATCGGAGAAGGACAGCGGGTCCACCGCCGTGGACTGCGCCGGCAGATACTGCTTCATGACCGAAAGATTGTTGGAGCTCACGCCCGGCAGTGTCGCCAGAGCATCGTAGCCGGCTTGCGTCGGCGAGTAGATCAGCCCACCGGAGCCGTTCTGGCCAACCGGGTTGTACTCGTAGTTAAAGAAGTAGAAGAGCTTGTTTTTCTTGATTGGACCGCCAACGGTGCCGCCAAAGCGGTTGTTGTCGTAGCGGGCATGAGGATCGGTACCATTCACGATCGAAATCTGATCGGCTGCATTCAAGTGCCGGTTATACATGTACTCATACGCGCTGCCGTGAATCTGATTGGATCCGCTCTTAATCACCTGATTGAACTGGCCACCAGAAGAAGCGCCGTACTGAGCCGAGAACTGGTTCTGCAGGATCGAGAATTCCGCAACGGCGTCGTTCGGGATAGTGCCTACCGGACCGGTAACGCTCTTGTTGTTGTTGTCGATGCCTTCCAGAGTGAAGTTGTTGTTGCGCGGTCGCTGGCCGCCCACCGAAGGACCCGTCCCAACGCCCACCGCGCCGCTGGTGGAAACACCAGCCGTGTATAAAGAAAGGTTGATGACGCCCGAACCGCCGCTGACCGTGGGCAGATCCGCCATCTGGCGGGCTTCAAACGAAGTCTGCACCTGGGCCGTCGTGGTGTCGATCACCGTAGCCGCTTCCGCTACCTCCACCGAGGTGGAAACCTGACCGACCTGCATCGTAATATTCGCGGTTGCCGTCAGATTGAGATCAACCGGAAGGTTTTTCATCGTCGAGGTGGCAAAACCTTGCGCTGTAACGGTCAGGCTGTAAGCGCCCACCGCCACGTTCGTCATTCTGTACGAACCGGTTTCATTTGTAACGGCAGTCACTTTGACGCCGGTCGCCTGGTTAAGGGCCTCCACCGTGGCATTCGGAATGGCGGCGCCAGAGGCGTCGGTGACAGTACCAATCACATTGCCGCTTGTTGATTGCGCGGCCAGCGGTACTGTCGCGAGGGTGATGGCGAACAATAGTACCAGAAGTAGGGGTAGTCTACTCCGCATGTTGGACAGAATCATAGTGCTTTCACAACTTGCACTTTTGAGGCCAATATTGAAATGGTTGTAAACGCTGGGAAAGCCGATATCAAGATCCTATTTCTCATAGGAACAAGGAGTTACGGCTCTTGAAGATGGAATGAGGATGGTGTGAATTGTTAACGACAATTTAGCGCCAATAGCCTAATCGCCGGAAGCCGTACTAACAGCCAGAACCTGATCGACCACCGCGAACAGTTCCGAAGCGCGAATGGGCTTCGAAAGGTAGGCGTCCATCCCCGCTTTCAGACAATTTTCCCGGTCCCCGTCCATCGCCAGCGCCGTCAACGCGATGATCGGGGTGTGCCGGCCGGTTTCCTTCTCATGGTTACGAATGGCTGCCGTCGCATCCATCCCGTTCATGCCGGGCATCTGGGCATCCATCAGGATCAGATCGAACCTCTCGCGCTGGTTTGCTTCCACCGCTTCGTTACCCGTTGCGGCGAGAACAGTGCTGAACCCATGCATCTGAAGCAACCGCGTCGTCAGCTTTTGATTGATGGGGTTGTCTTCCGCTACCAGCACCCGAACGGGCGCTCGCTGGGACGTTGGTGGCGCTGGCGCCGCCTGCAGATGGTCCTGCGCGCTTCGCACCCCTATCACCTTTAGAATGGCCGACTGCAGCGCCGATTGGCTCACCGGCTTGGTCAGATACGCGTCAATGCCGAGTTCCCTGCATCGCTGCGCATCCCCCGGCCTCCCCCCGGAAGTCAGCAGCAACACCAGTGACGTGCCGTTCCCGCCTTCGCCCTTGATGTCGGCCGCCAGCTCGAATCCGTCCACCTCCGGCATGTGGCCATCGGTAATCACCAGCGCGAAGGGAGTCACCGCCTCTCGCAGAATCGCCAGAGCCGATGCCGCGCTGTCGGCTAAAACGGGACGCATACCCCAGTGTGAGAGTTGATCGTTCAGAATGCGCCGGTTGGTGAAATTGTCGTCCACCACTAGAACAGAGAGTCCTCTGAGCACTCCTTCATCCGGAGACGGCGGCTGAAGATGCCGGGTCGCTTCTTTCAGCGGTACCGTGAAGTGAAACGCGCTGCCAGCGCCTGGTTCGCTCTCCAGCCAGATCTCGCCCCCCATCAAATCCACCAAACGGGCGGAAATGGTGAGCCCCAAACCCGTACCGCCATATCTCCGCGTCGTGGAGCCATCGGCCTGCGAGAAAGCTTCGAAGATCAGCTTTTGCTTCCCCTTCGGAATTCCCACCCCAGTGTCCCTCACTGTCACGTGGAGTAGCAGGGCGCCCGTCCGCGCGTCCGAACGCTGACGACCCGCCATGCGCAGAGAGACCACCACCTCACCCTCGCTCGTGAACTTCACCGCATTGCTCAGCAGATTCACCAGGATCTGGCGGATCCGCTGGCCATCGCCGATCGCCAGTTCCGGCACATCGTGACCGATGTCGCAAATCAGTTCCAGGCCTTTCTGGTGGGCGCTCAGAGCCTGCGACTTAATCGTCTCCTCCACGATTCCGCGCAACGGAAACTCCACCGGATCCGTTACCAGTTTACCGGCCTCGATTTTCGAGAAATCCAGGATGTCGTTGATTACTACCAGCAAGGATTCCGCCGAGGACTTCGCCATGCCAACGTAGTCCCGCTGCTCAGGCGTCAGTTCCGTTTGCAGTGCCAGATCGGTCATCCCTAGCACCCCATTCATCGGGGTCCGGATCTCGTGGCTCATGTTGGCCAGGAATTCGCTCTTCGCGCGGTTGGCAATCTCCGCGGCATCCTTTGCCAGAGCCAGTTCCGCCGTACGTTCTTCGACTTTTGACTCCAGCCCGGAAGTGAGCTCCTCCAAGGATGCCTGGCGTTCGGCGGTTTCACGCATCTCGAGTACAATGCGTCGGCACGACTTCACCAGGATAATATCTTCAAAAATCACCCAAGCCGCATGCTCCGTCCACCGCCACGGACTACTGGTAAGAACGCCGAATACGGATTGCGGGAAATAGGTTCCGCGCAGGGCGTGATCCGCTGCCACCACCACGGAAGCGGAAAGCAACACCCGCCAGTCGCGATAGAAAGCGAGGAACGCCAGCGATCCGAAAATATGAAAATGGGTTTCGATCCGCCCCCCGGTGAGATGGATCAACAGTCCCGACATCAGCATTTGCCCCACACCTACCGCATGGCGCGTTAGCACCGCATTCGGCCGCTTCAGCGCCCAATAAACAGGAAGACTGACAATGGCGCCGCCAAGGAATATCGAGAGCCAAACATGAATGTGCACGCTGCTTGAGACGCCTATCCAAGTACGTGGCGAGATCCACAGGGCGGCGCCAACGCCCGCCAGCCACTCCACCAACAGCAGTCCGGCAAACAGGCGACTGGTGCTCTTGTACACCCGGTCCTGGTGGTCCTTTAAGATCTGCTCGGTGCGAGATTCGTGCGCTTCCATGGTGGAGCCTAGCGGCTGTATCCGATCAGCAGGCTGCAGCCGAAAACCGGTGTCGTTTCACGCGGCGCCGCGCCCGTCAATGCCAGCGCCACCACCGAATCTCGTCCGTAATTGCTTCCAACATGTCCCCGCGAGGGCGTGATACCGCCGCTGAATCGAAGGTTTCCAGTGTCGTCATACAGCAAAGTCTGACCCGACGTGGCCACCTGAAACCGCCGCGTTTCCTTACCGCCCCAATCCTCCACTGGGTGAAACCCCGGGATATCGGCGACCCTCCGCCAGGAAGCGCTTCGTACCCACGCCTGCGATGCTTGTTCCGGAGCGTAAAAAATTACATGCACATCGAGCGTCTGGCGTGTATCCGCATCAATATCGGCAAGTTCATCCAAGGTGGCCGCCGTGCAGGGACATTGCGGGTGCGCGAAGACAAGCAAAGTGGCACGCCGGTCTACTCGACGGAGGGAAGAGGCGTCGGGCCAGCGATGTAGGGGCGCGGCGATAACGCCGGCAGTGTTGGAGTAACGGAGTAGAGCCCCGATCCCCGCTCCAACCGCCACGGCCCAAACCGCCAAACCGATAACTGAAAGTGCCCTGTCAGTGAATCGAGACGACATCGAGGACTACCCTAAACTTTCATCATAGCAGCTACAGTACTATACGATCCAGATTTTCGGTCGGAAGTACTATATAAACCCCAAGTGGTCTGGCCCATCGCCAACCCGTGTCGCGTGCTTACTGTGTTATTTTTGGCTGGATGCCGGATAGCGCCCCTCCCAGCCACAACGCTGTAGACCGTTTAGCTACGCACACCACCCTCGGTGGCGTACCTCGCCAGGAACTGGTGTGGCTCGCTTCCCACGGAACCCTTCGACACCTGGATACCGGTGAGATCCTCAGTGCGAAGGGTGTGAAAGTCGCAGGGCTGTTCGTCATCCTGTCCGGCCGCATCGCCATCTTCCTCGATCGCGGCGCCGGTCTGCAGAAGACCCTTGAATGGAAAGAGGGCGACGTTACCGGAATGCTTCCCTACTCCCGTTTGGTCAGCCCTCCGGGCGACACCGTCGCGCAGGAGCCCACCGTTGTCCTCGCCGTCGCCTGTGAGCATCTCCGCGAGATGATCCAGGAGTGCCACGAAACCACCACCCTCCTGGTGCACAAGATGGTGGACCGTGCCCGCGCCTTCACTTCCAGCGACTTGCATCAGGAGAAGATGATCTCCCTCGGTAAGTTGTCAGCCGGGTTGGCTCACGAACTCAACAACCCCGTGGCCGCCATCGAACGCGGCGCCGCTCTCCTTACGGATCGCCTGGAGGAATCTGAGCGGGCATCCCGCGCCCTCGGCGCCGCCCCCCTCACCAGTTCCCAGTTCGCCGCCGTCGAGGCCGTTCGCGAACTCTGCGCCTCCACCCGTCCCCATGGCCTCCGCTCGCCCATCGAGGAAGCCGAACGCGAGGAGGCCATCGAGGACTGGCTGGTCGATCACGGCCTAGACAGCGACATCGCCGGAGCGCTGGCAGAAACCCCCGCCACCCTTGAATCTCTCGCTCTCCTCGCAGAGGCCGTACACGGGCCACCCCTCAACGCCGTCCTTCGTTGGGCCGCGGCCGGTTGTTCCGTGCGCGGAATCGCCTCGGAAATTCAGGACGCCGCCATGCGCATCTCCGGTTTGGTCACCGCCATCAAGGGATTCACCCACATGGATCAGGCCACAGTCGCCGAACCCGTGGACTTGCTCTCAGGGCTCCGCAACACCATCCTCGTCCTCAAGTCGAAGGCACGAACCAAATCCATCACCGTTGCGCTGGACGTGGAAGCCGCCCTGCCGCGTGT
>JBDTMC010000267.1:0-10676 GCA_039934475.1 Bryobacteraceae bacterium | reverse complement strand
CCGCGCCGGTCTCCACACCGACCTCAACCCCGAAACGCCCATCCAGGTTGTCTTCTTCAATCAGGCTCTCAGCGCCGCCTGGCTCCAATTCCGTTGCGACCGCGCCGAAGCCCAGCTCGACACCAGAGTCAGCGAGCCCGGTCTCGACCCCCTCCTCGATCCCCAACTCGAAGCCACCATCCGCACCATTCACCGCGCCCGCGCTCAGGCGATCAAACATCTCAGCAAAGCCATCGCCGACCTCCGCAAGGTGCAAACCGAACAGCAGTATCGCTGGGCGGCCATGCCCGAAGAGAAGGGCTACCAGACCGACGCACTCGGCGTAGCCTCTTGGCAGACCATCAATGAAAAGATGAAAAACGAAGCCAAAACCCGGCTCGACATCATGCTCAACACGCCGCCCACCGTCGAAACGCCGGAAGTAAAGCCCGCGGCTAACAAGATCGACAGCGCCTTCCTCGTCGCCTGTCTCGAGGAACATCGCCGCATGGCAGAAAGAGAAAAAACGAACCCAATCCCAGCTAAGGCCGCATGAGCGAACTCACGACCAGAACCGGTACCACGGCCGCTTTACCGGCGCTTCGGGCTCCAGGTCCATCGGTAAGGCCTCTCCGATTAACACAGCGGCAGGATTGCGTTCCAGCAGGCGGTTCGCCCTGGGCTCGCCGTACTTCCGGCTGACATATTCGAAGGCCTCGTCCAGACAAGGTGGCCGATGCTCCGTGTCATGCGCGTCGCTGGCGATAAAGTGAACCAGGTTGCGATCCATCAGTTCCTCTGCGCACCGTTTGGCGGCATTGCCGAAACGCCCCAGCAGGCTTTGCCCGGTCACTTGCAACAGGATGCCGTTCGAAGTCCACCGTTCCAGCCGGTCCAGGCGCTGCTGCAACAAAGGATTTCGTTCCGGGTGAGTCACCACCGGTGTGATCCCCACGCTGTGCATCCGCTCGAAGATGTCTTCTGTATTATTGAAGATCACCAGATCGGAGAACTCAACCATCAGGTAGCCGCATCCGTTGATCGTGTACTTAGTGGGGTTCTTCAGCGCGTCCTGAATGTTGTCGTACTGCAAATGGAAGTCGCATCCGGCGTGAATCCGGATGACCCCTTGAGTGGCCAGACGCAAATCCGCCAACCGCTCGGCCACTAGCTCCGGATTGAACGGAAACTGCATATCGGCATGAGGAGTGGCGACGATGTCTGTGGTTCCCGTCTCGGCGGCCATCGTCAGCATGGCCAGGCTCTGCTCCCGCGTCTTCGCTCCATCGTCCAGGCCGTACAGGATATGACTGTGGATATCGATCATCGCATGTCTAGCGGCGAGGCCGGAAGACCACCACGCCCAGCGGCGGCATGGTCACAGAGATACTGAAAGGCCGCCCGTGAGAGGCGATATCGCGGCTCGATACCAATCCTCCATTCCCAACGTTCGATCCACCAAAATGTTCGGAATCGGTATTCAGAACTTCCTCAAAAAAGCCCGCTTCCGGGACGCCCACACGATAACCGGTGCGCGGCACCGGGGTGAAATTGCAGCAATACAGCAGATAGTCGGATTTATTCTCTGCCCGTCGCAGGAAGCAGACAACCGAACCTTCCACATCGCGGAAGTCCACCCATTCAAACCCTTCCCAGTGGAAGTCCACCTGATAGAGCGCCGGCTGGGAGCGATAGAACTCGTTCAGCGCTTTCACAAACGTCTGTAACTGGCGATGCGGCGGATAGTTAATCAGGTCCCAACGCAGCCCGGTATTATGGTTCCATTCCTCGTACTGCCCTAGTTCAGTTCCCATGAAAAGGAGCTTCTTTCCGGGATGGCCGAACATGTAGGCGAGAAACGCGCGGTTGTTGGCAAACTTTTGCCACTCGTCGCCCGGCATCTTATTCAATAGAGAACCCTTGCCATGCACGACTTCGTCATGGGAGATCGGCAACACGAAGTTCTCAGTAAACGCGTACAGCATGCTGAAGGTGATGTTGTTGTGGTGAAACTTCCGATAGATGGAGTCGGTGGAGAAATAGTTCAGCATGTCGTGCATCCAGCCCATGTTCCACTTCATGGTGAACCCGAGGCCATTCAGATACACGGGCCGTGAGACGCCGGCAAACGATGTGGACTCCTCGGCGATGGTGATCGCGCCAGGGACTTTGTGCGCTTGTTCATTGAAGCGGCGGATGAATTCGATCGCTTCCAGGTTTTCGTTACCGCCATACTGGTTCGGGACCCATTCGCCGGCCTTGCGCGAGTAGTCGAGGTAGAGCATCGACGCAACGGCATCCACCCGAAGGCCGTCGATGTGGTAGACCTTCAGCCAAAACAGCGCGTTCGAGATGAGAAAGCTTCGTACCTCATTGCGGCCAAAGTTGAAGATCAGCGTGCCCCAGTCGCGATGCTCGCCAAGGCGCGGATCCTCGTGCTCGTACAGCGCCGTGCCATCGAAGTATGCAAGGCCGTGGGCATCCTTTGGGAAGTGAGCAGGGACCCAATCCACGATGACACCGATACCCGCTTGGTGGAAGGAATCCACCAGAAACATGAAGTCAGCCGGCGTGCCGAAACGGGCCGTGGGTGCGAAGTAGCCTGTAACTTGGTAGCCCCATGATCCGGAGTAGGGGTGCTCCATCATCGGCAGCATCTCGACGTGGGTGTAACCCATCCGCCGCACATACTCCACCAGTGTCACGGCCATCTCGCGATAGGAGAGCGGCTGTCCCAACGAATCGCGCATCCAGCTTTCCAAGTGCACTTCGTAAATGGAAAGCGGTTCCTTCAGCCAGTCCGTGGCGGCGCGCTTGTCCATCCACTCGCTGTCTTTCCATTGATAGGCGCTGAGATCGCGAACCACGGAGGCGGATTTCGGCGGCGCCTCAGTGCCAAAGCCGAAAGGATCGGCCTTCAACTGCTGATAGCCTTTGAATTTCGACCGCACGAAGTACTTATACGCGGAGCCTTCCTGCACATGCGGTAGAAAGATCTCCCAAATGCCGCCGTTGCGCAGCCGCATGGGATGGCGCGTGGTATCCCATTCGTTGAAGTCGCCTGTGACACTCACCGTGTGCGCGTTGGGCGCCCAAACGGCGAACCTCACTCCGGCTACGCCTTCGGACGTTGCCAGGTGCGCACCCATACTGTTGTACGTTTCGTAGTGCGTGCCTTCACCGTGCAGATAGAGTTCAAAATCGGTCAGCAGCGGCGGGAACCGGTAGGGGTCTTCCACCTCGATGACTTCGCCGTTCCAAAGGGTGAGGCGAAAGGCATAGGATTCGGGCGCTGTAGGCAATGCCGCCACATAAAATCCGCGCGGATGCTTCTTCGCCATCGGGAGTGCTGCGGATTTCCCTCCGAGCACAACTTCAGCCGAGGCGGCTTGCGGTAGAAACGCGCGTATCTCCCAGGAAGGGCCGTTCGTCGTCGCGGGCACCGCGTGGGGCCCGAGGATCCGGAAGGGGTCGCCATGGTAACCGCCGACGATCGCTTCCACTTCTTCGTGAGTCACGACGCTATTATTGCAAACCGCAAACAAAATCAACACCTTCGCATGGGAATCGGGGTTTGGGGCCGCTCCCGCCATCGGGTATCATGGCACAATGAATGCGTTTTGCACCGATCTCCCGAAGGCGGAGTTGCACCTCCACCTCGAGGGTTCGGTGGAACCTCAAACCCTGCTCGAAATTGAGCCAAGCCTGGATGCCGCCGAAGTCGCGGCGCGCTACCAGTACCAGGATTTTCTGGGGTTTCTTAAGTCGTATGCCTGGATCACCAAATACCTCCGCGGACCCGAACAGTACGCCCTCATCACGAAGCGGCTGCTGGAGCGCCTGCGCGCCCAAAATGTTCCCTATGCGGAGATCAATGTAAGTGCCGGCGTGATCTTGTGGCGGGAACAGGAATTTGGGCCCATCTATGACGCCATCCAGAAAGCGGCGGCAGGATCGGGCGTCCAGGTGTATTGGATTTTGGATGCGGTGCGCCAGTTTGGTGTGGAGGCAGCACAGCGGGTGGCGGAACTCGCCGCCGAGCGCGTTGGCGATGGCATCACCGGGTTTGGAATCGGTGGCGACGAGGCGCGAGGACCGGCCGAACTGTTCGCCGAGGTCTTCCAATACGCAAGCGCCAAGGGTCTCCATCTGGTGCCGCACGCGGGCGAGTCAATGGGGCCCGAATCCATCTGGGCCGCGCTGAAACTAGGCGCTGAACGCATCGGCCACGGCATCCGCGCGGTAGACGACCCGGACCTCATGGAACATCTGCGCAAGGAGGACATTCCCCTGGAAGTCTGCATTTCGAGCAACATCTGTACCGGCGTCGTGAAGTCGCTGCAGCAACATCCAGTCCGTAGACTCTTCGACGCCGGCGTCCCAATCGTCTTAAACTCAGACGATCCGCCAATGTTCCACACGACTCTCACTCGCGAATACGAAATTGCCGCCGCGCATTTTGGGTTTAGTGAAGCGGAATTACGGCAACTGGCGGAAAATAGCTTCCGCTACGCATTTCACTACAACGGGTAAATCATGTTCCGATTCACGGAGTGGAGTCCGTTCTTTTGGGTTGCCGTAGGAGGCGCGCTCGGCAGCGTCCTCCGGTTCTGGTCCTACGGATTCGTCTACCGGTTTCTGCCTGATACCTTCCCTTACGCCACGCTGGCGGTCAACATCCTTGGGTCCACGTTCATCGGCTTCTTCGCAGCGCTGACGGCAACGGAGGGACGTCTCATGGCGCCCGCGTACGTCCGCCTGTTCGTGATGCCGGGGATTTGCGGAGGCTTCACAACGTTCTCAACCTTCTCGCTGGAAACTGTGACCCTGGCTCGCGACGGACATGCCGCAAGGGCCGTCGCGAACGTTGCCGCATCCGTTGGATTCTGCCTGTTGGGCGCGTGGCTGGGACAGTGGTTGGCCACAGAGCGTTAGGTTTCACCACCCCAACTGCTTCATACGGGTCAAGACGGCGGCACTGTACTCGTTCATGCGGGCCGGTTTACGCGTTCGCGGACCCGGCAGGATGGCAGCCAGTCGCGCCGCCTGATCACGGTTCAAGCGGAGCGCCGTGGTCTTGTAATGATAGTGTGCCGCAGCGTCGGCTCCGAATACCCCGGGCCCCCACTCGATCACGTTCAGGTAGAGTTCCAGAATCCGGTTCTTTCCCAAAATGAATTCAGTGAAGGGCACAAGGCTGAACTCGAAAGCCTTGCGGATGCCAGTGCGGCTGGTTGTGAGGAAGAGGTTTTTGATCAGTTGTTGCGTAATGGTGGACGCGCCCCGAGGCACCTCACCATTTTCTATGCTTTCGTCAATAACGATGCGCACCTGATTCCAGTCCACACCGTGGTGTTGATAGAAGCGACCGTCTTCGGCGGCAATCGCGGCATGCTGCAGATTGGGAGAGATCTCGCTCAGTGGGACAAAGCGATACTGCTTTTGATAGGGGCGGGGGTTGAACCACGATTCCACCCGCCGCTGGGTCTGTACCGCCGTCGTCCATGGGTTCACCCACTTCAGTGCCATCAATCCGAGGGCACACAGCAGGTGGAATCCGACAATGAGAGCCAGCAGCCCCAGCAGGAGACGACCGATGACGCGGCCGGCGCCGCGCTTCTTACTGCGGGCCGCCGGCCTCGCAACCACTCGCCTCATCGACAACTACTTCTTCTGCTTAGCGATGATCTTGTCTTTCACTTTCGCGTAGACGCCGGCGGGCAGCACTTTCTTCTCCACCAGTTCGTCCTTCGCCTTGTAAGGACGACCGGCTATGATCTTCGCCGAGTAGGCGTCGCCAATGCCCGGAATGGCCTTTAGCTCGTCCGCGGAAGCAGTGTTGATATCGATCAGCGCGGCAGCCTTCTTGGTGGTGGCGGTAGCCGCTTTCTTTGCGTCGGCCTTCTTGGCCTGCGGAAACGCCGGTACCAGCACGGTTACCAACGCGAGTGTCAGCAACGCAATCAGTCGTTTGATCATGGGTTCAACTCCACGTCATCGTAGCATGTGCTACAACGGCAGAAGCGATCCGAAGACGATGAATACCCGCCTTGCCGCCGTTGCCTTCCCACTCCTGTCGCTCGCCGCGGGTTGCACGAAAATTCCCGACACCTATGCGCCGCCAGTCCAGCGCAAGCCCCTCACGGGCCAGGATCCGAGCGGGCTCCGCCCATTCATTCGAATGAATGAGCCGGGCGTCGACGCACATTTGATCAAAGACGTGAACCCAATCCTGGAGCGCGGAGTTTTTCGTTGGACACAGCAGAATCCCACCCTTCAGTTCCAACTCCCGTCGCGAGCCGGGTGGAAACTCCGGTTCAACTTCTCGCTCCACTCGGCAGTGTTGAAGCAGACCGGACCGCTGACGATCACTTACTTCGTCAATGGTAGAAAACTCGACGAGGTTCGATACGAGAAAGATGGCGAACAGCACTTCGAGAAAGCCGTTCCCGCCGACTGGCTAAGTTCCGGGAGTCCGACAGTGGTTGCCGCGAAGCTGGACAAGGTGATGGAAACGGCTGACCACAATAAGTTGGGCCTCATTCTCACCGCGGCGGGATTCGTCGAGTAATGCGGCCGCTTCTGTATATGGTGTTCGGAGCCGCCTTCACAGGCGCCGTTTGTGTCTCCGCCGGTCGCCTGATTTTGCGGCCGTCAAGGGTTCGCGATCACTCTCTCAGCTTTCTCACTGGCGCAGCCGCGGTCAGCATGGCTATCTTCGCGCTTGCTGCGATGCAGATCATGCTGAAGGGCGTGCTGCTTGCAGCGGGACTTTTGACGATCGCAGCCGCGTATCGCTTCACGCCCAGCGACAGTACGGCAGGCGAGACTCAGTCGACGATCCCGCTGTGGATGAAAGCCCTGTTTGGAGCGTTCTTCGTACTCTATCTGGCGAATGCCATGGCTCCGGAGATGAGTCCGGATGGCAGCACCTACCATTTGGGTCTTGTCGCCAGATACTACCGTGACCACGGATTCTCACGGATTACAACCAACATCTACGCCAACCTTTCGCAGGGTGTGGAGATGCTCTTTGTGCTGGCATTCGCCTTTGGCAAGCACTCGGCTGCAGCCCTCGTCCACCTCGAATTCCTGGTAGCGCTAGCGGCGGCGATCATCGCGTGTGGCCGCCAGTTGGGACACCCGCGCTCAGGGGCCGCAGCTGCCCTATTGGTGTTTGCGGCTCCGATAGTCGGGATGGACGCCTCCAGTGCTTACAACGACGTCGCCCTGTCGGCTGTCTTGTTCGGGCTCTTCTATCTGCTTCGGCTGTGGTCGGTGGACCGCAGCGCCACGCTGCTCATCCCCATCGGTTTACTCGCCGGCTTCGGGTATGGCATTAAGTACACGGCGTTTCTAGCCGTACCCTACGCTCTTGGAGTAATCGGATGGCAGCTCTGGCGAGACCGCAAACCCCTGTTACGGCCGCTGGTCACCGTCGCCGCCATGGCGTGCCTCATGATCGCTCCTTGGATGATCAAGAACGCAATCGTCGTCGCCAACCCGGTGTCGCCATTTCTGAATTCTGTCTTTCCGAACCCTTATGTTCATGTCTCCTTCGAGCGCCAGTGGAGCGAGTACTTGAGGCACTATGACCTCACCGACCGCCGGCAGATCCCGCTCGAAGTCACCGTGCGCGGCCAGCAGCTGTCTGGATTAGTAGGCCCGATCTTTCTGCTCGTGCCGCTGGCACTGCTCAGCCTGCGCCGTAAGGCGGGCCGTCACGTGATGCTGGCCGGATTGCTATTCGCACTTCCCTACCCCGCCAATATCGGGACACGCTTTCTCATCCCCGCCCTGCCGTTCTGGTCGCTTGGCTTGGCCCTCGCCTTGGAGTCGTGGAAATACGCTTTGAGTCTGGTCGTGCTTTCGCACGCGCTCCTATCGTGGCCGTGGGTGATGAGGCGTTATTGCGATCAGTACGCCTGGCGTCTCTCCGAGTTCCCCTGGAAAGCAGCGCTGCGCATCACGCCCGAAGACACATGGCTCACGCTGCACTCGCAATCCTACTCGGTGGCGAAAATGCTCGACGCCAAAGTGCCGCCCGGGGAACGTGTCTTCTCGTTTGACCCGCTGATGGAGGCCTACACGTCGCGGGAGGTCCTCACGTCCATGCAAGGGGGCGAGAACCAGATACTGCGGGACATCCTGCTGACACCTCTCATTCGCGAGTTTCAGCCAGTCCGGACCTTCACGTTCCAGTGGCCGCTCTGCACACTGCGGCGGCTGCGGCTTGTTCAGGACGCGACTGCTGAGCCGGACCACTGGAGCGTGACCGAGGCGCGGGTTTTCCGAAAGGGCGTTGAGCTCGAACGCGCGCCGCAGTGGCGCCTGCGCGCGTCTCCGGCACCGTGGGATGTGCAGTCGGCGTTTGATAACAGCCCGCTCACGCGCTGGCAAAGCTGGCAGACACTTCGGCCTGGAATGTTTATTGAAATCGACTTCGGCCGCGACGAGATGGTAGACGCTGTTTCGTTGGAAATGTCGGACGATCAGGGTAAGACGCGCCTGCACGCGGAGGCAGCCGATGGCGCCCGGCTGGGTGACGCTCCGCGCGAATCCGGCACCTTGATGCCCGACCGCTTGCGGCGTTCCGCCATCGAAGAGGTCAAATCGCACGGCTTGCGATACCTGGTGGTTTCGGGCCATGACTATGGCGCCGAGGACTTCATCCGAAAGTCCGCTTCCTGGGGCATCACTCAGCTTGGCGAGAGCTACGGCTACCGCCTTTATCATCTGGACTAGGACGATGAAACTCTTCTTGGGCGTCGATGGTGGCCAATCGAGCACCACTGCTTTGATAGGCGATGAAACGGGCCGCGTACTGGGCGCGGGACGAGGTGGGCCGTGCAATCACGTGAAGGGACCCGAGGGCCGCGTGAAGTTCGTCAACGCCATCAGCGGGTGCGTGAATGAGGCCTGTGAGCGAGCTGGACTAACGCCCGATAACGTTGCCTTCGACGGCGCCGCCTTCGGCTTTAGCGGCGGTCCGGCCGACAAGGACCAACTGCTACAAGAGATGCTTCGCATGCAGCGGATGAGCGTCACCGACGATGCCCTCATCGCGCTGGCTGGCGCAACGGCTGGCCAGCCGGGCATCATCACCATCGCCGGTACAGGATCCATCTCGTTCGGTCGCAATGCCGCGGGAAAGAAGGCACGCTCGGGCGGATGGGGGTACGTGTTCGGCGATGAAGGTGGCAGCTTCGACCTCACGCGCCAGGCACTGCGTGCGGCATTGCGATACGAGGAGGGATGGGGTGCTGGCACGTCGCTGCACGCCGCATTGCTCGCCGAGACTGGCGCGGCTAGCGCCAACGCCCTGATGCACGCCTTCTACACCACTGATTACCCACGGCCTCGCATCGCGTCGTATTCAAAATTGGTAGACGAGGCGGCCGAGGCCGGAGACACTGTGGCGCGTGAGATCCTGAAGACGGCAGCCCAGCAACTGGCCGCCATCACGGGCGCCGTTCGCAGGCAGTTGTTTAGTGAGGGAGACACGGTGCGCGTATGTTGGATCGGCGGCGCGTATCGCAGCGACACTCTGCGCGAGCACTTTCGACTCCTGGTTGAGTTGGAGGACGGCGTGGAAGCAGGCGCGCCCCTTTACAGCCCGGCCGCCGGCGCGCTGCTGGAGGCCTATCGCATTGCCGGCCTCACAATCGAATTGAAGGACGTTCCGGAGGAAGATAAATGAGACTCATCGCGACGCTGTGTTTCTGCGCGGCGGCAGTTGGCGCGGCAGAGCCGGATTGGGTAGCCATCGAAAAGCGCGCGCTGCCATTCTTGCAGGAGTATGTCCGCATCGAATCGGTGAATCCTCCGGCGGACACACGCTCGGCGGCACAGTTGATGAAGGCCGAACTGGAACGCAATGGCTTCCAAGTGACGCTGTACGAAAGTGGCCCAAAGGGACAGACCAATCTGGTCACCCGGATGAAGGGCCGCGACTCGTCAAAGAAGCCACTATTGCTGTTGAATCACTTCGACGTCGTACCAGTGGACCGGAAAGCCTGGTCTGTCGATCCGTTCGGCGCGGTCATCAAGGATGGCTTCATCTGGGGGCGAGGCACGCTGGATATGAAAGGCCTCGCGACACAGCAAGTGATGGCTCTGATCGCGATGAAGCAGACCGGGGTTGTCCCGGCGCGGGACATCGTAATGTTGACCACGGCCGACGAAGAGACCGATGGCGTGCTCGGCATTCAGTGGATGATCGAACATCATTGGAAGGAGATCGAGTGCGAGTACGTGATGGACGAAGGCGGCTTTGGTACCCGCGATATTCTGGCGCCAAACAAGCTCGCCTTCGGCATTATGGTGGGCGAAAAGCAGATGCAGTGGGTGCGCCTGAGAGCCAAGGGAACGGCCGGGCACGGTTCGCAGCCGATTGCGGACAACGCGAACATGAGGCTGCTGCGAGCGATTGAGAAGGCCATGGCTGCGCCTGCTCAAGACAAGTCGAATCCCGTGGTGGAGGAGATGAAGCGGACCCTCGGCGGAACATTCGCCGATAATAAGTTCGTCTCTGCCATTCAGCGCAACACGATCAGCCTCACCACGCTCACCTCGGGCGTGGGATCGCCGGCGAAGGTAAATGTGATACCTTCCACGGCCGAAGCGACGCTCGATTGCCGCTTACTGCCTGGCGTAAATGCGGAGGAGTTCCTGTCGGATATGCGCGCACGCATCAA
>JBDTMC010000266.1:0-10694 GCA_039934475.1 Bryobacteraceae bacterium | reverse complement strand
AAACAGACCATGCCGACCATGCCCATTCTTCCCGTGGATCTCTTCAGCCGCGGCACCGACATGCAGTGGAACACCTTCCAAAAGGAGCGCCCGGACTTCTACGTTCACGACTATCCCGAAATCCTCGACCTGAAAGTGAACAGCGCCGCTGGAGCCTATGATGTCGTCGCCCTCACCAACTGGAGCAGCGCCAAACTCGCCCGCAGCATCGATCTCAGCGCCAAACTCGGAGTGGAACCGGGCCGCCCGTACGTTGCCTTCGATTTCTGGAAGCAGCAGCCTCTGGGTACGATTCAGGACCGCCTTCAATTGGAAGCGGAACCGCACGACACGCGCGTTGTCTTGCTACACCCCTTGCTCGATCGACCACAGTTGATCGGCATCTCCCGCCACATCACGGGATCTTTCTCCGTGCTTGACCAAAGGTGGACCACTGCCGCGAACCAGCTGCGCGGCACAGCGGAGACGGTAAAGGGAGAGCCCTACGCCCTCTGGGTGAACATCCCGCAGGGCTGGCATTTGGCGCAGGCCCGCGCTTCCGTGAAGGGCGGCGCTGACTTGCCGTTGGAACAGAAGACCAACGCCGGAGCGCTAATGGTACAGTTCGCCGGCCAATCGCAACCCGTCGAATGGGAACTGCGGTTCACTGCGACCCGGTAAGTCGGCGCAATTACGGACATCTCCTCCCCTCTTCGGCGATAATCGGTGAAAGCTCCGCACCTCTGAGCCTGAAGAAAGGAACACAGCCCCACGTTTCTGCGTATGGCTGATAGATGAACGTGGCAACCCAACCACCGGTGATCGAGCTGGATAATCTTGTCGTCAAGCTCGGCGACCGCCTGATCCTCAAGAAACTCACGGGCTCCTTCTCCGGTCGCGCCGTCGGCCTGCTCGGTCCCAATGGCGCGGGCAAATCCACGCTCATCAACACTCTTCTCGGCTTCCACAAACCGTTCTCAGGCACCGCGCGCGTCTTCGGGCACGACGTTCGTACACACGCCCGGCAAGTCCGTTCCCTCATCGGTTACATGCCGGAAAATGACTCCTTCATCGCCGATATGCCCGGCATTCGCTTCGTTCGCATGATGGCCGAACTCTCCGGCCTACCGCCCGCCGAAGCTCTTGAGCGTTCCCACGAAGCCTTCTTCTTCACTGGACTCGGCGAAGTTCGCTACCGCAACATCGGCACCTATTCCCTCGGCATGAAGCAGATGGCCAAGCTCGCGCAAGCCATCGCCCATGGCCCCCGGCTGCTCTTCCTCGACGAGCCCACCAACGGTCTCGATCCACCAGCGCGCCTCCGCATGCTGCAACTCATCAAGGAAATCCGCGATCGCGGCGACCTGCATATCATCATCTCTTCGCACCTCCTCCGCGACGTTGAAGAGTGCTGCGATGAAGTGCTCATCCTCAAAAACGGCAATATCGCCGCAAGTTGCAATCTCGAAGCCGAACGCCGGGCGAATCGCAACTTCCTCGAAATTGAAACACGGGGCGCCGACGAGAGCTTCGTCGCCCATATCGAACAGCTCGGCTGCCGCGCCGCCTGGGGCGGCAATGGCCGCATCAAACTGGTCATGCCCGAAGGTCTGGAAGTGCGCCGCATCTATCAGCTCGCCTCTGACCGCTCCGTGCAAATCCGGCGACTCAACCGTAAACGCGACTCGCTCGAGGACATTTTCCTGAAAGCCATGGAGGAGCCCGCCAATGGCAGTGTATAAGAAGACCTACCGCAGTTACGAGGGCCGCATGACGCCGGAATGGTCGCGCTTCTTCGTGCTCACGCGTTACGCATGGGAAGATCTCCGGCGGCGCCGCTTCTTTACCATCTTCTTCCTCGGAACGATGACTTGGCCGATCATTTGCGCCCTCGGCATCTATATCCGCCATAACCTCAGCGCTCTTGAGTTGATGGGTATCCGCGCCGCCAGCATGGTTAAGATCGATTCCTCGTTCTTCCTCGCTTTTCTTGGCGTCCAGTGCATGTTCGCGTTCTTCTTGAACTCCTTCGTCGGTCCCGGCCTTGTCTCGCCCGATTTGGCGAACAACGCACTGCCGCTCTATCTCTCGCGTCCGTTCTCGCGTACCGAATACGTCCTCGGGCGCATGTCGATGCTCCTCATCCTGCTCTCCCTGATGACATGGATTCCCGGCGAATTCCTCTTCGGCCTGCAAAGCTATCTCGAAGGGTGGGACTGGTTCAAGGCAAACGTCGGCCTCGCCTGGGGCCTCTTCGCCGGCTCTGGTGTCTGGATCGTCTTTCTCGCGCTGCTTTCACTCTCCGTCTCGGCCTGGGTGAAATGGAAGCCTGTCGCCGGCGGGCTGTTGTTTGGCCTCTTCTTCGTCGCCGCCGGCTTCGGACAGGCTATCAACGCCGTCCTCCGCACCAAGTGGGGCAACCTCATCAATATCAGTAACCTCGTTGGCTCCATCTGGGTGTCTCTGTTCAACAAGCCTCTCGAAAGTGGCTCCGGCGCGGTCTTCTTCCGCATCGCGCGTGGTGAAGAGATTCCAGTGTGGATGTGCTGGGTCTCGCTCGGCCTCATCTGCCTCTTCTGCCTCTGGTTGCTGGGCCGCAAAATCCGCGGCGTCGAGGTCTCCCGATGAACGCCGATTTGATCGTCTTCGACAACGTCTCCCGGTTCTACGGAGACGTGCTCGGCGTCAACAACGTCAACCTCTCGGTCCCCCCGGGAATCACTAGCCTCGTGGGTCCCAACGGCGCCGGTAAGACCACTCTCATGAACCTCATGACCGGTCTCATCCGTCCCACGCGCGGTAACATCTCGGTCCTCGGAGTGCGCCCGAATCAGCCTGACGAACTCTTCCGTCTGGTCGGCTACTGCACTCAGTTCGACACCTTTCCCAAAGGCATGACCGGCTTCGACTTCGTGAAGTCGTTCCTTCTCATCCACGGATTCGACGACCTGGACGCCGAGCGCCGCGCGTGGGAATCCATCGATCGCGTCAACATGCGCGATGCCGCCAACCGCCGTCTCGCCGCCTACAGCAAAGGAATGCGCCAGCGTATGAAACTCGCGCAGGCCCTGTCGCACAGTCCACGGGTGCTTGTTCTTGACGAACCATTAAACGGCCTCGATCCCATGGCGCGCGCCGAAACCATCGCCTTGTTTGAAGCCCTCGGCGCGCAGGGCGTCCACGTCATCGTTTCCAGCCACATCCTGCACGAAGTGGACCGCATTTCGGATCAAGTAATCTTGCTCAGCCAGGGCTACGTCGTCGCCGAAGGAGCCATTGAAAGCGTCCGCGGCGAAGTGAAGGATCACCCCATCCAGATCGTCCTGCGCTGCGATAATCCCCGAGCCGTCGCCGCTCGCCTCTTCGAAGACGACAATATCGTCGAAGTGGGCATCCACAAAGATCGCCAGGGTCTTCTCATTCGCACCCTCGACGTGGATGCGATGTATCTGCTGTTGAACCGCATCATCCTGGAAGTCGGAATAGAAGTGGAATCCGTTGCCCCCGCCGACGAAGACGTCAATTCCGTGTATCAGTATCTGATAGGCGCCGAAGGAGCCACCGTATGACCGATCTTTCCACGCTCCCCTGGGGCCTTTGGATCCGCCAGGTAGGTTCCGTCATGCGGCTGGAAGTGCGCAAAAGCTTCCTCGCCCGCCGCGCCCTTTGGATCTATCTGCTCGCCGGATTGCCGTTGCTGCTCACCATCGGGCATTCCCTCATCGAAGCCTCCCGCACGCGCCCTGGCTGTTCCATCCCGGAAGACAGCATGGTCTACGCGGGCATCTTTCAGTTCTTCTACCTGCGGCTGGGCATCTACTTCGGCTGCGTCGGCATCTTCACCAACTTATTCCGGTCTGAAATGTTGGAGAAGACGATGCACTACTACCTGCTCACCCCGGTGCGCCGCGAAGTGTTACTCGTCGGTAAATACCTCGCCGGCCTCATCGTCGCCGCCACGCTCTTTGCCCTCAGCGTCGCGCTTGCCTTCCTCACCATCTCCGCGCACTTCGGTCAGGAGTACCGCGACTTCATCCTCACCGGTCCGGGGGGCTGGCAATTAGGCTGGTACGTCACTGTGGCCGTGCTCGCCAGCGTTGGCTACGGAGCCGTCTTCCTGGTGTGCGGCCTGCTTTACCGCAATCCCATGATCCCCGCGGCCGTCATCATGGTGTGGGAAGGCATCAACGGCTTCCTGCCCGCCATCCTCCAGAAGTTCAGCATCACGTTCTATTTGAAATCGCTCAGCCCGGTGGAAGTACCCGTGAAGGGTCCACTCGCGCTAATCGTTGTGAATGTGGAACCCACTCCGGCCTGGATCGCGATCCCCGGCCTGTTGCTGGTGTCTCTGGCGATCCTCGTCATCGCTGCCCGGCGCGCCCGCCGGCTGGAAATCAGCTATACCGAATAGCGCGCTTCAACGCCTTGTCGTCGCGCGCCGCTCCGGCGGCTCCAGAAACAGATATTCGGTCTCCGGCGATAGCAGCACCCACATCGCGTACAGCCCGATCAAGCTACCTACCGGAAAGTTGACGACTAACATCACGGCAACCACCATTCCCATCATTCGTGCCCAGTCGTGATGGTCGCGTAGCCCCCACCCGCTAATCACCGCCGGAATTGCCACCAGTACGCTTACCCACGCAACGGCCGTAAGATAAATCGCCGCAAACGGGACCGACATGATCCGCTTCGTGCTGAACAAGGCGATCAACAGATTGCTGATCGAACTCATCGTTAACAAGGAGATGATGCCCAGGATTCCACCTGCTATCCCGCCGGCGATGTAGAGCATCGACAGCGTTCGAACGTGTCTATCCATGCAATGTCACCAACCCGCCTCCACGTCATACTCATCGGCCCCTGGTCCCGGGTCTGCGATTTCAAACACCAGCTTGTACCCATTCCTTCGCGATGGGCCTTCGACTAGCTTCACCTTCCCGCGCCCGCTATGCTTACGCAGCGCCACCGGCAGACCCTCCTCCGCCGGCAGGTTTCGCACTATCTCAGCTTGCCCCACACCCTTCGGCTCGCTCCAAGCTTCTCTGCCTTCCACCACCACCCGCAGTGTCCCGTCCACGCGGCCCGTCCAACTCATCCCTCGCGGAGCGATCACTCCCTCAGCTGGCAGTTTCTTTTTTGAGAACGGGTCGTGTCCCTTGAATGGTCCGGCATCCCAGTAAAACTCCAGCGAATAGAATCCGGAGCCCTCCTGCTTGTCTTCCACTTTCACCGACAAGGTATATTTATTCGACAGTGAAGGCTGGGCCACAATCACGGCCTCGCCGCGTCCTTCCACTACCTTCACCTGCACATCTTGTCTGCTATCAGGGAGTGGTTCAACGAAGCGGAAGGCGGCCCTTTCCACGGCGAGCGACCCGGCCTTGTCCTCCACCCGCAGCTTCGTGCCGCGAACGAAGATCGTTGCCAATTGGTCAACTTCCCCCTCCCAAACCAACGAGGGTTGCCGCTCCTGGGCCACCGCTCCCGCCGCGCAAAGAACAAGGGCGGCAAGCACCCGGAGCTTTAGGATCACTCCTCAGTGTACTGCCGCCCGCCGCTGCCATGCGTGTATAGCGGCCGAAACCACGAACATGGAATACACCGGAACATAAATCAACCAACGGAACTCGCTTACATGCTGCCATTCACCCAGAACCACCCACTGGATGACCACGTGATACGCCAGCGGCGCCAGAGACACCCACAGCAGCATCGCCGCAGCCGGATAAAACGCCAGCAGCGGCAACACCCACGTCAAATACCACGGGTGCGAGTTCGAAGACACCATCAGCGCGCCCGTCAGCGTCACCAACACCGCCTGTTCCAGGGGCAAACGCCGCACTGTCGCCCAGAGCGCGACGGCACCGATGACGCCGAATGCCAGGATCTTCGCCCGTGCCTCGGTACCTCCCACCCACAGTAATGCGCCGAAGAGGCTGTCGTTGTTCCGCCACCCACCGACGAATCCGGTCATGAACCGGGCGTTTTCGCAAACGGCTGACCAGTAGGGCAACGCCAGGGCGAGCGCCACCGGTACCCCCACCAGCCACTGCCACCAGCGTTCCGGGCCGCGCCTCCACCCGATGAAGGCCGGGAATAGAAGAATGGGCCACAGTTTCGCCGCGACAGCGAGGGTGAGCGCCAGAAACGCCCATTTCCAGCGCGCCCTCGCCGCCGCCAGCAGAGCAAACGACACAAGTAAGACGGCGACCGAATCATTATGTCCCGTGGCCCAGAATTCCATCACCGCCAGGGGACACCACGCATACACCAGCAGCAAGGTCGCGGGCTTCCCCCGCGCGCGCAGCAGCGCCGCCAGCACCGCGATGATCCCCAGATCGCAGATCGCACCGGGAGCCTTGAACCAGAAAGCCTGGACGAACGGATCTGGCGAAATCTTCGTCACCGCCCAATAGGTTGCCCGCTCCTGCAGCTCCAGCAGGGGACCGTACCCCGCCTTGAAGTCCTTCGCCACAACCAGCGGAAAGGCCGCGTCCCGCAACCCAGCCCAGCGCGCGTCATTCGGCCTCGCCTGATACGGATTCCCCCCCGCCGCCTGGATCTGCCCCTCCCACCGGTACCGGAATACATCGTCGGAGAGCGCCGGGTAGATCGGCCATACCGTCACCCGGAAGATCAGTGCTGCCGCCACAATCACCCACACCGGTAACCCTTCCCCTTCATTAAGGTTATTTAGGGTTGTGAATGCCGAAAAGATGTAAAATATAGAAGCTATTAGTAGTGTGATTATGATTTCCGGCAAGTGACCGCGCAAGTCACCCTTGGATCGGATCGAGATGAAAACAATCTCGATGGCAACAGCCGGCAGCAACTGCCGCCCCCAGCGGGTTGCTTTTCTCGATAGACTCACGTAACGAAGCATATGCCATTGCACGGACAGGCCGTCGCCCTTCTTTTTGCTGGTTCCGCTACAGATCAGTTTGTCCGGTCGCTTCTGGACACGTCGTTCGCCGGCATCCATCAGCTCGATTGGTTCGATTGGGCTCTGCTCATCCCCTATTTCGTCCTTCTTTTCATTCTTGCCATCTATGGGATGCACCGCTATGAGACCATTCGGGCCTACTTCAAGAACAAGCATAAGATCCCGGTCCACGCGCCTCAGGAATTCGACGTCCTCCCGCCCGTTACCATCCAACTCCCGCTCTTCAATGAGCGGTTTGTCGTAGACCAGCTGCTGGAAAGCGTCTCCAAAGTCGATTACCCTCGCCATCTTCTTCAGATTCAGGTTCTCGACGACTCCACCGACGACACCCACCCGTACGCGCAGGCCCTCGTCGCCCGCTACCGTGCCGCCGGCCTGCCCATCGAATACCTCTACCGGTCCAATCGCCACGGCTTCAAGGCCGGAGCCCTGCAGGAAGGCCTCAAGACCGCCACTGGCGAGTTCGTAGCCGTCTTCGATGCCGACTTCTTGATTCCTGCGGATTTTCTGCTCCGCACGGTTCATTTCTTCACCGATCCGCAAGTCGGAGTGGTCCAGACTCGTTGGAGCTATACCAACAGTCACTACAACGTGCTCACCGAAGTGGAGACCATCCTTCTTGACGGCCACTTCATCCTCGAGCACAGCGCCCGCGCCGGCGAAAACCTCTTCTTCAACTTCAACGGCACCGCCGGCATCATTCGCAAAACGATGATCGACGACGCTGGCGGCTGGCAGCACGATACCCTCACCGAGGATTCCGACCTCAGTTACCGTGCCCAATTGAAGGGCTGGCGCTTCGTCTACGTCCCCAGCATCGATTGCCAGTCAGAACTGCCGGTCGATATCTACGGCTTCCAGGTGCAGCAATCCCGCTGGGCCAAGGGTCTGATGCAGGTTGCCATCAAACTCCTGCCTAGCATCCTCCGCTCGAAGATCTCCCGCCGCGCCAAAATTGAAGCGTTCATGCACCTCACCCCCAACATCTCCTACCCAATGATGATTGTGGTCAGCGCCCTCATGCTACCCGTCATGGTGGTGCGGTTCTACATGGGCTGGATGCAGATGCTCTTTCTCGACCTGCCTCTCATCGTTTCCGCCTTCTGGTCCATCTCCGCGTTCTATCTGGTAGCCCAGCAGCAGCTCAATCCGCGCACCTGGAAACGTTCCATTTTCCTGATCCCTGCCCTCATTGCCACCGGCGTCGGGCTTACGGTGAGCAACACGCGCGCTGTGCTTGAAGCGTTCTTCGGAGTCCAAACGGCTTTCGCCCGCACCCCCAAATATGCCATCACCGGCCAGGTGAGATCGAAAGCGTCCGAGTCTAACTACCGCCGCAAGTCGGGTTGGGTGCCCTTTGTCGAAATCGGCATGGGAACTTATTTCTTAGTCATGATCGCCTACGCCATCGACAGCTTCAACTTCTTCGCCATTCCGTTCCTGCTGCTCTTTGTCGGCGGCTACTACTGGTTCGGTTTCGCCACATTGTGGCAGGAATACCAGGGTCTGCTCCGTTATCGTCGTGCCCGGCGCGAAGTGGAACGCCTGGAAACCGCCCTCTAAAAGCACCTCCTCCTCCGCCTCCCACAACGGCGGTGGCCACAAAAGGGAACTCGTGAGCCGCACGGTTAGGTATTCCTTATTTCTGACGCTCGCGCTGGGCATCAACCTGGTGGACGGGCTGGTGGTGGCCTCTCAGGTGAGGGCGGGGCAGCGGACCGCGGTGGCCATCGCAGCGGTGCTGGATGTGGTTGTCGTGGTGAGCGCCATCTACTACTGGCTGCTGGTAAGACCCGGATTTCAGAGATGGTGGAGTCTGGCTCCAGTCGCTGTGGCTGGTTTGTGGCGTGCGATGTATCTGTTTCCTTCGTCCGCCCCGCTACGAGCGTTGGCCGCGGGCATCTGTGAGCTAGCTGTGATCGCCTTCGTAGTGGTGCAAGTTCGCCGGACGATGCGCGGCCGGAGGGATGCGGATCCGGTGCAGGCCTTGCAAGGGGCCGTGGCTTCCCTCATCGCCGCGCCGTTTGCAGCAAATCTGCTGGCTACGGAACTCTCCATCCTTTACTATGCGTTCGCCTGGCGGGCCCGGCCGCATGTTCCGGAGGGGACCCGAGCGTTCACACTGCACCGGCGCGGCGGACAGCAGGACATACTGTTTGTGGCGGCCATCGGTGCGTTATTCGAGATTATTCCCGTGCATCTCCTGATTCACCGCTGGAGTGCCGTGGGGGCGTGGGTGGCTACCGCGGTCAGTGTATACGGCGCGGTCTGGCTGGTTGGGGTGGCGCGTTCCCTGGAGTTGCGGCCCGTGCTGGTCGGGCCGGATTATCTCGACCTCCGGTATGGACTGCTGTTCCGGATTCGCGTTTCTCGGGAGATGATCGCCAGCGTAAGCCGGGCGCTTCCGGAGGATGCCCAAGGGTTGGTGGTGCCCCGGCGGGGGGAGCCGAATGTGCGGGTTGAGTTTGTAGCTCCAGTGAAGGCTGAGCGCCTCTTCGGCAGTCGGAAGATGGTTGCCTCGGTGGCACTGGCGGCAGATGACGAAGCGAACTTTATGGCGGGAATGGTAGAATGGTATAGTTAGATCTACCATGGGGCTTAACATCAAAAACCCTGAAGTGGAACAGTTGGCGACTGAAGTTGCGCTCCTGGCTCAGGAGAGCAAGACGGAAGCAATCAAGCAAGCTCTGCTAGAACGTCGAACTCGCCTCCTTGCCCGGAAGGGAACTCCCAGCACCCGCGGCGGCCTAAGGCAGTACCTGGAGGAATCAGTATGGCCTTACGTCCCGGCTGGGGAATTGGGGCGCACGCTGACTCGCCAGGAAGAGGATGAGATTCTGGGATATGGACGAGAAGGGTTCTGAGCTTTGGTCCTGGATAGTTCGGTAATTGTCGCCATCCACCTGCGGGAAACCGGCTACGAGCCACTGATCTATAAGATCGAGGGCAGTCCAGTCATTCTAGTGGGCTACCCGACACTTCTTGAATCGATGCTGGTTTTGACCACGCGACTAGGGCGGGACGCGCGTCCGTTGTTGTTCCGGTTCGTCACGCAGGCCAAGGCTGAATGTGTGGCCTTCGACGAACGGCACATGGAGGCTGCGTCGAGCGCATTCCTTCGATTTGGCAAGGGCCGTCATCCGGCGGCCTTGAACTTTGGCGACTGCTTGTCCTATGCCGTGGCGGCCGTGGCCGGGATGCCTTTACTGTTCGTCGGTGAGGATTTCTCAAAGACCGATATTGGCCGCGCCTAACTAGAAATCCTCACTGAAACCGGTGCAGCACGATCCCGTACCCGACGCCGGCTTCGTCCTTCGTCTGTGCCACCTGGAAAGCCATGAACTTCCCATCGGTAGATACCACCGGGTTCGAAGCCTTCCACCCCTCATAGTCGTTGAACGTGGTCAGCCGCGTGAAGTCCGTGCCCTTGCCATCCAGCCGCAGTTTCCAGATATCGATGTTTCGGAATCCGCGCGCGCCACCCAACTGCTCGCATTGCCGGTCTGCTTCCACACAAGCATGCTTGCCATCCGGGAAGATCCCTTCCACTTCGTTGTAACTACCCGCAGCCTTTGAGAAGTTCACCACCTCCCGCGTCTTCAGATCGATCCCCATCGCCGACGCCATTCCCTTCGGCTCATAGCAGGTGAACGTCATCTTGGTATCGTTGTCGTAGAAATCCTGGGCTTCAATTGTGCACGCGGCGCCGGCGCTCTCATACACAGCCTCCTTGTTTACTACCACCGGCCGGTCGCCTGTGACGTCCACT
>JBDTMC010000265.1:0-10709 GCA_039934475.1 Bryobacteraceae bacterium | reverse complement strand
TCGGGAGGCAAATCTGCGCATGCTGTGCCGGCTTAGTGAAGACGAGTGGCAGCGCCACGGCATTCACGCCGAGCGCGGCAGTATGACAGTCACCGACTTGGCGCGCCATATGGTCGGACACGACGCCAACCACATCAACCAGATCCGTCGCTTGCTGGACGGGAGGTAGCCATTGTCCCTACGTGAATGCTGTGTCTTAGTTGTTCTGTCCACCCCGCTCTACGCGCAACAGAGTGCGACAGTTCGCGCTGGCGTGCCCCTTCGCATCGCGCTTGATCGCCGTGTCCCCATCGGGCACGTCGGCGATCCGATTCAAGGACGGCTGGTGGATCCCATTTACAATTTCGACCGCATGGTTCTTCCAGCGGGCGCCCTCGTCGAAGGGCGCATTGCTGAAATTGGCGGCGTGCCTCTCCGACGCCGTGTAACGGCCATTCTGTCGGGCAACTTCACTCCTCCGCGTGATGTTCGCGCTCAGTTTGACACCCTGGTGCTAGGGGACGGTTCGCGCTTCCCGCTACGCACTGCGCCGTCGCGCGGTGCGGCCTACACCGCGCGAGTGTCCAAGGAACCCAAGGGCGTGCGGGACCGCATACAGCAGAAGAGCCAGGCGGCCGTCCTTGCCTTCACAGCACCCGGTAAGATGAATCGGCTGAAGACTACCTTGCTCGGCATGTTGCCCTATTCCCGGCAATCGTGGCGCGCGGGAACACTCTTCAATAGCGTATTGCAGGATCCGGTGACGGTCCCCATGCTGAACCCAACGGACTGGCCAGCCACGCAGGAGGTCCGTGCGCGTCTCATCACAACTGTCACTTCCGCCACGGCGCAGAAAGGCGGGGTGGTGGAAGCAGTTGTCACTCAGCCTCAGTTTTCCGCCGATCGTCGCTTGCTGATTCCGGAGGGCAGCCGCCTCATCGGGGAAGTCGTCAAAGCGCAGAAGGCGCGCTACCTTCACCGCAACGGAAAACTGCTCTTCGTATTCCGGCAGATCCAACTTCCCACAGCGACGGCGCAAGCGATCCGCGGTGACCTGGAGGGGGTGGAAGTGGACTCGGGCGCCAATCTGGCGCTGGATTCGGAGGGAGCTACGCGCGCCACCAGCCCGAAGACGCGCTTTATTTTTCCCGCCATCGCTGTGGCTGTAGCGGGGCTCTCGTTCCACCAGGACTACAATTCACAGGGAGTGGCCGACCAGGATATAGCCGGTCGCGCCGAATCGGGCGCCGTTGGATTGGGTTTGATTGGAACGGTTGTGGCGCAGGCGTCCCGCACTCTGGCTTCGGGCATCGCCCTCACCGGCGCCGGATTTAGCGTCTATACGACGTTTCTGGCGAGGGGACAGGACGTCATCCTTCCACAGAACACACCCGTCACTGTCACCCTCAATGCGCGTCCCGAAGGCGGCACACGCCGCCGCTAAGGCGCATCAGCCTCCGTACGGCATCACGGGAACTTTTCCGAGTAAACGTGAATACACAGTCAGGGCGCCGCGGTGATGCGCGGTGTGCTCAATCATGGCCCATACGACATCGCCGATCGGCTGACCGCCCATCACCGGACCCGCTGGCAGCGGCTGGGCAAGCTCTTCCACGCTATGCGAGTTAACAAAATGCAGCGCGTGGCCGTAGGCCGTCTCCAACCACAGGCGGGCCGAGGTTAGCGACGTCACGGCCGCCAGCGCTTTGCCGTGCTCCTCAAAATCGAGGTCAAAGCCTTCCGGCCGCGTCGCGCCTTCCACAAACCAGTCAAGCGTCTGTGCGGCGTGCGCCACCTGCTGGGCGGCGGTCATCATGTCTGGTTGCGGGCGGAAACCGGAGTCGGCTTCCTCAAGAACCCGCGTTGAGCGCTCGAAGAATTCCTTACTTGCGAGCAACTGGTTAGCAAGAGCAGTGAGCTGCAGTTGTGGACTCATGTTGAAGACTATACCAAAAGGCGAATAAACGGAGAAGATAATTTTTTAATGGACAGTCCGCGTCTTGCGGTTCATATAATCAACCAGTAGATACTGGCCCAGCGTATACGGCGTGGTGAAATAGGCCTTCCCACGGCACAACTCCGTCACCTTCTGCACGAAGTTCACCAAGCCATAGTCGCTCGCGAGCATGAACGTGTTGATCAGAATCCCCTGCCTCTTGCAGCGGTTTACTTCTTCCAGGGTCTTACTAATTACCAGAGGATCCAGTCCAAACGCGTTGCGGTACATGCGGCCGTCTTCCAGCGTCAGAGCCGACGGCTTTCCGTCGGTGATCATAATGATCTGCTTCATGTCCTTGCGTTCCTGGTTCAGGATCCGCTGCGCCAGAATTAAGCCGTCGCGCGTGTTGGTGTAGTAGGGGCCCACCTGGACGCGGGCAAGGTCGTTCAACCGCAACTCCTCCGCCGAATCATGGAACAGAACCAACCGCAGGCTGTCTCCTGGATACTGCGTCCTGATCAGGTGCGCCAGTGCCATCGCTACTTTCTTCGCCGGAGTAAACCTGTCCTCGCCATACAAGATCATGCTGTGGCTGCAGTCCAGCATCAGCACGGTGGCGCAGGAACTCTGATACTCCGCCTGGTGTACGTGAAGATCGCTGTATTCCAGATCGATGGGAACTTTCACGCCTTCACGGCGCAGCGCGCTGAACAGGGTCTCGCTGATATCGAGGTTCAGGACGTCGCCGAACTCATATTGGCGCGAGGCGCCGCTCGCTTCCACGCCTGTCGCCATATCGCGAGTGTCGTGCGCGCCGAAGCTCGATCGGCCTAACGATCCTAATAGATCCTTCAACGCCTTGAATCCGAGGAAGTCCACTGACTTGTCGGTCATCTCCACTCGTACCGGACCGTCAGGGCTCGCACTCCCCGCTTCGCCCGGAGCCTCCTGCATCTGGTTTGGATTCTGCAGCGAAATGTAGCCGTCGTCCACAAGCTTCTGCACCAACCGGTTCATCAGCTGGTCCATCTGCTCTTCAGACATCTTCTCCAACTGCTCCCGGATGCGATCGGCCCGCTCGGCATCGAACATCTCACCCTGCTCGATCGCGCGTTGCAGCGCCTGTTTCAGGTTCTCCAACGAGTGCTCATTCAACTCGTTGAATTGCATGTACTGGTTCTGGAATCCACTGTCCAGGAAGAAGTCCGAGAGAGCCTGCAGCAGGTCCTCCGTGCTCAGACCCAAATCGTCTCCCGTGTAGCGGGAGTATTTGATCCACTTCATGGGAACCTCCCGGTTCAGTTGAATTGCTGCCGTCTGCCGCCGCCCGGACGCTTCGGAGGTTGTTCCGGATCCGCAGGTTCGCGCCTCCGTTCGTCGGTTACAAACCCTCGCTCTTCGTTACGGTTGATCCGCCGGTGCGCATACAAGCCTTCCAGGATGAACTCAGCCGCGGAAGCACGTAGCGCATCAGGTTCGTTGGAACCCAGGCCCAACGCTCCGGTCTTCTCCAGCAGACCCTGAATCGGTCCTAACTGCCGCACCATCTCCTCGGAAGAGGTTGTTTCATCCACCTTCAAGGCGCCGCCCAGGTCGAACCATTGGATGATGGGCGAGACGTTCACGCCGTCGAAGTAGTGGCTATAGACGCGCCCCACGGCATTGCGGATGACTTCGCGCGCCACGGCATCGCCGCCCTTCAACTCGCCTTCGTACTCCAACTCCAGCTTGCCCGTGATGGAGGGGAGTGCCGCGTAGATGTCCAGGATGCGCGGTACCGCCGCTTTCTCACCAGTCCGCAGCGCACGCTGCTCCGCGTTCGAAACTACGTTCTCCATCACCGAGATGGGCAGCCGCTGCGACACGCCCGACCGTTTGTCGATCCGCTTGTCCTCGCGCGCGAGAAACGCCAGGTTCTCCACCACTTCGCGGATAAACGCGGGGACGATCAGTTCAATCGGACTCGTGCGCGCCGTTGTCCACGCTTCCTGCCGCGTGATGGCCAAGCCATGTTCCACGGTGGCCGGGTAATGTGTCCGAATCTCGCTCCCGATCCGATCCTTCAGCGGCGTAATGATCTTCCCGCGCGCCGTGTAATCTTCCGGGTTCGCCGTAAACACCAACATCAGATCCAAAGGCAACCGTACCGGATATCCTTTGATCTGCACATCGCCTTCTTGCATGATGTTGAACAAGCCCACCTGGATTTTGCCCGCCAGGTCTGGCAGTTCATTGATAGCGAAGATGCCGCGGTTGGCGCGCGGCAGCAGTCCGTAATGGACCGTCAGCTCATCGGAAATGTTTTGCCCCCGCCGCGCCGCCTTGATTGGATCGATATCGCCAATCATGTCGGCAATAGTGACGTCGGGTGTCGCCAGTTTCTCCACATAGCGCTGCTCCGCAGTCAACCAGGCGATAGGCGTCTCTTCACCCATCTCCTCAATCAGGTTGCGGCAATACCGGCAAATCGGCGCATAGGGGTTGTCGTGGATCTCGCATCCGGCGATGTAAGGAGTGTGCGCGTCCAGCAGCGTGGTCAGCATGCGCACCAGCTTCGTCTTCGCCTGTCCGCGCAATCCCAGCAGAATGAAGTTGTGCCGCGATAGCACCGCGTTCACCACTTGCGGCGCCACGGTATCTTCGTAGCCGACGATACCCGGAAAGAGTTCTCCACCCTTTTGCAGTTTACAAATGAGGTTCTCGCGAAGCTCGTCCTTGACGGTGCGCGAGGAAAGGAATTCCCCGGAAAACCTGCTCTTTCGCAACGTTCCCAGTGTGCGCGGCAGGTCCCATTGCTCGGACTTCATGGATAGCAGCCCTCCCCCCAGCCCGCTCTATCGCGATTGTAGCGCAATGCGCCGGGCTGACAGTTGGTGAGACGTACGTCGGCCAGTCTGTGATTCAAAGTTGTATACCTGAAATCGTCCAAACCTATATCCGTCTTCGTCCAGCCATGATATGGTGGTGTCCCGAAGGGTGTCGGATGAACCAAGATTTGCCCGAAATGGATTTCCAGCGGTTCTGGCGGAGGCTGCAACAGATTGGGTTGAACGCTTACGAAGCGCGTTCCTACCTCGTGCTGGTGGGCCATCCCCGCTTCAAGGCGCTGGAACTGGCGGCCCGCTCTCACGTGCCGCGGCAGAAGATTTATGAAGTGCTCGATAGCCTGGTGGAAAAAGGCTTCGCCCAGGTAGTTCAGGAGAAGACGAAGCTGTTCTCGGCCGTCGAGCCGGGTCTCGCCATTCCCAACTACCTCGCCCGCCGCCAACAGCAACTGGATCAGGAGCTATCCGAACAGGCCAGAATGGCGGGAGGTCTCATCGACGATCTGAAATCCGCCTACTCCGAAGGGCAGGGAGGCCGCGGGACCCTCGACTTCCTCCGCATCGTGAGCGAACCCGGTCAGACGGCCACTCACTATCGCCAAATGCTGCGCGACGTAGAGCACGAGTATGTGGAGTTTTCGCGTCCGCCCTATGCTGTCGATCCGCTGGATGAGCAACTCGTCCGCCAGGCGCGAGCCCGCGGCGTCTCCTGCCGCCTTCTGCTCGAAGCGGGTACCCTTGATGAGGAGCACAAGGCACGCCTTAATGAATACGCGTCCGCCGGCGTGGAAGTCCGCCTCACTGAGTCCCTGCCGATGAAACTGGCCGTCTTCGATGGCACCCAAGGGATGGTAGCGCTGTTGGACCCGGTAATCACTAAACCCAGTTGGACCTCGGTGGTCTTCGATCACAGCGGGATGGGTGAAGCTATGGTCGGTCTTTTTGAAGACCACTGGCGCAAGGCCAAGCAGTTGGCAGCCGCCTAGATCTTACCGCGCGCCGTCTGTGACGTGCGGATCCCGCCGTGTGCGAATCTCGCGCACGGCGTAGATCCGCCTGCCTTGACTTTCAAAGTACGTGCGGATCATCACCTCGCCCAGCAGTCCCGTGCTGAACATCATCATGCCCACCATCAGCAACATCGCTCCGGCGATCATCAGCGGACCGTGTTCCATCACAATCTCGTGCCCGGTGATCTTGTAAAAAAACAGGTACGTCATGATCAGGCCGCCGATGGTGGTGGCCCCTAAGCCGATCATGCCGAAGAAGTGCATCGGCCGGGTGAAGTAGGTGAGCAAAAACCGGATGGTCAGAATATCGAACAGGACGCGGAAGGTGCGGCTCAGTCCGTAATGCGAACCGCCACTGGCGCGCGGACTGTTCCTGATCGGAACCTCTGCAATGCGCGCTCCGTAGAAGCTCGCCAGTGCCGGTATGAACCGGTGCAACTCGCCGTACAGATTGATGTCCTTAAGAATCTCCGCGCGATACGCTTTAAATGTTGTACCGAAATCGCGCAGATTCACGCCCGATGCCTTCGCCATCAGCCAGTTGGCAATCTTCGATGGAATTCTGCGGGTAACGGCGTTGTCAATCCGGTTCTTGCGCCAGCCGCTGGCGATGTCGTAGCCTTCGTCGATCTTAGCCAGCAGTGCTGGAATGTCTTCCGGTTCGTGCTGTAAATCGCCATCAAGAGAAACAATTACTTCGCCCTGCGCTTCATCGAACCCCGCGGAAAGGGCCGGCGTCTGGCCGAAGTTCCGCCGCAGCCGAATGACTTTCAACCGTCCATCCGTTTCCACAAGGTTGGCCAGCAGGTCAAAACTTCGGTCCGTGGAAGCGTCATCCACGAAGATGATCTCGTATGGCTTTTGCAGACCCTCCAGGACAAGAGTGAGGCGGTCGTACAAGGGCAGAATTGCCGGTTCCTCGTTGTGGATCGGGATTACAACCGAAAGCATAGATGTAGAGGCGACTCTCTTCAGTAGATCAGGAGTCGCGCACCGCCGTCAATTTTCTGTGGAAATCTAGCAGATGTAGCGGCAGGCAGGAAGGCGACGCGGCCTCCCTGCCTGCCCTTTCCAGACCTAGTTGATGTGAAGGTAGTTGATCAGCTTGTCGGCGCCGGCGGAGCTAACTCCGACGCCCACAACGATGTAGTCGCCAGGCGCTGCGGGCAGCGTCAGCGGGAAAGAGAATGCATAAATGTACCCGGGTTGGCAGCCTTGTGCAGCGCTCTTGCCGGCCCCGATCGCCGTGCCTCCGGCGGCGGGAACAATCGCATAAGCGGCCAGGCAATAGCCAGTGTAGGTGTCGGACGTCATGGTGAAGCTTACCGCAGCAGCGTCACCCTGCAACATGGCGGAAAGAGGGAGCGCGACGTCGTAGTCGAATCCCGATCCCGCCGCCAGGAAGGTCGGCAAACCGGAAACCTGGTACGACGTGGTTACCGAAGTCGCCTGGATGCCGATATACGGCAGGGCAGGCTTGGTTGGCAGGGCCGCGGAAACGATCCTGGCTTTCACCACCGGAGCGTCGGCGATGGCAGCGTCAGCAGCTTTGAGGGCAGCGGCGCTGGGAGTCTTGTCGGCGGCCAGTGCGGCGCCGAGAGTGAGCGTAAGAGTAACAGCAGAAATCACGAATGTGCGCATCAAGTATCTCCTCGTTCGAACCTCGTGGGATCAGGGGACGTTGGGTAGTCGCTGTCCCTAATCCGAATGCATATTTGTAGATATGCCGATCGTTAACGGAATATGATTCAACATGTGTAACACTACTTTCCACCAACTTTAAAGGGACGGTGCAGGAAATTGCGACGTGAAAAGTACTGGAGTGCCTACTCCACTACTCATTGGACTCTCCTGGTCAGCTCGCCATAGAATCCCGCTAAGTGTATGTGTTCTCAATCTCTTGTGCTATTATGAAGGGGCAGTTGAAATATCTTTCCAAGCGGTTGTAAAGGAGTAGCTTTGGCAGAAATCGACAATCCCGGTCCCCCCGCCCCACCTCCTCCCGGAGGCGGCCAGATTCCTCTCGGAGGGGAAGGCGATAATCGGAATTTCGTCCCGGTCAACATCGAAGATGAGATGAAGCGGTCCTACCTCGATTACGCCATGAGCGTCATCGTTGGCCGCGCCTTGCCCGATGTCCGTGACGGCCTGAAGCCCGTCCACCGCCGCATTCTGTTTGGCATGCACGAGATGGGGTTGAACTACAATCGCCCCACCCGTAAGTGCGCCAAGATCGTCGGCGAAGTTCTCGGCAAATTCCACCCTCACGGCGATACCGCCGTCTATGATGCCCTAGTGCGCATGGTGCAGCCCTTCTCGCTACGCTATCCGCTCATCGATGGGCAAGGCAACTTTGGTTCCGTGGACGGCGATCCACCAGCGGCCATGCGATACACCGAGGCCCGCTTGGCTCGCATCGCCAGCACGCTGCTCGAAGACATCGATAAAGAAACCGTCGATTTCCGTTCCAATTACGACGACAGTGAGCAGGAACCGGAAGTCCTGCCGGCGCGTGTGCCCAACCTCCTGATTAACGGCTCCTCCGGCATCGCGGTCGGCATGGCGACCAATATTCCGCCGCATAACCTTACCGAAATCGTCAACGCCACCATCGCCCTCATTGAGAACCCGAACCTCACCCTACTCGAAGTGATGGAGATGGTTCCCGGTCCCGATTTCCCTACCGCCGGGTTCATTCTGGGCCGCGCCGGCATCTACGATTACTTCACCCGCGGCCGCGGCACCCTCAAACTGCGCGCCCGTGCTTCCACCGAAAAGATGGGCAAGGATCGCGAAGCCATCATCGTCACTGAAATCCCCTACCAGGTGAACAAGTCGCGTCTGATTGAGCAGACCGCCGCCATGGTGAACGACAAGAAGATCGAAGGCATCTCCGAAATTCGCGACGAAAGCGATCGCGACGGAATGCGCATCGTCTATGAATTGAAGCGTGGTGAGCAAACCGAAGTTGTGCTTAACAACCTCTACAAGCACACGCAGATGCAGGTGAATTTCGGCGTCATCATGCTGTCCATTGTTAATGGCCAGCCGCGCGAACTGGGTCTCATCCAGTGCATCCAGCGATTCATTGAGCACCGAGTCGATGTGGTTCGCCGGCGCACGGAATTCCTGTTGCGCAAGGCCCGCGCGCGAGAGCACATCCTTGTCGGCTTCCAGAAAGCGCTCCAGAATCTCGACGCCGTCATTGAAACCGTTCGCTCTGCCCGTAATCCGAGGGAAGCGCGCGAAGCTTTGATGGGCCAGATGACGTTTGCCGACAACGCCCTTCTCACCGAAATAGTTGCCAAATGGGCGCCGGCCACCGGCGTCAGCCGCTTCGACTTCAGTGAACTGCAAGCGCAGGCCATCATCGAACTCCAACTCCAGCGCCTCACCGGCATGGAGCAGCAGAAGATCCTCGACGAGCTGGCCGAACTGCAGCGCCTCATCAATGGATACCTGGAAATCCTTGGATCGGAGACCGTTCTTCGCAAGGTCATCGTGCGCGAGTTGAAGGAAGTCCAAAAGGACTTCGGTGACGAACGCCGCACCGAGATCATCGAAGACACAGGCGAGATCCTGCTCGAGGATCTAATCCAGATGGAGGACGTCGCCGTCACCGTGACGCGTGGCGGTTACCTCAAGCGCACCGCCGTCGATACCTACCAGCGCCAGCTGCGCGGGGGCAAGGGCCGCATCGGCATGAGCACGCGGACCGAAGACGTGGTGGAGCATCTCATCATCGCTTCCACGCACGCCTACCTTCTCATCTTTACCAACAAGGGCCGTGTCTACTGGCTGAAGATCTATGAGATCCCCGACGCCGGAACTACCGGCAAGGGAAAGAATATTTCCAGTCTTATCAGCCTTCAGCCCGACGAGACCGTGCAAGGGTTCCTGCCCGTGAAGGACTTTGTCGCCGGCAGGCACATTGTGATGGTCACTCGCCGCGGCGTGATCAAGAAGAGCGAACTGACCGAGTTCGACAACCCCTTGACGCGCGGCATTATCGCGCTCTCCCTCGATGACGGTGACGAACTGATCTCGGCCAAACAGACTTTTGGCAAGAGCGAGATCTTCATCGCGTCGCATGAAGGCCAGGCTATCCGCTTCAGTGAGGATGAGGTCCGGCCCATGGGGCGCCCGGCGCGCGGCGTCCGCGCCATGACGCTCGACGACGGCGATTACCTCATCGGCATGGAAGCCTTCGAAGACGATGGACTGGTGCTCTCCATCGCCGAAAACGGCTATGGCAAGCGCACGCCGCTCCACGATTACCGGCTCACCGGACGTGGCGGCAAGGGCGTCATCAACATGAAGACCACTAACAAGGTGGGCAACGTGGTGGCGATCCTCTCGGTGAAGGACGAATCCGACGTCCTCATCATCACGCAAAGCGGCAAAATCATCCGCATCGAATCCGCCAACGTGCGCCAGGTGGGACGTTCGTCCCAAGGCGTGTGTGTGGTGAAGATGGAAGCGGCCGACAAGGTGGCCGCCGCCTGTGTCGTACCCGATGCGCCGGTGAAGGAAGACGGCGAGAACGGCGACGGTCAGGAAAACCTTCCGCTGCAATAGAGGGATGCTCCAGCGCGATTTGCTTCTAGCTGGAGCTTCCATGTTCGCTTTGGGCTGCGCGGGACGGCGAATGGCCGCTGTCCCGCCGAATCCTCAACTGGACCGGCCTCGGCGCCCGCGCGTTGTTCCACGACGAAGGTCTCATACCCAACCGGGTCTCGGAGCGTTCCAACGGATATGATAAGGACCATGGAAGCCAATTCCTGGACCTTGGCACACTTGCTGACGAGGCTGTCCACGGCGCCGTCCGGCGTGTATGTGAGCATCCTGCTTTTTATCCCAGCCGTCATCGCGCTCATTGCGGTCGTTTGGGCGGCCCTCTGATAGCATATTCCAATCCAACGATGAGCCTGAAAGTTGAAAAATCTAGTGCTCACC
>JBDTMC010000264.1:0-10758 GCA_039934475.1 Bryobacteraceae bacterium | reverse complement strand
AACCCCGCTGACAAGCCCACGCCCATGCTTGCGTGCGCGCACTGCGGTGTGCACCTGCCGCAGGCAGAGGCTTTGACGGATGCCGCCGGCCGGCCGTTCTGCGGCGAGGCGCATCGCCTGGCCGGCCCGCGCTGAACGCCAGCGAAGCCGGCGTGGGCGCCTCGGACGCCAACCGTCGTCAGGGCGACAGGCGACGGACAGAGCGCCGCGGCGGCGCCCTGAGCGCCGGCGGGCGCCGCCGCGACGACACGCTCTTCCCCAGTTTCGGCGCGACAGACGCGTCCGCGAACGTTATCACCTACCTGATGGGTACGGAAGAACGTTTCCCATGCGTCGGGCTGCAACTGTTTGATGCCCAAGGAGAGGCGGCGATTCGGCGCGTCGATGTTCAAAATAACGGCTTGCACCACTTGCCCCTTTTTGAGGAGCTCAGAGGGGTGCTTGACGCGCTTGGTCCACGAGAGGTCGGAAATGTGTACCAGGCCATCGATGCCTTCTTCGATTTCGATGAAGGCGCCGAAGTCGGTGAGCTTGCGCACGCGGCCTTCGACAACCGAGCCGATGCTATAGCGTTCCGCGACGGTGGTCCATGGGTCCGCTTCGAGCTGTTTGATGCCGAGAGAAATGCGCCGGTCGCGCGGCTTCACTTCAAGCACGACGGCTTCCACCTGATCGCCTGGGCGCACCACTTTGGTGGGATGCTTCATGCGCCGCGACCATGTCATCTCTGAGATGTGGATGAGACCCTCGACGCCGGCTTCGAGTTCGACGAAGGCGCCGTAGTCAGTAACGCTGACCACGCGGCCGATGACGCGAAGTCCCATCGGGTAGCGCTCAATCACCGATTCCCAGGGATCGGGCGCCAGTTGCTTGATGCCGAGCGAAATGCGTTCCTTGTCCTTGTCGAACTTGAGGACTTTGACAGAGATTTCGTCGCCGACGTTGACCGCTTCGGAAGGGTGGTTCACCCGGCCATAGCTCATGTCGCTGACATGAAGCAGGCCGTCGATGCCGCCGAGATCGACAAAGGCGCCGTACTCGGTGAGGTTCTTAACCACGCCGGTGACCACCGCGCCTTCAGATAGCGTATCGAGCGCCTGAGACTTGCGGGCAGTGACTTCCTCTTCAATCGCGCTCTTGCGGCTGACGACAACGTTGCCGCGGCGGCGGTTCAGTTTGAGAACTTTGACCGGAACGTCCTGGCCGAGGAACGAATCGAGGTTGTGGATGGGCCGGACATCGATTTGCGTGCCGGGCATGAAGGCCTGAACGCCGACGTCTACGGCGAGGCCGCCTTTGATGCGTCCGGTGACGCGGCCGAGGACCATGAGGCCCTCGCGATTCGCTTTCTCAAGCGTGTCCCAGATACGAATGCGCTGCGCTTTTTCGTGGGAGAGGAGGATGTAGCCTTCGACTTCGGGGCCGGAGCGATCGACCATAACGTCGATGGCATCGCCAGCCTGCACGTTGACTTTGCCGTCGGCTCCGGTGAATTGAGCGATTGGCACCAAGCCTTCGGACTTATAGCCGAAATCGACGATTACTTCGTTGTCGGTGACTTTGAGGACGTGACCCTGGAGGAGTTCGCCTTCGGCAGGAGGCGCAAAATGACTGTAGTCGTCAAGTAGTTGCTCGTATTCGGCGTCATCCGGAACTGGCAATTCCGGTAGGCGTTCATCCTGATTACTGGCCATAGCCAAGTCTCCGAGTCTAACGACTGCTCAACGGAATTACGGACGGGCGCGGCAACGGGGCGAGCTGATTCCCCACCATTCTAGCGTACTTGATTTGAGAAGACCCGACAGAGACAAACCGTTGAAAGATCAATACTTCAGAACTATAGCCGAGAGGGGCAAAGTTGTCAACCGACGTCCCGTGCCAACTCTTTCTGCCATAAGGGATTTGGGGGATCATACGTTAGGCCGCGCGGGCTACACGAGCGAGCACATAGGGCCCTTCTGAGATCAGAGCAATCCGAGCCTGCGGAGGCAGATCTGCGAGCAGTGCCTGAACTGCGGCAGCGGCGGTGGAGAAGGATTGTCCCCACAGGTGAGGATGATACTCAGGGGGCAAGCCGGGCAGATAGTAGAAGATATTCTGGCCGCGGGCTACCAGGGCAAGCTTCTCCAACTGCCATTGATCGACTTCGACGGGTTGGCTGGCGAGGCGATCGAGGAACTCGCCGGCGCGGCCTCCATCCATCACCATCGTGCTGAATTCGGGGGCGCCGCAGCCTTCTTCGCAATGAGCGAGCAGGAGGAGGCGAGCGTTCGGTTTGAGGATGTGCGAGGCGGCGGTGATGCCCTTGATGGATTGGTAGTAAGTGAGGTCGAGAGGGTAGCCCGCGGCGGTGGTGATGACGGCGTCCACGGGCTCGTCGAGACGTTCGAGCATCGTCTGTGAGACGAAGGCAACGCCGCGGGCATGGGCTTCTTCGGGGCGTCCGGCGAAGACGCCGGCGATGCGGCGGTCGCGAGTGAGGGCGACGTCGAGGAGGAAGTCATGACGGGCCATGCGCGCGATTTCGAGCAACTCGCGGTGGAGCGGATTGTCCTCAATGGAGCCTTCCGAAGAGCGCGCGTCGCGCATGAACTTAGGACTGTGAAGGACCTTGATTGTTTCCTGGGCGGCGAGACCGGGGGCGACGAGCTTGCGGCCTCCGGAGAAGCCGAGCATGAGGTGCGGTTCGATGAAGCCGAGGGTGATGTGGAGGTCGGCCGCGATGAAGCGCGAGTCAACGTAGACGGGAGTTCCGGACGAGGTTGCGCCGAGGCAGGTGTGTTCGTGGAGATCGCGGGCGTTGTGGTTGACGACCTTATAGTTGTGGGCGATCTCTTCACCGACGATCTCGCGGATTTCGGCGGCGGTGGCGGGCCGGTGGAGGCCGGTGGCAATGAGGATGGTGATGCCGTGGCTAGGGATGCCGGCTTCGGCAAGGACGCGAAGGATGGGCGGCAGGGTCTGTTTGTTTGGCGCGGGGCGCGTGATGTCGCAAACGGAGATGGCGGCTGAACGCTTGCCGCGGGCGATGAGGGTGAGATAGCTGAGGGATTCCTCAATCGCGTGTTGTGGATCGGCCAGAGGCTGGGCGCTGCGAGCTTCCAGAACCTGGTATTGAAAGCCGTCGGGTAGGTCGAGTTGCAGGCCGGTGCGGCCGAAAGCAAAGTCGTGTCGCATGGAGTCCTTAGGCTAACTTATGGCTTCTTGGCCGTCCACTCGCCAATCCATTCGAGGAACTGGCCGTACCAGAATTCGCTGTTCTGCGGCTTGGTCACCCAGTGGCCTTCGTCGGGGAACAGCAGGAGTTTGGAGGGCACCTTCTGCATCTGCAGTGCGGTGAAGAGTTGCATGCCCTGGCCGACCGGGACGCGGTAGTCCAGCTCGCCATGGATGACCAGGGTGGGCGTTTTGAAATCTTTCACGTAGTAACTGGGGGACCATTTGGCGTACATCTCCGGGTTCTCCCAGGGCATGCCTTTGAACTCCCAGAGCGGGAACCAGAGTTCTTCGGTTTCGCCTGCTTCGCTGCGCAAGTCAAAGACGCCGGAGTGGCTGACGAAGGCTTTGAAGCGGTCCGTATGGCCGAGCATCCAGTTGATCATGTAACCACCGTAGGAGCCTCCGGCGGCGGCGAGGCGCGCCGGATCGACATAGGGCTTGGCGGCGGTTTGATCGACGATAGCCATGATGTCGTCGAAGGCTTTGCCACCCCAATCGCCGTTGATGTCGTCTGTGAACTTCTGGCCGTAACCCGTGGAGCCGCGCGGATTGGGCATGACGACGACATAGCCGGCGGCGGCGAAGACCTGGGCGTTCCAGCGGTAAGTCCAACTCTCGCCCCAGGCGCCTTGCGGGCCGCCGTGGATGAGGAAGAGCGCGGGGTATTTCTTATTGGCGTCGAAGTTGAAAGGCTTGACGATGAAGGCCGCTACCTTGGAGCCGTCGGTGCTATCGGCCGTTACTTCCTCCAGAGGACTTAGTTGGTAGCGACTGAGCAGGGCATCGTTGAGGTGGGTGAGCGGGACGGGACTGCCGCCGGCGGACGAGATGCGATAGATCTCCACGGGCTTGGAGCCGCTGTTCTCAGTGAAGATCATGGTCTTGTTGTCGGGCGTGAGTTGGATGTCGTCGACGTGGCTGGCTCCGCTGATAAGGGCGCGCACGGCGCCTCCGGTGACGGGGATCATCTGGAGGGTCTGGCTGCCGCGGTCCTCCATGGAGAAGACGAGGCGGTGGGAATCGGGGGTCCAGGTGAAGCCGGTGATGGGCCGATCCAGGGACTCCGTGAGGAGACTGGTTTTAGCGGTGGCTCGCTCCATGACGGCGAGACGCCAGCGGTCGCCTTCGTAGCCGGGACGGACCTGCATACGCCAAGCGAGGTACTTACCATCGGGCGAGTAAGAAGGGGAGGCGTCGGCGGCGGGGTTCTCAGTGAGCTTCTTCGATTCGCCGCCGGTGATGGGGACTGTGAATAACTCGCTATTGGTGCTGGTGGCGAGGTCGGCGTCAGGGTTCATGACGTAGCAGACTTCGGTGCTATCGGGGGAGATGGCGTAGTCGTCGGGGCCGCCGAGGGAGAAGGGCGGGACGTCGCGCGGGCCGGGTGTGAGGTCCTTGGCGGGGCCGCCTTCGGCGGGGATCACGAGGAGGTGCTTGCGGCGGGCCGTTTGGAAGGCGGTCCAGTGGCGATAGAGGAGATTGGTGTAGACGCGGGCCTTCACCTTGCTCGCTTTTTCGGCTTCGAGCTTGCGGGCGTTGCAGGCGTCGTCAGGACAATCGGGAAAGACGTCGCTGGTAAAGACTAAGTTCTTGCCGTCGGGCGAGTAAGTGACTCCGTCGGCTTCGGTAGAGAGAGTAGTGATCTGTTTGGGATTGGAGCCGTCGGCGCTCATGATCCAGATCTGAGCGGAGCCGGCGCGGTCAGAGATGAAGGCGATGTGCCTGGAGTCGGGGGACCAACGAGGGCGCATGTTAGTGCTGCCGGCGTTGGTGATTGCCTTGGGGGCTCCGCCTTCGAGGGGGACGAGCCAGATGTGGCGGGGGCGTGCATTGGCGGGGAGGTCGATGGATTGAACGGTGAAGGCGACCAGTTTGCCGTCGGGGGAGAGTTGGGGTTCGCCGATGCGGTTGATCTGCAGCAGGGCCTGTGCGGTGAAGGGGAGCTTTTGGGCAATGAGGGGTGCGGCGGTGAGCGCGAACAGAAGGGCGCACGTGGTCCTGAGCATAACCCTGATTGTAGCTCCGCTAGCGGGGGCGCTTGCGGTTGAGGCGTTCGATGACGCGGGCGGCGAGGAGGAGGATGACGGGGAGGATGAGCCAGCGGCGGTCGGCGATTCTCCCAATCCCGATCAGGATTAGGGTGATGGGGACGGAGAGGCCCAGAATGAGGAGGATTAAGGGTGGTCCCTTAGTCTTTTCTTCTTCGTATTGGCCGTCGGTCAGGGACATGGCGGTTTCGGGTATGAGGGCCGGTATTGTTCAACCAAAAATCGTGTTGAAGTGTTGAAAAGTGTTCGCCGGCGTCCGGTTTCGATCTCCTTTTGTTTCTCCTGGTTCCGTCGATTTTCGGGCTCTTTTCTCGACGACCGCGGTGATGAAAGTGTTGAAATCCGGACCGTTCAGTATGGTTAATCGGTTTCGGCCGGATGCGTATGGCTCTCTACCATCAGTTCTATTATCCATCCTGGGGAAGGGGCTGGAGAGGGAGTTGGACTGTAAGTTGCTGAACGGATTGAGGAGATTTCTTGAGTTTGGTGGGCACCGCCCTGAGCCCGTGGCGGAGATTAAGCCGAAGGCAGTGAGATCTTGTGAAGATCGGCTCACTTTAAGGTGGAGGAAGACTGGCGGAGAGGGAGGGATTCGAACCCTCGGTACCGGTTTTAGTCCAGTACGGCGGTTTAGCAAACCGCTGCTTTCGACCACTCAGCCACCTCTCCGGCTTCTGGTGGGTCTTTTCGCATCATAACATACGCCCCAGCGTTAGAATGGTCCCTTATGTCGAAGTGGTTGGGCGCCGCTCTACTCGCCGCCCTCATCCTCCTTTTTCTCATCGCCAATCGTGGCGCCTATGGCGGCTACTTTCAGGACGACGACCTCGACAACCTCGGCTGGACGACCCGCGTCCACCCTGGCACCTTCCTCGTCGGCCTCCTCACGCCCCAGCTCGCCGCCGACAATTTCCGCCCCACCGGCCACCTTGCCTATCGCCTCCTCGGCAACGCCGCCGGCCTCGATTTCCGCCCCTACATCGCCTTCATCCACGTCGTTCATCTCTTCAACGTGTGGCTCCTCTGGCTGCTCGCCCGCCGCCTCAAAGCCACACCCGTCGCCGCCACCGCCGCCGCTCTTTTCTTTGCCTTCCATATGGGAGTCTTCGATGCCTACTGGCGCCCCATGTACCTCTTCGACATCCTCTGCGCCTGCTTCTGCCTTCTTGCCCTAATCGCGTACACACACAACAAAATCATCCTCAGCCTGCTCGCTTTCTGGCTCGCCTACAAATCCAAAGAAATCGCCGTCATGCTCCCCGCCGTACTCGCCCTCTACGAATACTGGCTCGGCAGCCGCCGCTGGAAACCGCTCATCCCCTTCTTCGCCATCTCGGCTTCCTTCGGCCTCCAGGCTCTCTTCCTCAATCACGGCCGCCAAGGCGACTACGCCCTCCACTTCAGCCTCGATGCCTTCCGCACCTGTCTCCACTTCTACGCCGACCACATCCTTCTCGCCCCTTGGGCCGGCTTCGCGCTGCTGCCCCTCGCCCTTCTCATCCGCAACCGCCGCCTCTGGTTCGGCGTCGCCTCCGCGTTCCTCTTTATGGTCCCGCTCCTCTTCCTTCCCGGCCGCCTCTTCGCCGTCTACCTCTACGTCCCGCTCTTCGCCCTCGCCCTCGGACTCTCCGCGCTGGCCGAATCCGTTCGCCCCGTTTACGTCGCCCTCTTCTTCGCGCTCTGGATCCCCATCAACTACCGCGTCATGATCGAGGACCGTAAGGCCACGCTCGCCACCGCCCACGAAAATCGAGCGTACGTAACCCAAGCCGCCGCCTTCTTCGCCTCGCAGCCCAAGATCACAACCGTCGTCTTCGACGGAGCCCCTCCCTCGCTCCACCGCTGGGGTGTAGAAGCCGCCATCCGCCGCATCGCCAACAACCCGAATATCGAAATCCGCGACATGCAGGATCGTGAAGCGCAGCAAGCTTTGCATAAGGATGGTCTCGCCGTCCTCAGTTGGTCCCAACCCTTCCAGCGCCTCTTCACCATCACCCGCCTCACCGGCGCGCCCATCGAATCCTACATTCGCATGGGCCTAGACACCCCCATCTGGCAGCTCGACGACGGCTGGTACACTCTCGAAAGCGACTACCGTTGGATCGGCCCCCGCGCCACCGCGCGCCTCCATCGCCCTGCCGGTGTGAAACACTTTGATCTCACCGTGAACGTCAGCCCACTCCAAATCACGCAGAGCGGCGCACCCAACGTGCAGGTCTCGCTCGACGGCCACATCCTCGGCAGCCATCTCTTCACGAAGACAGGCTGGGACACCGTCCGCTGGCCGATACCGGAAGGAATCTCCCTCGATCCCGTCGTGGAACTCACCGTCACGCCGACATACCGTCCCAGCAATGGCGATCCCCGCACGCTTGGAGCAGCCATCGCCGCCTTGGGGTTCCGCCCATGAAGCGCTGGTCCATCGCCGCGCTGCTCTGCGCCGCCACGCTGCTGAACTACGCTGATCGCCTCACGCTCTCCGTAGTCTCCGTCGATGTCCGCCGCGAATTCCATCTCACCGCGCAGGACTACTCTCACATCGTCACGCTCTTCCTGTTGGCCTACGCCATCATGTACGCCGGCTCCGGCTACATCGTCGATCGCCTCGGCACTCGTCGCGGCTACGCCTTCTTCGTCGCCGCCTGGTCTGCCGCGCAGATGCTCCACGCCGCCGCGCTAGGGAAATGGACTCTTGGTGGTTGGCGCTTCGCCCTCGGCCTTACTGAGCCTGGCAACTGGCCCGCAGCCGCCAAGGCCGTTGCTGAGTGGTTTCCGCCGGAACAGCGGGCGTTGGGAATCGGCATCTTCAGCGCGGGGTCTTCCATAGGCTCCGCACTGGCGCCGCCTGTAGTTGCCTGGATCACCCTGCAGTATGGCTGGCGAGCCGCGTTTCTTGCCACTGGCTCCCTCGGCCTGGTGTGGCTCGTCCTCTGGCTCACCATCTACAGCCCACCCGCCAACGCCGCGCAATCCGCGCCCGCCGCCACAGTAGACTGGCGCACCATCATGCGCAAGCGCGGCTGCTGGACGCTCATCCTCACCCGCTTCTTCACTGACCCCGTAATCTACTTCGTCATCTTCTGGCTACCCGAATACCTGCGCTCTGAGCGAAACTTCGACCTCGCCATGGTCGGCCGCTACGCCTGGGTGCCCTTCGTCTTCAACGGAATTGCCTACCTCGCCGGAGGCTGGCTCTCCGGCCGTCTCATGCGCGCCGGCTGGCCGCTGCCGCGCGCCCGCAAAGCCGTCATGCTCATGGGGGCCGCCATCATGCCCGCGGCCATTCTCGCCCCTCGCGTGCCTGAAGCCTGGATGGCCATCGGTGCTATCAGCCTGATGGGAATAGGCCACGCCCTCTGGGTCTCAAACTTGCAAGCCCTACCGCTTGACCTCTTTCCCGGAAACGAAATCGGCACCGCCACCGGCTTCTCCGGCATGGGCGGAGCCGTCGGCGGCATGATCGCCAACTTAGGCACCGGCTGGCTGGTCGCTAACTTCTCTTACACCCCGGTCTTCCTGCTGGCCGGTCTCATGCACCCGCTCTCCGCAGCCCTCACTTACTGGCTTCTGCCTGACCGTCTGTTCGCGCCTACTCCATTACGGCAGCCTCAAACTCCGTGATCTCCCCATCCTCCACCCCATATCTGACTTCAATCGGATGACAACAAACTTCGCAGTCCTCTACGTAAGTCTGCCCCCGCACTGATGTATCCAGCACCATGGAGATCTCCTCCCAGCAGTAAGGACAGGCGAAGAAATACTCCACTACTTACCCGCCTCCATCACCGGCAGCACCACCGAACTCAACCGCGCTCCGCTCCGGTACACCCTCTGCACCGCCTTCTGATAATCCCCTTCGCTGGCCTCAAAGATACTCGGTACAAACTTCTGCGGATTGCGATCGTACACCGGGAACCAGGAACTCTGAACTTGAACCATCACCCGGTGCCCTTTCAGAAACACATGGTCGTTGGTATGTAAATCAATCGAATACGGCACCACGCGGTTGGCCGGAATCGCCTCCGGCTTCTCAAATCCATTCCGGAAACGGCCACGCAAGATCTCGTCCGCAATCATCAACTGATACCCGCCCATCCCGTCCGCTGCGTCTTCCGGATACACATCAATCACTTTCACCACCCAGTCGCTATCGGTCCCTGAGGTGGATGCAGAAAGCTCCGCTCGCAGATCGCCAACCACCCGCAAGTCTTCTTTCAAAGGCTCCGTCGCCCAGCTCAAAACATCCGGCCGATGATCCACAAAACGCTGATCCTGCACCAGCCAAACCGGCCACTCCGGCCCCGGATACGTCGGCGCCACCGGACGCGGCCGGTAGGGCACCGGGTTCGCCGGATCGCTTACATATTCGTCATACCCGGCGTCGCCACTCGCTTTCGGAACTTCGAAGGAAAGCCTCCGCCCCGGCTGGAAATAGAGCTTCCGCTCACTGACTCCACTCTTCGGGGGCCACGCCTCATACTGCCGCCACTCATTGGAACCCGTCTCAAACGTAGTCGCCTCCGCCACCGGAGCCTTTCCCTCCCCACGCAGCCAGTAATCGAACCAAGGCGCGAAGATCTTCTCCCGGTAATACTTCGAAGTGTCCGACCCAAACGTCACCGGACCCAAATGCGTTCCGTCCCTGCCCCACTGCCCGTGATTCCACGGCCCCGCCACGAAGTAATTCCACTTCTTCTCATCCCGCGATTCCAATTTCGCGTAGATCTTCTGTGGTCCGTAGAAATCCTCCTGGTCCCACCACCCCGCCGTATGCAGTATCGGGATCTTTACTTCGTTCATGTACTTGATGACAGTCTGCCGCTTCCAAAACTCGTCATAGTTCGGATGCTTCACAAAGTCCGTCCACGTTGGAATCTTTCCTTGGAAATGCCGCGATTGCGCATTCTTCAACGAACCCAATTCCAGGTACCAGTCATACGTATCCGCGCGGTCGAACTTGAAGTGATAGTTCTCCTCCGCCGTCGTCTCCAGCAGCGCCGAATACTCAAATCCATAACTCAGCCGGAACGCGCCGTTGTGATGAAAATCGTCGCCCAAGAACATATCCGACGGAGAAGCCTGCTCAATCATCGCCTTCACCGCCGGATGCGGATCCAGCGCCGCCATCACGGTCGTCCATCCCGAATACGACGTCCCGTGAATCCCCGCCTTCCCGTTGTTGTTCGGCACGTTCTTCACCAGCCAGTCGATGGTGTCCCACGCATCCGTGGTCTCGTCCACGCCTTTTGATTCCGATGGGTCGTGCGGAGGCCGTTGCATGACAAACTTACCCTCCGACTTAAACCGCCCGCGTAAGTTTTGGATGACTCGAATGTATCGCCGCCCCGTCGAGGAGCCCGCGGCCGGAAGACCCTTCTCGAAAGCGGTTGCCGGCGGCACGCCGTAGGGTGTTCTCTCCAACAACAACGGCAGCGGCTCCGCGACGCCTTTGGGAGTGAAGATCACGGTCTGCAGCCGTACGCCGTCGCGC
>JBDTMC010000263.1:0-10862 GCA_039934475.1 Bryobacteraceae bacterium | reverse complement strand
ATGTCGAATACACGACCAACAAGCCGCAGGCGCTGGGGCAGGTGCTGGAAACCATGGGCTTCAAGCCGGTGGCCCGCCACCGGTCACGGGAGATCCTGCTGTACCGCCAGGGCGGCATGAATGTGGTGGTCAATGCCCACACCGGCGTGCTGCGCGGCAGTTCGGCAACCGATGATCATGCGCCGCGCATTCGCGCCCTCGCGCTGCGCGTGCGTGATGCCCGCGTGGCGTACGAGCGCGCACTCGAACTGGGTGGCTGGGACGTGCCGATGCATGCCCAGGTGATGGAACTCAACATTCCCGGCATTCATGGCCCGGGTGGGGCCCACATCTACTTCGTCGACCGCTACCGCGAGTTCTCGATCTACAGCGTCGATTTCGTTCCGATTCCCGGAGTCGACCAGTCACCGCCGTCGGCGTGCGACCTGCACTGGTTCGGCATCGTGCAATACATCGGTCGCGATCGCACCGACAACTGGGCCGAGTTCTACAGCCGCCTGCTCGGATTCGCGCGCTTGCCCGAAGAGACGCAGTTCGGCATCCTGCCGAAAGGCACGCTGCTGCAAAGCCCCGGGGCGCCCACGCCGCCGCCACCGGGACCGGGGCCGCCACGGCCACCACCGAATCCACCGCCCGGTCCCCCTGCCCCACCGAACCCGCCGCCTTGCATACCGGGCGGACCGAATTCACCGCCTGGGCCTCCCATGCCGGCCATTGGTCCAAAGCCGCCGTTGTCTTGCGGGGTCTGCAAACCGCGGCTCAAACTGCCGGAGACCAGGAATGACTCGCTCGCATTTTGTGACCCGTCGCCGCTAGTCACTGGCGTTTGCGTGGCTGTGTTCAGTGCCGATTGAATGTCGCTTTGGATACCCTGGACAGCCGCCAGGCGCTGGAAGTTACCGCCATTCGGACCGCGGTTCTGCGTCACTGCCGGCGCGGAAGGTGGCTTCAGCTTCAGCTCAATGGTTGCCGCGGCGGCGCAATCCGAGAGATCTCGCTTCTCGGTCACGAAGCCAAACATCTCGACCTCGATCTTGCAGGAGCCGGCCGCGGCTCCTTCGACGGTGAAATCGCCGCCTTCACCAGTGACAGTGGTGAGGGTTTGGGTTCCTTGCCGAACGGTGACTGACGCGCCGGGAATCGGCTGTCCAGTGGAACGAATGCTCCCCGTGACCGCGGCCAGCGACAGGGCGGGAATCAGAAACAGAACAAACTTCATTAGTTAACCGTCACTCAAAGGACGGCGTGGTAGAGCGAAGGTGTTACTGGCGCAGTGCAAAGAAATGTAAAACCGGCTCTCCTTCGGTGGTGAAGAGCCGGCCTTGCCTTGCGGTTAGAAGAAGAACCGCGCGCCGAACTGCGCTTGGAACGGGAACCCGATCTGCTGATTCTGCGTGCTGTACTTCCCATTGGAACCCTTTAGCACCAGCCAGCGGGCATCGGCAGGTACGGTCGCGCCGGCCGTGTTAAGGCCTAAACCGTAGATATTGGCCGTGCCGGCAAAGATCACGTTGTCGAAATTAAACAGATTGAAGAACTCGGCCGAGAGTTGCAAGCGCCGCACCTCACCAACCTTGAAGTTCTTCATAACGCGAAGATCGTTGCCCAAAACCACAGCGCGGTTGCGGAACGAGTTGCGGGCGAATGCCACGCCGGGAGCCGACAGGGGCCGGTCTGTAGAGGCACTGTCCTGATTGGTATCGGCACCCGTTCGCGCATTCAGGGGTAGGCCGCTGCGTAGCCGGACCGCACCGGACACCTCGAAGCCGAACGGCAGACGATAGACGCCGTAGGTGGTGAACTGATGGCGCGCGTCCATATTGGAGTAAGCATAATCCTGACTGTAATTGAAGCCGTTCATCGAGCTCTGGCCGCCCGAATCGCGTTCGTTATCGTCGTCGGAGAAGGTCTCAGAGAGAGTGTAAAAAGCGCCGCCCTGAAGCTTCTTGCCGCGATACTGCGAAGAGATCGTCATGCCCCTGTACATCGAGCGAGCCGAGCTCTCGCGCACCGTGACCGAACCAAGAGTTCTGATGGGCCGCGCTACGCCGCTGCCGGAAACGCCGAAGAACGGCAGCAAGCTGGCGTCGTTGGCGCGGACGGTGGGAATTGGCAGGTTGTAATCCCGGTTGCGCTCCAGGTGAACCGTATTGACGTAATTGAACTGCACGCCAGTGACCCAGTTGCCCACCACCCGGTAGTCTCCACCAATGCCAAACTGCACCGAACGCGGATTGACGAAGTTAGTGGCAATCGTTGTGGTGCTCGCGCCGATGAATGGGTTTGGCGTGGCGCCCAGGCCAAAGGCGGCGGCAGCTTCCACGGTATCCGCCGAGATCACCGGCAGCTTATCCAGAGAGAAGGTATTCAGATCCAGGCCAGTGCTCAAGAACTGCTGGTACACAGTGCCGGCCTTCTGACTGGCTAAGCTGAGACTGACGTTGTTCGGAGGCGTGCGATAGTTGCCGGTGGGATCGCTGTACAGCAGCAACGGCGAAGCAGCATAGAACATACCGCTGTGGGCACGAATCACAAGGCGGCTATCCTTTAACGGATTCCAGGCAAATCCGATTCGCGGCATGAACTGGTTCAGAGTATTCGGAATCTTGCCGACGTTGGTCCTGGCGTTGTTTGGGTAAGTGATGCCGTTCACGGAACTAACCAGGGAATCGTTGTTGGCGGTTACGCTGGGGCTCCACTGGCCTTCCCACCGCAAACCCACATCCATCGTCAAACTCCGGGTGATGCGCCAACTGTCCTGCCCGAAGAACGCAAGTTGAGTGGCACCGTAGGCAACGGACAGATTGCCAATCTGGCGCTGATAGGTCACCAGGGACGAGTTGAACTTACCCGTCACCGAACCCGCACCCGACAGGATGTCCAGGATCGTACCGACGTTGCTGCTGTTAATGGTGAAGTATCCGAATTGGTTGAAGCCAAAAACCTGGCTCGTGCTCAGCTTGTTGATGTCCGTGCCGAACTTGAAGGAATGCGAACCGCGATTGATGGATATCGAATCAGTAATCTGGTAGCGGCTGTCATCCTGCACTGTAGGCAAAAAACTGCGGGTACCGAAGATTCCGATGGTGCTGGCGGCAACACCCGGTAGAGCCGAATTGGCCAGGCGCGGTCGCTGTTCGTAGCTGCCCGAGAACTTCAGATCGTTGACCATGCTCGGCGAGAGGATGGACGTATACTGGGCGCTGCCAAAGTGCAACTTGTCCTGCTCTAGCCCTTCGTTGGAAAGCGCATTCGTTGTGAAGGCTTCGATCGCTCCGCCCGCCGTGACCGCGTTTACCTCTTCCGATCCGCTCCGGTTATACCGCAGGGTGAGGCGAGATCCATTGTTGAAAATGTAGTCGCCTTTGATGGTTCCGGCGCCGGCGTTGTTGGTCTTGTCAAACGGGCCTTCCAAGCTCTTGTAGTAGTCATAGGCCGGCTTGTTGTCGGCGGTGGGCGTGTAGGTCAGCAGCGAGGGGAACAAGACCCGGCGCGGCTGCACGGCGTGTTGCTGTTCATAGGCCACGAAGAAGAAGAGTTTGTCCCGCTTGATGGGACCACCGATGCCGCCACCCCACTGCTGCAGACTCTCCGCAGGCTTCACGTTGATGAGGTTGGCGGTGTTGGTCACATCGGGTACGGGGATTGGACCTGGCTTGCTCAACTCTGAATTGCGGTTCTGATAAAACGCCTCGCCGTGGAAGGCATTCGATCCGCTCTTGCTGATCACGTTGAGAATGCCCCCCGTCGAGCGGCCATACTCCGCCGAGTATCCGGTAGTGATGGCCTGGAACTCCTGAACCGAGCTCTGTGGCACCGTAATGATGCTGTTGGAGCGCTCCCCTCCACGGATGCCGCCGAAGAACGGCTGGTTGTAGTCAGCTCCATCCACCATGATGTTCGAATTGATGCCGCGCTGCCCGGCAAACGAAAGCTGGCTGCGGGAAGGGTCCACTTGGACCGCAGGAGTGAGCGTTGCGAAATCCTGGAAGCGCCGGCCATTGATCGGAAGATTCGTAATAGCAGTGCTGTTCAGCAACGTGGAAGGCGCGGGAAGTGCCACGTTCACAATCGCTTCGGTCACTTCCATCGTCGTGGAAGTGGCCTGAACTTGAAGCGTGATGTCTACGCCGATGGCGGAACCAACCGAAACCGTGATACCGGTCAGTGTCGTTGGAGCAAAGCCTGGCGATTGAGCGACGATTTCATACTGTCCTGGATCTAACTGGACAGCACGGTATTGACCCGAGCCGCTCGTCTTACTCTCGCGAACAAGTCCGGTCCCCAGGTTTCGCACCTTGACGGTAGCATCGGGTACGGCAGCTTGTCTCGAATCAAAGATGGTTCCAACGATCTGTCCTTTGTTAGCATCTGCCTGTGCGAACAAAAATCCCATTGCACATAACAGACATATGAAAAGTCGAAAGAGTTGTTTCATGCGAGCCTTTCAAAGACGAGTCTTCCGAAGCGTTACAAAATCAGGATAGCCCACGGCGGTGACGAATCGATTACATTTGAAGAGGCTCCAGCTATGTTTCTGCTTCTGTTCGTGGTCGCTGCGATTCCGTTCGTCGTGGTCATGATCTTGTTCTCCCGAATGGCCAGACTGCAACGGGAGAATGACGACAATAAGCTGGCAATCGAGACACTTAAAGACCGCATACTGCTGTTGGAGCAACTGGGCCGGCCAGACCGTCCGCCACCTCCCCCTCCCTTTTCTGTGGTTCTGCCGGTTCCCAAAGCCATCCCTGTCCCCGAGCCGGAACCGATCTCCGTGGCCGCGCCCGCGGAGGCTACATATCAGCCTGTAGCTGCGGATGCTGCTGACACCACGATGGACGACTGGGAGACTCGTATCGGCGGCAATTGGCTGAACAAGCTTGGCGTGCTCATCGTGGTAGTTGGCATAGCGCTGTTTGTTGCGTATTCCTTTACCCAAATGGGTCCGCCCGGACGCGTCGCCATCGGATTCGGCGCCGGTGCTGTCATGATCGCCGCAGGCTGGTGGCTGGAGCGCCGCGAGCAGACCCGTATGTTCGGCCGTGGATTAACCGCCGGCGGATGGGCCGCCATCTACTTCACCGCCTATGCCATGCACGCCATTGAGGCGGCGCGTATAGTGGACAATCCGATTGCCGGGTTCGTCTTATTGATAGCAGCGGCTACCGGGCTGGTGCTGTACTCCCTTCGCTACGGATCTGAGACGGTAACGGGCGTAGCGTATTTCGCCGCATTCGCGGCCTTGTTGCTTGCTCCCAGAACCGCCATCACCTTACCCGCTTCCCTGCCCCTCGCCGGCAGCCTGTTGTTTGTGGCGTGGCAGTGGCGATGGACGCGCCTGGCGCTTGCGGGAACGGCGTTCACCTATCTGGCGTTTGCCATGGCCGCACCGCCGAAGGAGATGTGGGTGGTATTGGCCTGCTACTGGCTGATGTTTGAGGCCTTCGACTTAACCTTACTGCGGCGGGAGAAAGCTTCGCTCTGCGCGATTAACGGCCTCGGATTGGCAGCCTGCTCTTTTCTGATTTGGGGACCGGCCATTCCCGGATTCGATGTCTATATGGCCACAATGAGCGCGGGTTTCCTGGCGAGCGGTGTGCTCCGGGCTTTCCTCAAACCGCGCGGCGAAAACCTGGAAGATACTTTTGCAGGCGGATACCATCTGGCCGTCGCGTTTGCCGCGCTCTTCGCCGGTGGCGCCATCGTCACACGGTTCAGCGGAGAGGCACTCATCCTGATGCTGCTTCTCGAAGCCGAGATGCTAGTGCTCAGCGGTCGTTTTGTTAACTCGGCCCGGCTGCGCCAGATCGGAGTGCCGGTACTGGCCATCGCCCTATTCGCCCTGGCAATCAAGTTCCCCGGCTTCAACCATCCACAGGAAGCGCGCTGGTTGGGCGCGGCTCTTTTGGCGGCAGTGGCGCTCTACGCGAATCGAATTCTGATCCCGGGTTGGCTTTTGAGCGGTTACACAGCGGCAGCGGTTGTGGCCGCCATGCTCGCGGTGTGCCTGCCGAACCAGTGGGTGGGGCCGGCGTTCATCGTGTGGGCCGGCGCGTCACTGGTCGCCTCGTGGCTTACGCAATCGTTCCCTGACTTCCGCCGGCATGCCTGGGTGTTGGGGGCTGCTGGCACGGCAATCGCAATAGCGCTGGACACCTTCGATTTCGACAAAGCTCGCGGAGGTGCGTGGGAACGCGGCGCGGCGCTGTTCCTCTCGGCTGTCCTCATGTACGGGGCGACGGCGCGCGAACGCGGCACGGCAGGACAGTGGGCGCTCCGCGCAGGAGCCTTACTGGCGTGCTTTGGCCTCATTCCCGTGGTGCCGCAGGAATGGTTGGGATTGGCGTGGCTGGTATTGGCCGTGGCACACGCCCTGCTCGCGGGCGACCATACCTTGACCGTACCCTGCCGCCAGGTAGCCGCCGTAGCCGGAGCATCCGGTGTTCTGTGGTTGCTTGCCGGTAGTGGATCCCTATGGCTCCCGCTCAGCCTGGGTGCGGGGATCCTCCTCGCCTATGGATTCCGCGACGACGAACCCGCGGCGGCTATGTCCACGGGCGCCGGCGCGCTCATGCTGATGGTCGCCTTCCAACGAATGCTCACCGCAGGGGTCACCCTGGCGTGGGGCGCGGAAGGAATGGCGCTCTTGTTGGCCGGGTTCGCATTCACTTCAAGGGCCATGCGGCTGACGGGTTTAGGAGTGTTTGCCCTCTGCATCCTGCGCCTGTTCTTCTACGATTTCAGCACGCTGGAAACGGGCGCGCGGATTCTCTCGTTCGTGTTGCTCGGCCTGCTTCTGCTGGGTGGATCGTGGCTTTACACACGCTTCCGCGAGGACATTCAACGCTATCTGTAAGTTGATGGAAGTACGGTGGTTTCGCTACGATAGAAGGAACCTTCGATGTTCCGATTTGAAACCGCTGGAGAATCACACGGGGAGTGCCTTGTCGCCACCCTGACAGGACTGCCCGCCGGGGTTCCCGTAACGCTCGACGCCATCAACCGCGAACTGCGGCGCCGGCAGCTCGGTTACGGCCGCGGCGGACGCATGAAGATTGAGACCGATACAGTCGAGATCGTGTCCGGTGTGCGGCACTCGCAAACTATCGGTTCGCCCATCGCCATGATCGTCCGCAACAAGGACTGGAAGAACTGGACGGAAGTCCTTCCGGTGGAAGACTACGAGGGGTCCGCCGAGAACAAAAAGCGGTTGGAGCGGCCACGTCCGGGACACGCCGACCTGGCCGGCTCTGTCAAGTACAACTATCCCGAAGCGCGGTACATACTGGAGCGGGCAAGCGCCCGTGAAACGACGATGCGCGTGGCCCTCGGCGCCCTGGCAAAGGCTCTATTGGGTGAGTTCGGGATTCACGTGCTCAGCCACGTGGTGGCTGTGGGAACGGTGCGATTGAACCGCCCGGTGGCGTGGGAAGAACTGGTGGCCTTGTCGCAAAAATCGGAAGTCCTGCTGGGTTGCGTCGATCAAGGCGTAGAGCAGGAGATGAAAGCCCTGGTGGACGAAGCCTACCGCACCGGCGATACGATTGGCGGGATCTTCGAGGTGGTGGCCCATGGGTTGCCTATAGGTTTGGGGAGCCACATCACGTGGGACTCGCGGCTGGACGGAAAGTTGGCGCAGGCCATCGTTTCTATGCAAGCAGTGAAGGGCGTGGAAATAGGATTTGCCGAAGAAGGCTCGATGTCGTTTGGCTCGAAAGTGCAGGACACGATTCACTACGATAAAGAGGGCCGCGCCTTTCATCGTGGAGCGAATCGCGCGGGCGGGCTCGAAGGCGGCATTACCAACGGACAGGACGTTGTGGTGCGCGGGTTTTTGAAACCAATCTCAACCCTCCGCCGGCCCTTGGAAAGCGTGGACCTGCCAACGCGCGACCCTGCGCTGGCGGCCTACGAACGAAGCGATGTTTGCGTGGTGCCGGCGGCAGGCGTGATCGGGGAAGCAATGGTGGCGCTGGTACTGACCCAGGCGTTTCTGGAGAAGTTCGGCGGCGACTCCCTCGGGGAGACACGACGCAACTATGAGAGTTACTTGGAGCAGGTGAGAAGTTACTGATGATCTATCCCATTGTGAAATACGGTGCGCCGGTGCTGGAGACGCCCGCGGAGACCGTTACGGACTTCGGCACTCCGGAGTTGCTCCAGTTGATAGAGGACATGTTTGAGTCCATGTATGCGGCGCGAGGCGTGGGTTTGGCTGCGCCGCAGATTGGCATCGGCAAGCGAATCGCGGTCATCGATACTTCGAACGGAGAGAACCCGGACGACAAGCTGGTGCTGATCAATCCGGAGATCACCGAAGTCGCCGGCCTGCAGACGGGGGAAGAGGGATGCCTCAGCCTGCCCGGATTCCGCGAGACGGTGAGCCGGGGCAATCGCGTCACCGTGCGGGCGCAAAACGTCAAAGGCGAGACGTTCGAGCAGACGGGCGAAGAACTGCTGGCGCGCGCCTTCCTGCACGAGACCGATCATTTGAACGGCAGGCTCTATATCAGCCACGTCAGCGCGTTGAAGCGCGACCTCATCAGGCGTAAGGTTCGCAAGCTGACCAAAGCTGGGGACTGGCAGTAACCGCCGATGCGCTTGGTGTACCTAGGCACTCCCGAGTTCGCGGTGCCCACGCTCGAGAGCCTGGCGGGCGCCGGTCATGACATCGGGGCCGTCTTCACTCAGCCCGATCGCCCGAAAGGGCGCGGCCAGCAAGTGGCGGCGAGTCCGGTGAAACAAGCAGCTGTGCGGCTGGGCCTGGAAGTCCATCAGCCGGAGCGCATCCGGCGGCCGGAGGTGGTGGAGGTGCTGCGTGGGTTTCGCGCCGACGTGATGGTGGTGGTGGGCTATGGGCAAATCATCCCACAGGCGATCATCGACCTCGCTCCCCTCGGCATCATCAACGTGCATGCCTCGCTGTTGCCCAAGTATCGCGGCGCGGCTCCAATTCAGTGGGCCATCGCGAATGGCGAGACGGTGACAGGGGTGACGACGATGCGCATCAACGCCGGGCTCGACACCGGCGAGATGCTGCTGAAGGCAACGACGGCGATTGGCCCGGATGAGACGGCCGTCGAACTGGGTCCGAGACTCGCAATGATCGGCGCCGGACTTTTGATTGAAACGCTGCGCGGCCTGGAAGCGCTGGCGATTACGCCTGAACCGCAGAACGATGGCGAAGCCACGCTCGCGCCGATTCTGAAGAAGGAAGACGGTGTCATCGATTGGACGTGGCCCGCGGCAAAGGTTCATAACCGGACTCGCGGCCTGCAGCCCTGGCCTGGCGCGCAGACCACATGGCGTGGACAGCCTCTACAGATCTGGCGCAGCCGGCTGGCGGAAGAAACCGGGATTGGACCCGCGGGAACCCTGCACTCGGCGAAACGTAAACTCCTGGCGGCCTGCGGCCTGGGCAGCGTATTGGAAATTGTGGAACTGCAGTTGCCCGGACGTAAACGAATGTCCGGCGAGGCGTTCCTGAACGGCCAGAGACTGGCTGAATTCGAACCTTTGGGAGACATCGCGAAGTGACATTGCCCTTGGGCTATCTGTATTCGACGACCTATGCGGGGATCCGCAAGGATAAGCGTGACGACCTGGCGTTGATTGTGTCTGAGGCGCCTGCCGCCGGTGCGGCTGTGTTCACAACCAACAAGGTGGCGGCCGCGCCAGTGCATCTTTCGCGAGCGCATTTGAAAACATCGCGCGGACGCGTAAAGGCGCTGTTGATCAACGCCGGCAATGCCAACTGCGCCACACGTACGGGCGAGAAGGTGGCGCTGGCAACCAGCAAGTCGGCGGCGAAGGCACTCAAATGCGGCGTGGAGCAGGTGCTGCCATCGTCCACCGGCGTGATCGGCGTGGAGATGAATGGGAAGCTCATCACGGAGGCCATGCCGCGCCTGGTGGCCGGTCTGTCCGCGGACCGCTTCGACGATGTCTCAGAGGCGATTCTCACAACAGACCTGACACACAAGGTGGCCTTCGCTGAGATCAACCTTGAACGTGGAGTTGTCCGCCTGGCTGGCATGACCAAGGGTTCCGGCATGATCCACCCGAACATGGCTACTACTCTGGCCTATGTAATGACCGATGCGGTTGTCGCACCGGCGCAATTGAAGGCCATGCTGCCACGCTGCGCGGACCGAAGCTATCACCGTTTGAGCGTGGATGGCGATACATCTACCAACGATACGCTTGTGCTGTTGGCAAACGGCGCGTCCGGTGTCAAACTGTCGGCGGCGGAGTTACCCGTATTCGAAGAAGCGGCGGGCACGCTGATGGAAGATCTGGCGAAGAAGATCGCCCGCGATGGCGAAGGGGCGAAGAAGCTGATCACCATCGACGTCACCGGAGCGAGCGACGATGCCGCGGCCAGCCGCATCGCGCGCACCATTGCCAATTCGCCCCTCGTGAAGACCGCAGTCGCTGGCAGCGATGCAAACTGGGGCCGCATCCTCTGCGCGGCTGGATATGCCGGCGTTGCGTTCGACCCACGCTCGGTGGACATCTACTTGCAAGGAGTCAAGGTTTGCCGCGACGGTTTAGCGGCGCCCTTCGATGAACCGGCATTGAAGAAACTGCTCGACCAGCCCGATTGCGAGATCCGCTTTGCCATTAAGAGTGCGAAGAGCGCCGGCTCCGCGCGCTTCTACACCTGCGATCTGACCCACGGCTATATCGACATCAACGCCAGCTACCGAACGTAGAGGCGGTTCTCTACGCTACGGCTTCAAGACGAACACGAAGGCATCGGTGCTGCCCGGGCTTGTCGTCCGGGGATCGGCAGAGACGATGTTCGGGAACTGGCGGCTGCTGGTGGAACCCACCGTGTAAATCGTGCCATCGGCATCTGA
>JBDTMC010000262.1:0-10869 GCA_039934475.1 Bryobacteraceae bacterium | reverse complement strand
CTACCTTGATGGCGACAACGCTCTCCAAGGCGGCAAAGCGGCGCCAGAATTCGCGAGGCAGCACGCGCCCGCCGACGGCAGGCTGGAGGTAGAACCCAAACAGGGGAAGCACCTCTCCCACTGCACGCGCATGTTCAATGAGATGGTCCACGGTGGCGTCTTTCAACGCTGCCAGGCTGAGTAGCCCGGCGCGATAGCCGAACGAAGCGGCGAGCACGGCTTCTGAAACCGCTTGCCGTGTCTGGCCGCAGATGCCTGCGACGGCAATCGCGTCAGTGCCGCGCAACTCATCGCGCGCCAGTTCGAGGACGGGACCGAAGAGGCCGACTGCCGGATCGCGGATCTCGAATTGCGTAGTATGGACGCCGACCGCGATGCCGCCGGCGCCCGCATCGAGGTAGTAGCGCGTGAGCGCCCGTTGCCGCCGTTCATCCAGCTTTCGTTCCGCGGTGAGAGCCAGTGGGTGCGCCGGAATGACGACGCCTTCGCGCAATCGATCTTGCCAGTTCATCTAGAATTTCCCATCGCGTGTTTCAAAATGTGTCGGCTTGCCGAGCGTGGCGCCTCCGCGCGTGACCCACCCGGCTATCCATTGAACCATGGTGTCGATGGAGACTTCCGGACCTCCGAAGAGGCGCCGGTATTTCGTAGCGTTATTGAGCAATGCCGTCTCGGCCTCGGTGCCCGTGAACACAGGACTGACGCCGAATCGGAGCCCAAAGCGGCCGGCCAAGTCGCGTACGGAGAGCGTCTCAGTGCCGGTGAGATTCAATATTTCCGCGGGACTGCTGGCTATGGACAGTGATCGCAGGCAGGCGGAGTTGGCCTCACCTTGCCAGATTACATTCACGGCGCCCATCGTGAGGTCCACGGCGCGTCCGTCGAACACTTTCTGAGCGATGTCGAGCAAGACTCCATATCGCATGTCGATGGCGTAGTTGAGACGCAGCACCACGACGGGCGTTCCATGTTCCTTGGAGAAGTACTCGAAGATGCGTTCGCGGGCGAGGGTAGACTGCGCGTATTCGCCTACCGGGGCCGGCGTTGTCTCCTCGGTTGCGCCTCCACTGGCGACCGTCGTAAGAGGGTAGACGTTGCCGGTGGAGAAGACGGCAATCCGCGACTGAGCGAATCGCTGGGCCACCAAGCCAGGGAGCCACGCATTCATGGCCCAGGTGAGCGACTCATTGCCGGTGGATCCGAACTTACGCCCAGCCATGTAGATCACGTTCCGGAGGGCCGGCAGGGTGGCTAGCTGGGCCGGGTCCAAAAGGTCTGCTTCGTGGACTTCAACGCCCGCGGCGCGGAATCGCTCGGCGGCATGCTGATGCCCGCGACGCATGACGGCGACAACGCGGAGGGTGACCCCTGACTCGCGGGCCGCGCGCATCGCTCTCATGGTCAGCGAAGGCCCCATCTTGCCGGCGGCGCCGAGGACCAGCAGCTCGCCGTCGAGCTGCCGCACCGCCTCACAGTCGGCTGCCGTGGGCCGTTCGAGAAATTCATCAAGGTCGGCTTCGTTGGCCAGCACCTCGGGAATCGATTGATTCATGTTTGCCTCGCCCGCCCAGTCTCTCACATTTTAGATAGGCGAAGAAAAGGCGAATCTGGTATGATCTTTCCGTGGGTCAACCGCACCAATGCGAAGTCTCTTTCACCGATGCGTCGGGCGTTCGACATTCGGTTCAGATCACGGCGGAGTCTCTTTATGAGGCTGCCGTTCTAGGCGTGAACGCGCTGCGCTCCAATGAGTTTCTGGGAGACGCCTTAGCGCCGGCGGCCATCCTGGACATTGAGGTTTACCAGACCCTTACGTATCACACCCTGCAGATGACGAAACTGCAGAACTGGCTGGAATCAAGCGCCCGCACGCCAGCGGAGCATGCCCAGAAGAAACGCCTACGCGAGCTGTTCTTTTTCACGCATCCGCCGGCAGCGAAAGGCTGATTTGGCGAGTCAGTAGTTGGGCTGCGGCAGGCACGCTTGGCAGGGAACTCCAGGCTCTCGGTGGAACCGCGGACCTTATCGGAGTGTATTTCAGGTCGCTATCGTATCTATTTTCGGCTTTAGTGTGGTTGGTTTTCATGGTATTACGAATCAAAGCGTCCCATTTGCCACATTTAGATGTAACAATATTGATGGTTGATCCCTGTGCGCCGGAGGGATGAGTACACTAATTTTGAATGACTAGGGGAGAATGGACGAAGGATTCGCTGGTGGACTTTGCTCACGTCAGGATCCGCTGGCGAGGATTTTCGAGCTTGCCGACGATGCCATCATTTCGGTGGATCGTGAGCAACGCATCGTCCTCTTCAACCAGGGTGCGGAGCGCATCTTCGGATACACCACAGCCGAGGTGATGGGCCAGCTTCTGGATATGTTGCTGCCAAGCCGGCTGACGAACGTGCACAGGGCTCACATCGCGACGTTCGAATCGTCAACGACGAATTCCCGAAAGATGGGGGATCGGAACGAAATTCTGGGACGCCGCAAGGACGGGGCAGAATTTCCCGCGGAGGCCTCTATTTCAAAGATAGCGGTGGGCGCGGAGATGATGTTCACGGTAATTCTGCGCGATGTGACGAGTCGCGTGAGAGCGGATGAACAGCTGAAAGCGTCGCTGCGCGAGAAGGAGGTGCTGCTGAAGGAAATACACCATCGCGTAAAGAACAACTTGCAGGTTGTTTCCAGCCTGCTTGGATTGCAGGCCCGTTCCATTGAGGATCAGCTGACGCGCAAGAAGTTTGAAGAGAGCCAGAACAGAATCCATTCCATGGCCCTGTTGCATGAGTGCCTGTATCAATCGGAAAACCTGGCGAAGATTCATTTCACCGGCTATATTCAGCAATTGGCGGAGTATCTGTTTCGATCGTACGGTGAAATCTCGGATCGCATCCACCTCAACGTCGATCTCGACAGCCTGTATCTGGACATGGATACGGCGGTGCCGTGCGGCCTGATCATCAATGAGCTGATCTCGAACTCGCTGAAGTATGGGTTTCCGAATGGGCGAGAAGGCCGGATTATGATTCAATTGCGCGGCATTGGGGACCGGATGTCTTCGCTGTCCGTTGGAGACGACGGGATCGGACTGAATGACAGTGTAGACTGGACCGCGACGAAATCTTTAGGGTTGCGCCTGGTAAGAACTCTGTCACGCCAGCTTGGCGCCGAAGTGGTGCTAGAGCCAGGGCCGGGTACTCATTTCCGAGTTATATTCGCTTCCGAATTCTGAAAGCGGATCACGTATGCCAGAACGTATTCTGATAGTTGAAGACGAACGAATCACGGCCGAACATCTACACGACGTCCTGGTGGATTTCGGTTATGAAGTTACAGGTCTAGCCTCGAGCGGCGCGGAAGCTATCGCGAACGCGGAGAAGGAGCATCCGGATCTTGCCCTGATGGACATCCGCATCAAGGGTGAACTGGATGGCACGGAGACGGCGCGCATTCTACGAGAGCGGTTTGACATTCCTGTTGTGTATCTGACGGCGCATGCCGATCGAGAAACGCTGGGCCGGGCCAAGGAAGCCGGACCATTGGGGTATCTGGTTAAGCCTTTCCAGGAAGCAGAGTTGCAGGCGGGCATCGAGATAGCTCTTCACAAGCACCGGACGGATCGCCAGTCGCGCTCGCGGAATGAGCTGCTTACTTCAGCGCTGGAAAGTCTCGGGCAGGGGATCATCTGGGTGGACAGAGGCGGCGCGGTCACGTTGCTGAATGCGGCTGCGGAGGCCTGGACCGGTTGGTCGCAACAAGATGCAATTGGAAAGTCCGTCGATCGGGTATTCGCACTCATCGATGGCGACACCGCACAGCCAGTGACGGCCCCTCCGAGCGAGGTTTTGCGCGGTATGAAGTCGGGAATTCATGAACTCGCCGCCGGTGTCTTACTGGTTCCCAGAACGCGCGGCGGACGCTCTGTCGCCGGCACGATCGCGCCGATAGTTGATTTGGACGGCTCGACGGCAGGTGCGGTCATTGTATTCGGGGCTGCCACCTCCCCGCCTCAGACATCGCAACCGGTGCCGAACTCCTCGTGGGAGGAAGACTCCGTCGCGTTTGGCCGCTTTAGACTGGTCGCGGCGTCTCCGGCTATGAAGCAGTTGATTCGCTTTTCGCGGCGGGTTGCGGAGAGCGAGGCCTCGACGGTTCTTCTGGAAGGGGAGAGTGGGACGGGTAAGGATGTGATGGCGCAGTTCATGCATCATTTCGGCAAGCGCAAGGCGGGTCCATTTATTGCGCTGAACTGCGCCGCCATTCCCGAGACCTTGCTTGAGAGTGAGCTGTTTGGATACGAGAAGGGCGCGTTCACGGATGCGCGGTCGCAGAAGCGCGGCCTCTTTGAAGTGGCTACGGGTGGGACAATCTTTCTTGATGAGATTGGGGAGATGCCTCTTTTAGTGCAGGCGAAGATGCTGCGGGTGCTAGAGGATCAGGTATTCCGCAGGCTGGGTGGTGTGCAGGATATTCAAGTAGAACTTAGAATCGTGGCGGCGACCAATCGTAAATTAACGGACATTGTAAAGTCGGGTGCTTTTCGACTCGATCTGTACTACCGTTTGAACGTGATTCAGGTAACCATTCCCGCTTTGCGGGATCGCAAAGAAGACGTACTTCCGTTGGCGCAATATTTCGTTGGCGTGTATAACCAGAAATACAGTGGGAGGATTCGGGGCCTGTCTGAATCGGCGCTGAAGCACCTGCACCAATACGATTGGCCGGGGAACGTGCGGGAACTGCGCAACACGATTGAGCGAGCCGTTCTGTTGGAGGAAACTCAGTGGATCGAAGCATCGAGCTTACGGATGAGGTCCACCGAGATGGAGCAGGAGGCCTTGCCTGGTCAGAACGTGGCTCCGACGCAAGCCGCTTCGCCGGACATGAACCTGAAACAGGTCCAGCTGGGGATGATTCAGGAGGCACTGAAGCGGGCCGATGGAAATCAAACGAAAGCGGCGGCCATTCTCGGCATCAGCCGCGATACGTTGCGCTATCGGATGAAGAAGCTAAATCTCAAGTGCGATTGACGAGGGTGATTTCGTCGCCGGCACGGATCATACCCTCGACCAGCACGACGCCATAGACGCCAACCTTGCCTTCATGCTCACCGGCCACTCGACGCATGACATCCGGATTGGCTGCGGCGGTATCGGGATGGAGCGTGATCATTTTGCAGCGAGCATCGCGATCCGTCACGACAACCACTACCTTAGGGCCGATGCGCAGGCTCTGCCCGACAAACTTGTCCTCGCCAAAGGCCGTTCCCGAATCCAGTTCGATATAGACATTGGCGCGGAATTGCCGCTTGTCTATTTCGAGGCCGACCTCGTGGCTGAGTTGCCGCACTGTCTGGAGGGAGAAGATGGAGATAGGGCGGCAATCGGTCATCGCCCGATCCGATCGAAGTAAGGTCAACTCATGGCGGTCGCGGACTCCCTCGCGCAGGACGCGGATCAATTGCGGATGGTCAATTGCCAGAATTTCTCCCGTTGGAGTTTCGACATCGACGATTAGTTCAGCTGGGTCTGCGTATAGGGGCGTTACGCCGCACCCCAGCGCTTCGGCGTGCTGCAAGTTCGGCGGCTTGACGGAGCTCGCGGGATGCCGGTAATGCGGCCGGTAGAGGAGCATCTGCTCCTGTTCGCGGGCTGTGAAGTAGGGGAATCCAGGGATAGCGGCTGAGCTTCGAAACGCATAGATCCGATCGCCATAGACGCCCGAAAAACCGAGGAACACCTCGTCCATCTGCTCGCCGCGCATGCTCTTGACGGGGTAGCGCCACAGACTCTCCACTTTTCCTACTGTCATCGGCCAATCTCCTCATGCTCACTACTTACAAGCAAGCCTCGTTCATCTACGACGTTGAAGTAATAGACTCTCACACCATCGGGGAGGTCGGCGGTGACCGTTCCGCGGCTCCGATCCAGTTGGGCGGGCGCGCTTTCCCATTGCCGCTTCTCCCACACGCCTCCATCGCGGGTGTAGTTTAATTCTGCCCGGACCAGTGGAGTCTTGGCGAGGAATCTCAGCCACGCCTGTTGGCCTTTGCGACCCTGTCGGAGGATGGAAGTGAGCGGGGCTCCGCCCTTGAGATACTGATCCGCAAAGGCGTGAATCTCTTGCGGTGTCTCCCCTGGTTTATGGCCGTGCGGCATACGGAGACGAATGGCGAGCGTACGCGGACCAGGAGGAAGGCGGTAAGACTTCTGCAGCGAACCCAACGGGTAGGCGAAATCGTTCGTTCCGCTAACCCACAAGAACGGTATGGTCGCCTGTTTCAGATATACCGAGGGATCCCATAGCTCCAGCCAGCGGCGGGCTTTTTCGGGGCCCAGTTTTGCGAACGCTGGGAGCCAAACGGAATCCTCGCCGAGAAACCCGCAACCGTAGACTGGCACGGCAAAGCGGAAGCGCGGGTCCACGCTGCCGGCTATGGCGGTCAAATAGCCTCCCCATGAGATTCCGGTCAGGCCGATGCGCTTGGGGTCCACCTCAGGGAACGATCGAAGCAACGAATTCGCGAGGAGGATGTCCGCGACGGCATGATAGGTCCATTGATCTTTGACGGGCCAATCCACCTGGTCAAAGGAGGCATCCCAACCGGGCGGTCCGGAGAAGTCGTGACGGGGATGTGGTTTGCCTCCGGTGGGCGCTTCCTCTGGCTGCTCGGGCACGCTGCCGCATGTGTCGATGGCGATGGCTGCATAGCCGCGATCGTTCCAGATCTTTACCCAATCGGCGAAGGCTGTTCCGCCGCCACCATGTACCAGCACCATGGTGGGAACGCGCTCACCGGGTTTTGTCGCGGGTGCGGCGTACCAGGCAAATACGCGCGTTGGCTTGTCCTTCCAAGGAAGTCCTTCGAAGTAGATGGCGCGCATGCCGGGAGGCGCCTGGGGAGCCGGGGCGTCATAAACGCGGGGGGCTGTGGAGAGCAGGGTTAGATCCCAGGGGCTTTTCGCCGAGGCAGTCATCGAGAAGGCCGCCAGCCATAGGAAAGAGATGTTTCGCCGTGTGATGGTCATTGTCCCGCCAATTGCCTCGCGTAGTCCGCGGCATCGAATTGGCCGACCGATTGCGCAATCAGGCCGTCTGATCCTAGCTTCCACTGCTCGAAGCCGCTGACCTTGACGCGGGCACCGGTGCCTCCTGGTCCGGTATTCGTCCCGGTCAGCGTCCAATGATACTCGACGCCGTCGGCTACCACGCGGATTTCATCCATGGCGACGACGATGTCTGGAAATGCGGACATAAAGCTCTGTGCTAGGGCTTCAATCGCGGCTTGCCCCACTGCCGGAGGGGCGTTATTCACCTGGAGGGAGCCGTTGGGCGAAAAGAAGGCCGCGACGCTGGCGGCATTCTGGCTGCACCATGCCGCTGTATACCGTTGTGCAAATTGTCGCAACCAAGATGGTGGAGAGCTCATAGTCCGGAGAGTATATCATCGGCCGCGTGAGCGGTGATATACTCGTCCACCACCCACGAAGGAGCCGAGATATGTCCAATGCTGTTATGCTGCTCGCGGCCGCGCTACTGCCTTGCGCGCTGGCCGCAGCCGATGGTGCGACCAGTCGCGACTGGCCGAGCTACGGCGGTACTCACTCGGCTTGGCGCTACAGCTCTCTTGACCAGATCAATGCGGCAAACGTCCAACGCCTTGCGCCGGCATGGGTGTTTCAGACCGGCGACTATGAGAACGGATTGCAGGCAACGCCGATTGTGCTGGATGGAGTCATTTATCTATCGACATCAAATAACTGGGTGTTTGCTCTCGACGGCGTGACGGGGAAGGTGATCTGGGAATATCACTTTCCGCTGCCGCAAGGCTGGCAGTCGTACTACTCGAACCAGAACCGCGGCGTGGCAGTGGGCCATGGCCGCGTCTTTATGGGTACGGCGGACAATCACATCGTGGCGATTGATCAAAATACCGGCGAGGAGTTGTGGCGGGTGAATGCCGAAGACGCCAAGCAGTGCGGCTGTAACATCACGGCGGCTCCTCTGGTGGTGAAGGATCTGGTGATCACCGGCGTTACGGGTGGAGACTCGGCACACCGCGGGTATCTCTCCGCGTTTGATGTTAAGACGGGCCGCCTGCGCTGGCGCTTCTACACCATCCCGGGACCCGGCGAGAAGGGGAATGAGACCTGGCCCGGTGAGAGCTGGCGGTTGGGCGGCGGCGCCACTTGGATGACCGGCTCCTACGACCCCGACCTGAACCTCCTCTATTGGGGCGTTGGCAATGCGTCTTCCGACCTGAACTCATCCAAGCGCCGCGGCGACAATCTCTACACAGGCAGTATCATCGCGCTCAATCCTGAGACTGGAAAACTCCAATGGCACTACCAGGAGGTTCCGCGAGACGTTTGGGATTATGACGCCACATTCGAACAGATTCTGGTGGATGCCACGATCGATGGCCGCCTTCGCCACCTGATGTTCCATCCGACTAAGGCGGGCTACATATGGGTTCTTGACCGGACTAACGGCCAGTTTCTGAAAGCCTGGCCTTTCGCCAAGAACATCAATTGGATTAAGGGCATGACCGAAGACGGCAAACTGGTAGGGCGGCTTGAGCCCGAGGTGGGGAAGGTGACCACCGTATGTCCGAGCGTGGGCGGCGCGAAGAACTGGAACCAGGGTGCTTACTCACCCCGTGGCGGGATGCTCTTCCTGCCGGTGATGGAGATCTGCAACGATTTGGTCGCGCGAGAGGAAGTGGGCGTCGAGGGCAATCTTTTCACCGGCGGAAATTGGGTACTCAAACCTCCACCGAGCGGCAAGTATGAAACCTATGTAGGCGCGTTCGATGCCGTTACCGGCGCCAAGAAGTGGTCCACGCCTTCGTCCACGCTTTTGGTGGCCTCTATTCTGGCGACGGCGGGTGACGTTGTCTTCACGGGAGATCCTGAAGGAAACTTCTTTGCGCTGGACGCGCGCAGCGGGGCCCGACTTTGGAGTTTTAATACGGGCGGTGGACATCGAGGCTCAGCGGTGACTTACTCGGTCAACGGCCGCCAGTATGTGGCGACGCCGACCGGCTGGGGCTCGCTACTTGGCCGGGCGTTTGGAAGTATGTTCCCCGATTCGCCTCCACCGCGCGCCGGTTCCTCGCTGTTCGTATTCGCCCTACCGGCGGAGGTGAAGTGATGCGAACCTGGATCGGCCTACTCATTCTGCCAGTCTGTCTGACGGGACAGATGTCACGCACCGAACGGGGAGCCGTGGTGTTCCGGAAGACCTGCGCGGTCGCGTACTGCCACGGGCCTGAGGGGACGGCAGGCCGAGCGCCACGGCTGATCGGCCACCCTTACCCGGAGAACATTGTCTTTTCGATCGTCGCGGATGGCATCTCAGGCAAGGGCATGCCCGGCTTTTCCTCACAGTTGAAGACGGAAGAGATCGATGCCGTGGTGGGCTACGTCATGATGTTGCGGAGCGCGGGCCCACCGGCGGCTGTCTCCGCGGCCAAGCTGCCACGTGTTATGCCGACGGAGATTCGCAAGGGTCGCGATCTGTTCTTCGATGCGCCGCGGCTGGGCGCCTGCAATGCCTGCCATCAGATCGGCGATCGCGGCACGCCGGCGGGTCCGAACCTGGCCGGTCATACGGCATTCACGCCACAGGAGCTGACTGACCTGCCCGCGCCGCACGTTGTCACTGTTCATCCGGATGGGGAGGGAGCGTTCCCGGGGATCGCGATCGGCGACGAGGGTTTGCGGATTCAGGTCTACGACCTCAGTGCTGTATTGCCCGTGCGCCGAATCTTCCACAGAGATCAGGCGAAGGTTGTTGTGGGGGGAGTCTGGTCACATAAGTACGCTGCCGGCCTGTACTCCTCGGCGGAGATACAGTTGATCGGTGAATATCTGAGATGGGTGAAGTGAGAGGCCGGGGGCTTAGTTTAGTAGCCGTGGTACGCTCCCTCAGAACGTGTGAAAAAATCGCTCTTCTAAATCACAAAGTACTTCTCATCGTGAAGTAGTGGCTCCATAATCAGTGTATGGACGTCTCCTCCCAAGAGATTTTATTGGACATCCCCGAGCAGCCCGACCGTCAGAATCCGCCGCGGAAGGGGCCGCCGAAACTAACTGCGGTCAACCGGCAACAGATGCTGATGGCCATGATCTATGTGGAAGAGTTAATCGGTCCCGATCATAAGGCGCGGGCGATCTGGCAGTTGGTGGAGCGGTTGGATTTGAAGCGGTTTAGGGAATCGGTGCGCACGGCGAAGGGCTGTGCGGGACGACCCGCCTGGGACCCGCAGTTGCTGGTCAGCGTGTGGGTGTATGCCTACAGCGAGGGGATCAGTTCAGCACGGGAAATCGAAGCGATCATGGAATGGGAGCCAGGGTTGCAATGGTTGAGCGGATTGGAAAAGATCAACCACCACACGCTGTCGGATTTCCGTGTCGACCATAAGGAGGCGCTGGATGAATTGTTTGCGCAGGTGCTGGCGATGTTGGAAAACGCCGGAATTGTGAACCTGGAACAGGTGATGCACGACGGCAGCAAGATCCGGGCGCTGGCAGGTGCCGATACGATGAGGCGGCGAAAGACCCTGGAGGAGAGACTGAAACAAGCGCGCGAAGTATTGGGACAAATGGAAGATCCGCAGGCCGAGGGAAGTGGAAATAAGCGGCGGGAGGCAGCGCGCCAGCGGGCGGCGCGAGAGCAAGCGGAACGGCTGGAAGCGGCGCTGCAGGAAATGGTGGCTTTGCAGGCCGACAAGACGAGCGAAGAAGAAAAAGACGCCGTACGAGTGAGCGTCCAGGAACCAGAAGCGCGCCGGATGAAGCACGGCGACAATGCCATCGCGCTGAGCTACAACGCGCAGATCAGCACGGAGGAAAGCAACAAGAT
>JBDTMC010000261.1:0-10887 GCA_039934475.1 Bryobacteraceae bacterium | reverse complement strand
ACGCCTGCTGCGCCTCATCGATCGTGCTAAAGGTGCCTGCCGCGAGAAACGCGAAGATGGCGGAGCCTAAGCTTGTCACATCGCCATCCGGGACCAACACTGGCTTGCCTAACACGTTGGCGTAGACGCGATTCAACGTTTCGTTCCGTCGCGGGATGCCTCCGCCATTGATGACGCGGTCAATCCGCACACCCCGCTCCTGCATCCTTTCGAGGATGATTCGGGTATGAAAGGCGGTGCCTTCGATGGCCGCAAACAACTCGTCCTGCGCGGTATGTGTGAGGTTCCATCCCAAGGTGACGCCGCCGAGGTTAGGGTTAACCAGCACAGTACGGTCGCCATTATCCCAGGTCAATCGCAGCAGGCCAGTCTGACCGGCGCGATACGTTGGTAAGTCCGCCGACAGTTCAGCGACGCTGCGTCCGGAGCGCTTGGCGATGGCATCGAAGATGTCGCCCGTCGCCGATAGCCCGGCCTCGATGCCGAAGTAGTCGGGGTGGATGGAACCCTGCACGACGCCGCACACCCCCTCCACCAGTTCCACGTGCTTCGCGATGGCCATGATGCAAGTGGATGTGCCGACGACATTCACCACGTCGCCCTCACGAATCCCCGCTCCGACGGCATCCCAATGCGCGTCGAAGGCACCGACTGGAATCGGAATTCCGGCAGCCAACCCTAACCTGTTGGCCCACTCCGGAGTGAGCGTACCGGCAATGGCCGACGAGGTTTCATACCGTCCGCCCAACGCCGCCCGCACTCCCGCCAGACTCTTGTCTACCGCTGTCAGAAACGATTCCGGCGGCAGCCCGCCCAGCGCCTCGTTCCACATCCACTTGTGGCCCATGGCGCAGATGCTGCGCGGCGCATCTGCCACGTTGGTGATGCCGCAGAGAACGGCCGCCACCAGATCGCAATGTTCGAACGCAGAAGCAAAACGAGCGCGCTGATCCGGGTTATGCCGCAGCCAGTGGAGAAGCTTCGCCCAACCCCATTCCGATGAATAGACGCCGCCGCACCAGTCGATTGCTTCCAGGTGCTCCTCATGGGCGGTGGTGGTGATCTCGGCTGCCTCCAATTTTGCGCGGTGATCGCACCACAGGTAGTAATCGCCGATCGGTGTTAAGTGGGCGTCCACCGGGATGACGCTCGATCCTGTAGTGTCGATGGCGAGCGCCTCTACGCGCGCACCATCTACGCATGCTGCAGCCAATGCGTCGCGCATGGCATTCTGGAGCGCGCTCATGTGGTCGGCGTGCTTCTGAGTGGCGTAGTCGGGGTCGTCCTTACGCCGTGCCAGCGGATACTCGGCAACGGCCGATCCGATCCGCCCTTTCTCACTGTCTACAATAGAGACCCGAACGCTGAGCGTCCCGTAATCCACACCCGCAACAATGGCCACGATGCATTCCTCGCGATGCCATCCTATCGCAGTCGGCTAGCTGGCCGCCTTCACGCGGGTCTGCGTAGCCAATTCGGTCTCTCCATGCAGGCGCCGGACGGCATAGGTAGCACATTGCTCGAACCACTTTGCCAGTTCGGGGTCACGGGCTGAAATTGCGCTCATCTGCTTACTAATCGCGCTCCAATCTCGGTCTGCCAGTGCACCCCCCCAGCTTTTGGGACCGCTCTTCACGTAAGCTCGTGCCGTGTTCGTTACCAGGCGATCCACCAGTGCGCTGCACTCCCGGCCGGACAATCCGCCCATCTTGAGGCAGTCCACTGCCGAATCGATCATTGGGGTAAGCATCGTCGTCACCAGCGAGAGACCCGCCAGGCAGAGCTGTTTCTTGCCCGGCTCCATTTCCATCATTTGAGAACCGATGGGCAAAATACTGCGCAGTTCCCGCAGCACCGAGGTGGTCCCTTCGGCCAGATAGCGCGGGCCTGCCATTCCCTCCACATTGTGCAGTGAGGCGACTCCCGCGCCCCGTTCGGCCAGCACCTTCAATTCAGAGCTGTCCAGCGCTGCGCTCAACAGCACTACCATCTTCCCGGGCCACGGGATTTTTGAGCGAACAAGGTCATCGACCACTTTCTTCACCCCGCGGTCAGGGGCCACAACGAGGATGATGCCGCATTCGGCGAGATCCTCAAAGGTCCTTGCTGGAAACCCGGAACGAAGCGCGTTTGTAATCCGGCTCGCCAGCCGGAAGGATGTTGCCTTGACAGGTCCCAGTCTGTCGTCGATGCCAGGCAATTGCGCCAGCGCTTGACTGTTAGCCGGGCCGGCGCAAATCAGCGCCAGCTGCCGTGTTTTCCTCATACGCTTTGGGCCCTCGTAGTGCCTTGATGCGGTCTCGTATCTGTGCTGCCTTCTCGAATTCGAACCTCTTGGCCGCTTCCCGCATGTGCGTTTCCAGTTCCCCGAGAAAGCGCTCCCGCTCCTGGGGAGTCAGTTGTTCCACTTCGCTCTCGGGCTCTAACGGCACTGTTACGTAGTCGCCCTCTGCCACGGCGACCAGACACATATCTATCGGCTTGATGATTGTCTGTGGAGTGATGTTGTTCAGCTCGTTGTAGTCTTGCTGGATGCGGCGTCTGCGATTGGTTTCGTCGATAGCACGCCGCATGCTTACGGTTAAGACGTCGGCGTAGAGGATGGCCCGTCCGTTCACGTTGCGCGCCGCCCGGCCCATAGTTTGAATGAGAGAACCGGTGGACCGCAGGAAGCCCTCTTTGTCCGCATCTAAAATGGCGACCAGCGATACCTCCGGCAGGTCCAGACCTTCCCGGAGCAGGTTCACGCCGATCAGGGCATCAAACTCGCCGCGTCGCAAATCGCGCAGAATCTTGATCCGGTCCAGTGTACTTACTTCGGAATGGAGATAGCGGCAGCGCACTCCCACTTCCGAATAGTACTCCGCCAGGTCCTCGGACATGCGCTTGGTAAGGGTTGTGATCAACACTCGCTCGTTGCACTCGGTACGTATCCGGATCTCGTTAAGCAGGTCGTCCACCTGGCCTTTAATAGGCCGGATCTCAACTTCCGGATCTACCAGCCCAGTCGGACGAATCACCTGCTCAATCACTTCACCGGCAGCTTTCGTCAACTCGTAAGGACCGGGGGTGGCTGAGACATAGACCACCTGATTCACCCGGTTCTCGAACTCTTCGAACGTCAGCGGCCGGTTGTCCATCGCGCTGGGTAGGCGGAAACCATAGTTGACCAGATTCTGCTTGCGCGAGCGGTCGCCGTGATACATGCCCTGTAACTGCGGCACGGTTTGGTGGCTCTCGTCGAGAAAGATCAGCGAATCGGCCGGAAGATAGTCAAGCAACGTTGGAGGTGCTTCACCCGGCAGCCGCCCGGAGAAATGCCGCGAGTAATTCTCGATTCCGTGGCAATAACCGATCTGCTTGATCATCTCCAGATCGAACATGGTCCGCTGGTGCAGCCGCTGGGCCTCGATCAATTTGCCCTGCTTCTCCAACTCGCCGCGCCACCACTGCAGCTCATTCTCGATGCTTTGCATGGCTTGCTGCTTCGTGGTTGGAGACATCACATAGTGTGTCTTCGGGTAGATTGGCAGCCGGGCATAGGTCTGGCGCACCTGGCCAAGTAACGGATCGATTTGCGAAAGGCTCTCCACTTCGTCGCCCCACAATTCGATGCGGTAGGCGTTATCGTCGTAGGTTGGAAAAACCTCGATCACATCGCCACGAACGCGGAAGGTGCCGCGACGGAAGTCCCCGTCGTTGCGCTCGTACAGAATTTCCACCAGCTTCTGGACAATCTGCTGGCGGCCGATCTTCTGCCCCTTATCGAGCATCAGCAGCATGCCATAGTACGCATCCGGCGAGCCGAGGCCGTAAATACAGCTGACGCTGGCGACGATGACGCAGTCGCGCCGTTCAAACAAGGAACGAGTCGCCGACAGCCGCAGTTTGTCCAGTTCCTCGTTGATCGTAGATTCCTTCTCGATGTAGACATCGCCGGAGGGAATATAGGCTTCCGGCTGATAGTAGTCGTAGTAGCTTACGAAATACTCGACGGCGTTGTGAGGGAAGAACGTTCTGAATTCGTGGTAGAGCTGCGCCGCCAGCGTCTTGTTGTGAGCCAGCACAAGGGAGGGGCGGCCAAAGGCCTCAATGACCTTGGCCATTGTAAATGTCTTACCCGATCCGGTGACACCGAGCAAAACCTGATGCTGCTCTCCGTCGTGAATGCCCCGAACGAGTTGCTCAATGGCGGTTACCTGGTCCCCTCGGGGACTGTAATCCACCGCCAGTTGAAATGCCATAGTCCAGTATACTCAGCGGGCTTTCTTTGTCTAGCCTCCGCGCTCTTCCTCGGCGTTGTATTCGCATCCGATCAGCGCCACTACGGCAAGCACGAACATCCATACCAGCAGCGCGATCACCGCACCCACACTTCCGTACATCACGTTGTAGTTGGCGATGTTCCGCACGTACCAACTGAAAATCAGCGTAGCCGCCAGCCACAAGACAGTTGCCACAGTCGCGCCCGGCCATACGCGGCGAAACGGTCTGTGCTTCTGAACCCCCAGCGAGTATAGGCACGCCGTAACCAGCACTACCGCCGCGAATGCGATGCTGTAACGCACTACAAAGCCAAGGAAGGCCAGCCATCCGTGCAACTCCTGCGACAGCCCTAAAACGCCCAGCCAGCGCAGCAGGCTCCGTTCCGCCCGTTGGCCCGCCAGCATCAGCGCGGAAGCACCTACGGCCGGTAGCACTGCTAAGAACACCAGCAGGATCGCAGTGCCACGTTTCTTCAGGAAACTGCGCGTATCTGGAATTCGATAGGCGGCGTGGAAGCCTTCCATCATGCTCATCATCACGCCCGAAGCAGCCCATGCCGAAAGTAGTGTCGCGCTCACCAGCAGCGACATGGGGCGCGCGCCCACCACCAAAAGGTTCTTCACTACCAGTTCTTCCGTTCCGGGCGGAACAACTTCGAAGAGAAAATTCGATATGCTTCGGGACACTGCCGCCGCGTTGGCGTGAACCAAGATTGCCGCCAGCGTCGCCAGTACAGGGAAAAAAGCGAGCAGTGCCGAGTACGCGGCGCCCTTGGCAAAGCCGAACGCATTGTCGTCATAGGCGCCCACAAACGCGCGCCACAGCCGCCGGCCCACCTGGGCCACCCAGTTTTCGAAGTCCGATAGGCTTGCGTCCTTGCCCATGGGAATTGGTTCTTAAGCCTTTGCCAGTGCTACGCGATTGATGCGCGCCAGTCGAAAGCGTTCCAGCATCCAAATCAGGGGCCACGCCGGATCCACCTCCGAACGCAGCACTGCAAACCGCGCCGAAGTCGGATACTCGTGGTGGTTGTTGTGCAATCCTTCGCCGCCCGTAAACAGCGCCAGCACTTGCAGGTTGGTGGCCAAATTGTTGAAATTCCGGTAACCCACTATATGACACACGCTGTTGATGGCTGAGTTCAGCAATATATAGGCTACCGCGTGGAACGCGAATGCCGCCAGTCCGACCTTCCACCCGAACATCGCCACAAACGTAATGGAACCCCAAATCAGGCCTGAGTGCAGAATGCGCGCTTTGTCGATGATGTCCGGCTTGTAGTCTGGCGTGTACTTCTCCACGGTCGCTTTATTCGCCGCCTCACGCCCGTAGTAGAAGACATTGCCGAACAGCACCTGCCACAGCCCGTAGATGCGCGGGCTGTGAGGATCGCCTTCCTGATCGGAGAAGTGATGGTGCTTGCGATGCACCGCTACCCACTCCCGAGGCGCAATCCCGAGGAAAACGGCGACGTGCAAGTGAGCCAGCAACGCCAGGGCAGGATGCAATTCCAGCCCTTTGTGCGTGAGTCCCCGATGCAGATAGATTGTTGTCCAGAGAACCGAGATCTGCAGGATTGCCAGTGTGATGAGTGCGACAAGATAGATGCTCATAACTCGCCAACATGGTAGCAAGCAAATGTTTCAGGGAGGTTTATCGCGCGCGAGGCGGCCGGCGCGTTAAGCTTTGTGCATGCGACTGCTCACTTTTCAGCGGCCCGGCCGCTCGCCGGAGCCCGGCATGCTGCGCCAGGACGGTCTTATTGTTTCCCTTGCCGCCGCCGGCTACGCCGACATCCTATCCGTGCTTGCCGGCGGCCAGGAGGCCCTCTCTCGCATTCGGACCCATGCTGCTTCTACGGCGGAAGGTCTCAATCCGGATGCCGTCAAACTGCTGGCGCCGATTCCGCGCCCGCCCAAATTCATCTGCGTCGGTTTGAACTACCGCGACCACGCCATGGAGACGAAGATGGAGATCCCCAAGGTGCCGACCATCTTCAATAAGTTCCCCAACGTGGTGATCGCTCCCGGCGACGCGATCGTTCTGCCCGCCAATTCCATTAAGCCCGACTACGAGGCGGAGTTCGCCTTCGTGATCGGAACGGGCGGCCGCCGTATCCCGGCGGCCAACTGGCAGCAGCACGTAGCCGGGTACACCATCGTCAACGACGTCAGTGCCCGCGATTTCCAGATGGCAACGACACAGTGGCTGATGGGAAAGACTTTCGACACTTTTGCGCCCATGGGTCCCTGGTTGGTTACGGCCGACGAGATTGCCGACCCGCACGCCCTCGACATCAGCCTCGCCATCAACGGCGAAACCCTGCAGAGCTCCAACACGCGCGAACTGATTTTCCGTATTCCGGATCTTGTGGAATACATCTCGAGCGTGGTTACCCTGGAGCCGGGTGACGTGGTATCCACGGGAACACCGGCCGGTGTCGGCTTGGCTCGCAAGCCGCCGCGCTGGTTGCTGGCCGGCGACCAGGTGACGGTGCGCATTGAGGGTTTGGGAGAACTGACGAATCCTGTCGTAGCGGAATAATGGCGCAGGATTACGGCGTCTTCAGCGCCGGGCATTTCCTCATCCTCGCCGCCATTCCTCTTACCGCCGCCGCCCTATCGGCCTTGGGCTCACGGAGCGCGATCCGCAAAGGGATCGCGCTCTGCCTGGCCGCGAATGAAATCGTCTCCTACGCCGACCGCGCCATTCACGGGTGGATGCGCTTTCCCGACGCGCTGCCGCTTCAACTCTCCGACTTCACGCTGTGGATGACCATCGCGATGCTATTGGCGAACTCGGATGAGCTGTTCGACATCGTCTACTACCTTGGCTTGGCCGGCGCAGGAATGACGTGCATCACCCCGGAACTCTTCGCCCCGTTGTGGTCGCTTTCCAGTGTCCAGTTCTTCATCGCGCACGGCGGTGTCGTTGTCGGGGTGCTCTACCTGGTGTGGACGAAACAGAAGCGTCCGCGGCCGTGGAGCGTCGCGAAAGCCTTCAGCGCCGTCATCGCCTGGGCGTTGTTCGTGGGTGTCTTCAACACGGTCTACAAGACGAACTACATGTTCCTCTGCCGTAAGCCCGCCGGAGCCACACCAGTAGACTTCTTTGGCCCGTGGCCCACTTACCTCTTCGTCACCGCAGGTGTGGCCCTGTTGCTGTTCGCGCTACTCTGGCTTCCCTACGCCAAACGGTCCCGCTAAGCGACCTTCTTCGAATACTCTCTCACGATATAATCGCAAGCTCTCACCGTCAACGCCATCATCGTCAGCGTAGGATTCTGGCATCCAATCGAAACCCAAGCGGCGCCATCGGTGACAAACAGATTCTCCACTTCGTGAGTCTGGCAATACTTGTTCAGCACACTTGTCTGCGGGTCATTCCCCATGCGCGCCGTGCCCACCTCATGAATACAGAACCCCGGTACCGACATCTGTCCGGTGACGTGCACGTTCTTCGCTCCGGCCGCTTCCAGCATCTCCGCGGCCTGCTGCCGTCCGTCCTCCCACAGCTTCTTCTCGTTGTCGCTCCAATCGGCGTGGACCCGGAGAATCGGAATGCCCCACGCGTCCACCTTGTCCTTATCCAGGGTGACGTAGTTTTCCTTGCGGGCGAGACATTCGCCCCATGCCGTCATCCCGATGTCCCAGTAGCCACTGCGCACGGCGTCCTTGTACTTTGCGCCAAAGCCGGGAGCGTCGAAACGGAAGGATGGCGAACTCCCACCCTGGTAGCCGTAGCCGCGGATGAATCCGTTGGTGGTCTTCTCCGTGATGTTGCGGAAGCGCGGGATGTAGATGCCATTCGGCCGCCGCGGGGGACCAGCCCAAGCCCGCGCCTCCGCAATCGGCATCGTACCGCCGGCCCCGCCTTCGTAGATGTGATCCATCAGGTAATGGCCGAGCGCGTCGTTGTTATTGCAGATGTTGGAATTCATCAACAACCGCGTGGACTCCAGCGTGGACGCGCAGAGCACGACAACCTTCGCCCGCACTTCGTGCAATTCGCGCGTATTGCGATCAAGGTATTCCACTGCCGACGCCTTGCCGTCTTTTGTCGCCACGCGCGACACCACCGCATCGGTGATCAGCGTAAGCCGGCCCGTTTTCTGCGCCGCGGCAATCGTCGTCCACGGGCTCGAATAATACGAAAATGTCGAGCACCCCTGCTCGCAAGGACCACAATAGTGGCACGGCTGCCGTCCATTCAGCGGGCGCGTTAGAATCGCCACGCGGCCAATGGTCACCGTGCGGTTGAACTTCGCCTTCACTGCCTTGCGCAGTTCCAATTCACCGCACGTCATCTCCATCGGGGGCTGGAAAATACTATCCGGAAGCTGCGGCAGTCCCTCCTCGGAACCACTGATCCCAACGAACCGTTCCACCGTTTCGTAGTAGGGCTTCATCTCGGCATAATCCACCGGCCAGTCGTCGCCGTAGCCATCGTGGCTGGCTGCCTTGAAATCGATGTCGCCATGGCGATAGCTCTGCCGGCCCCAGCTTAAGCTGCGCCCGCCCAGTACCCGCTGCCGGATCCAATTAAACGGCTTCTCCTGAACGTACGGGTTCTCGAAGTCGTTGACGAACCACTGGTAGTTTGTCTCGCGGCAAGCGTAGACCTGTCCCTGGATGGGACGGTCTTTCAAGATCTTCGGGGACATGCCCAGATACGGCATCTTCCAACTCTCGACATGCTCGCTGAAGTCCTTCGGCGTGATCTTCGGACCCGCCTCCAGCATCGCCACAGTCAACCCCGCTTCGGTAAGCTGTTTCGCTGCCCAGCCTCCCGTCGCACCCGATCCCACAACGATCGCGTCAAAAGTTGTATTCCCGGAATTCGCCTGCATCCTCACGAGTATAAGCCTGACGGGCTGCGGCCCGCCTTGCTACCTTGGGAAGACCATGTCGAACTCAGAAATTGCCACCCTTGCCGGGGGATGCTTTTGGTGTCTGGAAGCGGTCTACACAGAGATGGAAGGTGTCCATGGCGTCATCAGCGGTTACATGGGCGGCCCGGGCAAGAACCCGACTTACAAAGCCGTGTGCAGCGGAACTACCGGTCACGCCGAAGTGGTTCAAATCGAATTCGATCCCGCTGTCACCTCCTTCCGCGAACTGCTGGAAGTCTTCTTCGTCATCCACGACCCCACCACGTTGAACCGTCAGGGCAACGATGTCGGCACGCAATATCGCTCGGCCATCTTCTACCACTCTGAGGCGCAGCGTCAGACGGCAGAGGAAATCATCCGCGAAATCGCCGACGCCTTCAAGAGCCCCATCGTCACCGAGGTCACTCCGGCCGTGGAATTCTACGCCGCCGAGGATTACCACCAGAACTACTTCCGTGACAATCCGAATCAGGGTTACTGCTCGTATGTAGTCGCGCCAAAGGTTTTGAAGTTCCGCGATAAGTTCGCGCAGAAGCGTAAGCAGACCGCCTGATTTGGCCGCATTGAGCCAATTCAGCTGCCGCGTAAGAGTGGGATGGGGAATGCCACCTACAGGTGTACAATTCCCGAGAATATGCCGCAGCTACGTTCCACGCAAGATCTCCTGCGCGCCCTGGGAAATGTCGCCGGAGCCTCGGATCCAATCGGTGAACTGAAGCGGAAAGGGTTCACTTTCTCTCCTGCACTCATCAAGGCCATAGGCAAAACCCGGCCCAGCATCGCCATCAGCGACACCACCCGGCAGCGCGCCGCACGGATAGCCGCCAAAACCAAGGTGACGGTCCATGCGGGTGGCAACTCCGTGCCGACCGTCGCCCTTCGCTTCGCTCCCGATGACTTCGACGTCATCGCCGCGGTCAACACCTCGCTTGTCGATCAGGTGTTGAACGGACTGCACCAAACTAACACCATCCCCCAGCGCATCCCTTTTGAAAGGCTGCTCACACTCGCACAGCGCTCGCAATTAGCGAAGGCGTTATCCGGCGTATTCACTGACATTCCCGATGATGGGGTCGCCGGAACGCTTAGCCTGATCGGTCCACTCAGTACGCGCGCCCTTGATGGCACCGACGCGCTGTTGTTGTCGGTCCCGTTCACCCTCGAGATCCTCCAACTGACGCCGCTCCGCACGGTGGTCGGCGTACTCACGGGTACCCTCAGCCTGGTTGTCGCGCTGAGTGCCGATGTCGCGTTTCTCGGTAATCCCGAGGTGGCGGCGATCCACGTGTCAGTGCACCTGCCCGCCTTTCCAGCCGAGGGCGCACCTTCGCTCGCCATTGATCCAGCGTCGCTGATTCAACCCCAGCGTCCCGAACAGTTGCCCGCACTGGCGCTCATCCTGCAAAACTTGCTTGGTGGCATCATTTCGCAGAGTTTCGAGGTCAGCCCGTTCTTCAACATCCCCGGCGTGCCCGGTCTGCGTCTGGTGGTCGAGCGCATCGACGTTCGCTCCGTTACCGCCGCGGGAGGCGACCGCGTTGCCGTGGGAGTGCGCTTTATTGGCGCGGGAGCGACACCGCCGGATTTGGGCCGGCTTGCGAGGGTTGTCCCGGAAGGCGACCGCAACGTGGCCCTACGCGTTCAGGAGCGTTTTCTTGACGCAGCTCTGGCCAACCCCTCCGTGCCAACATTGGTGAGACAGTTCCCCCGGTCGTAATTACTGAGCAGTG
>JBDTMC010000260.1:0-10898 GCA_039934475.1 Bryobacteraceae bacterium | reverse complement strand
ATACCAAAGCGACCAGAAGTGGAAGCACTGTCTTTCGGGACTTAAGATTTTTGCTCTGCAAAACAGCTAAGAAGATCGGTGAGAAATTGGCAACTCCCACTGAATCATATGGTTGTGAAAATTTACGGCTGCTTTGAGAATGTCGCGGGAACAAGGTGGCGGAGGGAGACCGGCGTTATGCACTGCAAAATAAAGGGCTGCTATCGAGGGTTTGTCAGGCGCTTACAGCAGGGGCATCGTCGCTCCTCTGCGCGCAATAGCCAAGTTGACGATAATCTGAAACCGCGAGTTGGTAACGTGGTAGAGATAGTAATGTTTTCGAGCGGTGATCGCATCAATTGAGTGGGCCCTTCCGTTAAACTATTGGGAAAAAAATGGCAAATATCGAGATAATAGGGGAGGAGTCCAGCTCAAGGGGGAGGAATTAACTGTATGCCCTCGGCGTTAGTTGTAGAAGATGAGCCAGCCGTTCGAGAGCTGTTTTCCAGATGGTTGGAAGGCTTGGGATTTACGCCCAGGGAAACGAAGGATGGCGCTGAGGCTCTCCATGTCCTCAAGAATGATGAAATCGCCTTGGTAATCACGGATATTGGGATGCCGGTGATGGACGGATTGACACTGTTAAGGCATGTACGCGCTCTTGCGGCGGCGCCTCCGGTGATCGTCGTTACCGGCGCGAACGATGTCAGAACGGCCGTTCAAGCGATGAAACTGGGGGCGAGAGATTATCTGCCCAAGCCGGTAAAACGAGCTGCTTTTGAAGCTGCAGTCGACTTGGTAATCACTAGTAAATACCCTTGGATTCCACCACCGGAACTGGAAGAGAGCGAGCATTCGGCAATGGATCCGGATGTCGAACAGATGGTGGCGCGCCTGGCTTCTCCCGATATTTCGGATTCGCTGCTGGATGCGTTGGTGATGGCGTTGGATGCGAGGGCGCATGAAGCCGGCTCTCATTCGCGGCGTGTGAGCCAACTGGCGCTGCTTTTGGGCCGTGCGTGTGGAATTACGGGAGAACATCTCGCGAATCTCGGACGCGGTGCGCTGCTGCACGACCTTGGAAAGATTGGCGTTTCCGATGCCATACTTCGAAAGATGGGTCCGTTGACCGAATTAGAGTGGGCGGAAATGCGCCTTCACCCGGAAATTGGAGCGCGTATTCTTTCGAAAGTCAGACATTTAAGGCCAGTGGCGACAATGGTGCTCCATCACCATGAGCGATTCGACGGCACAGGCTATCCGGGACGTCTTGCGAGTGCTGACATCCCGTTAGCCAGCCGTATTTTTGCCGTGGTCGATACGATCGATGCGATGTTGATCGATCGCCCTTATCGCAAGGCCAAGACGAAGCAGGAAGCAATTAGCGAACTGCAACGGTGCGCCGGGCGGCAGTTTGATCCCGAGGTGGTAGAGGCGTTCCTGGGTATTTCGGAAGAAGAATGGACGTTCCTCTATCAGGCCGCCGGAACGGCGCACTCGTAGCTTCAGCTGCGGTCGTAGAAGGCAGGCGGCTCAATCCCCAGAGCCCGCAAGTACACGTAGCCCTGGCCGCGATGGTGGATCTCATTATCAATCCCGTAGAGGATGGTGTTGATCCCAGCATTCTCCCACTGGTCGAAAGCCTTATCTACTTCAGCGAAGCGATGGGGCGGAATTGTCGGCCAGATGGTGTTGAGTGCTGTGGTGCCGGCGTCCCACAGGGCGAGGATTTCCGCTTTTGTGGTGGGAGCTTTGGACTCCTCCCAAGCGGACCAGGATCCGGTAGCGACACCCCTGGCAATCGGTTCGGCCATCTTTATAAACTCCATTGCCATTTCGGAAAACGGTCTCATCGACCCAATCGAGAAGCTGAACAGTTTGTCCTCCGGAAAGGCGTCGATCACGCGGCGCGTGAGGCGGCGATGACCCTGCCAGTGTTCCAGTAGCGCTTCCGGTGCTATTACCGTTGTTTGGGTTGCAGTCATTTCCATTTGAAGATCTCCTTGCGGGGCGGCTTTGGCGCTCCCCGAGAACCAGAGTATTGGCAATTCCCGACAACCCCTGTCGTAATTTCGTGGCAGGATGAAAATCATGTACGACCCGATTATGCGCGTGCTGACCGTGCTTGAAATTCTGCAGGCGCGCGAGCACGTCAGCGGGGCGGAGCTGGCAGAACGGCTGGAAGTGAGCCCACGAACGGTGCAACGGTACATCGCGCGGCTTCAGGATTTGTGCGTTCCGGTGGAGGGCACGAGGGGGGTGGGTGGCTCATACCGGTTGAAGGCTGGATTTCGTATACCGCCGCTAATGTTCACAGACGAAGAAGCGTTTGCTCTCATGCTGGGACTGCGGGGATTGCGGCACCTCGGTTTGTCGGCGTTTGCACCGGCGACGGAAGGCGCGGCGGCGAAGCTGGGCCGCGTGCTGCCGGGTCCGCTGCGCGAGAGCGTGCAGACGGTGGAGGAGGTGGTGGCGCTGGAGCCGGGCCCATGGGTGGTATCGACGCCGGCGGAGTTGTTGATCCGCGTGGCCACCGCGATCCGCTTGCGGCGAAGGCTGGCTTTCACGTATGAGGCGCACGACGGCGCTTCGTCGCAGCGCGATGTGGAACCGTACGGAGTGATCCACATGGACGGGCGTTGGTATATGGCGGGACGCTGCCAGATGCGCCAGGCCTTGCGGACGTTCCGGCTGGACCGGGTTTCGCAGCCCGAACTGCGCGAAGAAGTGTTTGAACGCCCGGTGGGTTTCGACATCAAGGAATACCTGCACGAGGGGATGCCGTTTGTGCAGTCGGCGCATCTCGTGGAAGTGTGGTTGGAATCACCGCTGGCGGCAGTAAGCACGCGCATTCCGCTGCACCGCGTTTCGATGCGGGAAGAGGATGGAGGCACAACCCTGCGTTGTGGACGCGACACGCTGGAAACCTTTGCAGCGATGTTGTTAAGTATGGGTTGCCGGGTGGTGGTGCGGGAACCGCCGGAACTACGGGAAGTGTTCGCGAAGCTGGCGCGGAGGGCCGCCGAAGCCGCTGAGGGCGGCCGCGGCAGCCTACCCGCGCTATAACGCCGATTCGCCGCGGTCGCCGTTGCGGATACGAACGGCGTCTTCCACCGGATAGACGAAGATCTTGCCGTCGCCGATTTTGCCGGTGCGCGCAGCGGCGGCCAGCAATTCCAGAATCTCGTCCACCCGGGTATCCGGCACCACCATCTCCACTTTGGTTTTGGGGAGGAAGTCCACTTTGTATTCCATGCCGCGGTAGACCTCCGTGTGGCCCGCCTGGCGGCCGTGGCCTTTGATTTCGCTGACCGTCATTCCATCGATGCCTGCGGCCTTAAGGGAATCGACGACCTCTTGCAACTTGAAAGGCTGAATGATCGCTTCGATCTTCTTCATCACAGGATGTACCCTTCTTCGCCGTGCAGGCTGACGTCCATGCCGGCGAGTTCGTCTTCCCTCGACATTCTGAGGCCGACGGTCATGTCGCAAACCTTGAGGATGATGAGCGTGCCGACGATGGCAAGACCCCAGGCGATGGCGCAGCCGATCAACTGGTTGACGACTTGCATGGGGTTGCCATCCACCAAACCAAGAGGAAGGGGTTTGCCGGCGGCATCTTTCAGCGCGTCGTTGACGGCGTTGGTTGCGAACACGCCGGTGAGGATGGCTCCAAGTGTGCCGCCCGCGCCATGGACGCCGAAGGCATCGAGAGAATCGTCGTAGCCGAACTTGTGTTTTACAGCAGTGCACATGTAGTAGCAGAAGAGACCGGCGACGAAGCCCAGAAAGAGGGCTGGCATCGGCTTCACGAAGCCGGAAGCGGGAGTGATGGCGACGAGTCCGGCGACGGCTCCGGAGATGCCCCCGAGGGCGCTGGGCTTGCCGTTCTTGATCCACTCGGCGCACATCCAGCCGAGCGCGGCAGTGGCAGCTGCGAAATGCGTGGCGACAAACGCACTGGTTGCCAAGCTGGAGGCGCCCAATGCGCTACCGGCATTGAAACCAAACCAACCAACCCAAAGGAGGCAGGCGCCGATGAAGCTGAGAACGAGACTGTGCGGCTTCATGCCTTCTGGGTAGCCGGCGCGCTTGCCGAGGTAAAGAGCGCACACCAGCGCCGATACGCCAGACGTAATGTGGACGACGGTGCCCCCGGCGAAATCGAAGCACGGGATGGCTCCGCCTAAGAACGCATTCAAGAGCCCGCCCTTGCCCCACACCATGTGGGCCATGGGAAAGTAGACTAGAAACATCCAGAGGATGGTGAACAGGGTCATGCCACTGAACTTCATGCGTTCGGCGAAGGCGCCCGCGATGAGGCCCGGAGTGATGATGGCAAACATCATCTGATAGACCATGAACGTCTGCTGAGGAATGGTACCGGCATAGTCAGCGTTGGGGGCGCTACCGACACCCGTGAGAAAGATGTAGCGGAAATCGCCGATGAAGGCGGTGCCCTCGGCGAAGGCGAGACTATACCCAACTAACGCCCAGAGCACGGTGACGAGAGCCATCATCATAAAGCTCTGCATCATGGTGCCGAGCACGTTCTTCTTGCGCACCAGGCCACTGTAGAAGAGGGCCAGCCCGGGCCCGGTCATCATCAGGACCAATGCGGCACTCACCAGCATCCAGGCGTTGTCGCCTGCGCTTTGAGCAGATTTGGCAGCGGCCTCAACGGCCGCGATCCGAGTTTCAATTGCGGTTTCGGCACTCGCCAATGCTGGCAGTAGACCGCAGAACGCGGTAAGCCACAGAGTGCTTTTGATTACAGTCGCCATTCCATTCTTCTCCCTATTAGCTCTTGGACAGGCAGACACACTGGCAACGCGTTTCGGCGTGCAGGGTCCAGGTCAGTCGACGCTAGATGGTGAGAGAAGGCGGGGAGCGTCCGAAGCCGGTGAAGGCGGGCGCCGCCAGAGGGTCTTCACGGAAAGTGAAGCAGAACGGAAGTGAAGAGAGAGTTAGCCGCGAGCCAGTGCGGACGGCGACATTGGCCCACGAGGCGCGGCCATGAGAAGAGACCTCAAAGCGGTTTCGATTGAGCAACCGGCCGAATGACTGCGAGCCGGAATGGCGAAGCGTTGTGAGAGCGTGCGAGGCGGTCCCTAGTTGTGTGAGCTTGCTATATGAACCGGCGTCGAACCGCTGGACGGAAACGGCGAGCAAGCAGACGAGAAGAATGATCCCAACGCGGAATCGCTCTCGGTCTGTGAACGTGAATTGCAATTTCGGCTCGTCCGGCCATTATGTCGCCTGGACCGCGGCCTGAACAATCCATACTTTTTATGCAATGGATTCGTACGCGTTATGGGTTGGGTTTTCAGTAAGGTAGCAGTGGGTTTCCGCAATCGCTACTTGGCGGTGGGCGAGCGCTGCGGCCAAGCTTTTGCGTCATAATCGAGGTATGACGTTCGCGCATCCGCGCATCACGATTGAGCCCGAAAAGCGGGATGGGAAGCCGTGCATACGCGGCATGCGGATCACGGTCAATGACGTCCTCGGCTGGCTCTCACACGGGATGACTGAGGAGGAGATCCTTGGTGAACATCCAGGCCTCGAAAAGGAAGACTTCCCGGCCGTCTATGCGTTTGCGGCGGAGATGGCCGACATTGCTTACGGCCACCGCTGACCCGTGCGCCTCCTGCTGGACCAGAATCTCTCCCCGAAACTAATTCGGAAGCTCGCGGACATCCTCCCCGGACTTGAGACGGTGTACGATCACGATCTCGTCGGTGCATCCGATCCGTTCATTTTCGATTGGGCCAGGAACTTAGACTTTACTGCGGTGGTCAGCACCGATCGGGATTTCGTGCACTTGGCCGAACGCCTTGGTCCGCCGCCTAAGGTCATCCGGGATTGAACGGTGCAATTTCCCTGCCAGGGTGATCGAACAACTTCTGCGACGCGAAGCACTGCGGATTCATGATTTCCTGGAATCAGATCGATGTGTTCTGGCCCTCCAACTCTAGCAGCCCGGGGGCAACGCCGTGTGCCGGAAAAATGGGGACAGGCACGAGTTTCCTCCCTGGGTAACTACTTTATTTACAGTAGCTTACCGGCGTCGGAAAGTCATGCCAGTCCCCATTTTTCGAGCCTGACCACTTGCGCGAGTTGCGGCTGGCGGCTCGCTGCTATCGCTTGCGAGGCTTGATTGCGGTTTTCTTCGGTGCACTCTTCTTTTTAGCGGGCTTTTTTGCTGCCGCTGCTTTCTTGGCCCGCTGCGGAGAAGACGGCGCCTCTCCGGCACTCGCGTCCGTCGCCATATCCAGGCCGAACATCGCGGCGAGGTCTTCGTCTGCCAGCACCTTGCCAGCCGACGGGCTCTGCTTGGACAAGGGGGCCGCCTTGCTCGCGCCTGCGATCAATTCCTTTTCATCCACGCCCCGCAAACGGAAGAGTAGTTCGGGCTGCTTGTCGAACCGGGCGCCGACACCGTACAGCACCGCCGCGACGTGCTTGCACATGTCCGCCCAATCAGGGCAACTGCAGGAAAGTCGAATCTCGGCCGGCGAAGGAAACAATCCCTGGCCCTGCCTGCAGATGCGCTCCATCACGCTCTTGGACAAGCGCCCTTGCAATAACTCAACAAGCGAATCGATGGTACCCGCGCAATCAGTGCAAATGGAATTCCAATGCGCTTTCGCAACCGGCGTCACTTTCAGAGTGACTTCGTACAAGCTTGAGCCGCTGACGTGCGCGTGGATCTCGCCGGGCTTAATCTGCAAATCCACCACAGACCCGTTGCGCACATAGGTTCGCCCGCGCGGCAGACGGTTTGCATAGTCGCTGTAGCGCTCCAGATTGTCGCACCATGCCTTGCCCCAAAATGTCTTGGCGATGGTCCGGCCTTCGATGATGACAGAGGAAACGGAGTGCCCCTGTTTGTTGCGCTTCTCCATTGCACGCAGCGCCTTGCGGCGGCGTTCCGCAACTGGGATATACCGCGGGAATGCCCAATCTTCATACCGCATCGATTACTCCCTAAAGGCCTTATTGAGATCCAACGCTACTAGCTTGAGGATTTCGTCGTCCTTCATTTCCGTCAGCAGGACACCCGCACCGCCCTCCAGTAACTCTTGCGAGAGGTGGCGCTTGGATTCAATCAGCTGGTCGATTTTTTCCTCCACGGTACCACGGCAAACAAACTTGTGGACCAGCACGTTTTTGGTTTGGCCGATGCGGAACGCACGATCGGTCGCCTGATTCTCGACCGCCGGATTCCACCAGCGGTCGAAATGCACTACGTGCGACGCTGCAGTCAGGTTCAGCCCGGCCCCACCCGCCTTCAGCGACAGTACGAAAAAGCCGACGGATTCGTCTTCCTGGAAGCGGCGAACCAGGTCCTTGCGCTTCTTGACCTCGGTTTCTCCGTGCAGCACCAAGCCTGGCCGCTGGAATACCGAGCCGAGGAAAGCAGCCAGCGGCGCGGTAACTTCGCGGAACTGGGTAAACACGAGCATCTTCTCCTGCTTGGCCGCCACCACTTCGGCAAGCTCGCGCAGGCGCGCCCATTTGCCACTGTCGGCCTCGCTCCACGCGCCATCGCCCAGCCATTGCGAGGGGTGGTTGCAGATCTGCTTCAAACGCATCAGGTACGCAAGCACCATGCCTTTGCGCTGGATCCCCGAAGTATCGGCAATTTGCGCGGCCAGCTCCTTCACCGCCTGTTCATAAAGTGCGGCTTGGGGACGGCTCAGCGGGCAGTAGGCTTTGATTTCGGTTTTATCGGGCAAGTCCGCGATCACCGTTTTGTCGGTCTTCAGGCGCCGCAAAATATACGGCCGCACGAGTTCGCGCAACGGCCCATACCCCTGGGGGCGATCGGCCAAACGCTTGGCGAAGCCGGCGAATTCTTTCGAAGTCCCGAGCAGGCCTGGATTGACGAAATCGAAGATCGACCAGAGGTCGCCCAGGCTGTTCTCCACGGGCGTTCCGGTCAGCGCGAGACGGGCTCCCGCCTTCACTTGTTTGACGGCGCGGGTTTGTTTGGAATCGGGATTCTTAATCGCCTGCGCTTCATCCAGCACCGCCAGGCGCCACGGCACTTCAGAAAGCCAAGGCATGCGCAGCAGCGAACCGTAGCTGGTAATGACCAGGTCAATGCCTTGCAACTTCGCGGTGTCGAACGCCTTCAGTTCCGCAGCCGCCAGCGCCGAGGGATGTGCGATGAGGGCCTTCAAGCCCGGAGCGAAGCGGTCGATTTCCGCCGCCCAGTTGGCCAGCAGCGAAGCCGGCGCGATTAACAGGCTAGGCTGCGGATTGGCACTTTCTTCTCGTTTCAAAACCAGCAGGAGCGACAGCACCTGGATGGTCTTGCCGAGTCCCATATCGTCGGCCAGGCATGCGCCCAGGCCCAGTTTGGAAAGGAAATGGAGCCATCGGACGCCGGCCTGCTGGTAAGGACGCAAGGTGCCTTTCAGCTCCTCGCCCGGATCCACCTGCGCCAGCGCCTGCGGATCGCGCAGACCCTGCAACATCTGGGCCAACCAAGGGCCGGCGACCACCTGCGTCCAATCGGCCTGCTCCGCCAGCGGCTGATCCTTCGCGTTGACGTCGGCGCCGGCCAGCAACCGCATAGCTTCGCCGAACCCCAGTCCGTTGGCCTTGGCGATGCGCTCCAGTTCGCGGAAGCGCGCCAGCATTCCCTGCAAGTGGTCGCGGTCGAGTTCGATCCAGCGCCCTCGAACCAGAGCGAGCCCTTCGGTCTTCGCCAGCAACTCGCGGATCTCGGTGGCGGTGAGTGGTTCACCATCCACCGTGACGTCCATTTGGAAATCCAGCAGCGCGCCCTGTCCCAGTCCGGAGGGTTGCCTGGTTCCCACAGTGCCGGTAACGCGCGGCCGCGGGGGCCGACTGCCTCCCCATCCCGCCGGCATGCGGACCACCACGCCCGCTGCTTCCAATCGGGGGACGTCCCGCAAAAGCCGCAAGGTCTCATGCGGCGTCCAGCGTAAGGGATGAAAAATCTCACCCGCGTCGATCATCTCCTTGAGCCACGGGCACGTCTCCGACGCCCTCTGAACCGGCACCAGAAGCGAGAGTAGGCGGTCCTTGTTGCCCGCACCCGAGTACTCCCGGAGCGCCTGTCCCAGAGGCAAGTGTTGTGCTTTGGCATGTGCCGAAAGCCGCGTGGTGTAGGTGGCCAGAAATGCGAAAGGGTGATCCGGATCCGCACGGTTCTCGGCTACGTTGAAGTGCACGCGGCCCACCAGGTTCCACGCGGGATTCCGCTGTTTGAGGAAATCCTGGACGCCGCATTTGGATTCGGCCAGTTCAATCCCCAAGGCTGCGTCAATATCCCGCCAAAGGGATTGGAGCACGGCGGTCGTCAGATATTCGGCGCCCATCATGGGAGGCGCGACCATCGCCAAGTGATCGAGTTCTCTGTCCGCGGGAGGCGCGGCATGTGTCCCGCCATCCTGCTGTGTGCAGAGGGAGGTGACATAGCGCACGGCGAATTCGCGCCAATAGGAGAGCACCGGCGGCAAGACGGTGCCGGCTTCGCTGACGCCCAGAAGAAGCAGGCCGTGGCCCGGCCCGCGCTCGAATGCCTGCGTGAGGCGTTGCGTGAGTGCGTTGTCCAGCGCCGGAGCGACGGCGTCGTGGATGAGAGCGAGCCGGCCGTGGGGAGTGAGGGTGATATCTAGAGAGATCGGGCGTCCGTCCTGCAAGCCGTTAGTGTAGCCTATGCGTGGGGAGGCCAATCGGCCGTGAGAGAATGGAGTTAGCCCGTTGAGCGGGCTAAGGAAGATCCATGCCCAGTTATAATGTGCACGAAGCCAAGTCAAATCTGTCGAAGCTGCTGGCGCAGACGGCGCGTGGGGTGGAAGTGGTCATCATGCGGGCCGGCAAGCCAGTGGCTCAGCTAGTCCCCTACCGGGAGAAGGCGAAGACGGAGAAGATCCCGCTGGGTTTGTGGCGGGACATGGTCACCGAAACACCGGGATGGGAGAAGGGCATGTCGGATGAAGAGGTAGACGCCTTATTCGGCGGCAAGCTGTGAGCAGGGTCTACCTGCTGGATAGCCATGTAGTCGTGTGGGCAATGCGCGATCCGGAGAGGCTCTCCCGGAAAGCGCACCGGCTTTGCGAGGATTCCGCAACCAAGCGCGTGATCAGCGCGGCCGCGCTGTGGGAGTTGGCGATCAAGGCGAGCATTGGGGCGATCACGATCCGGGATGCCGGCGTGACCCTAGCCGCCTGGGTTGCTACTTTGGACGCCCGAGTATTGCCGGTGGAGGCATCGCATGCCTACGCGATGTACGGGTTGCCCATGCTGCATAAGGATCCGTTTGACCGAATGATGGTCGCCCAGGCGAAGCTGGAAGACATGGTGCTGGTGACGAACGATGAACGAATCCATCAGTACGATGTGAAGTGGATCTGGTAATCTTCCCGATACGCTCCAACAGGTTTCTGAAAGTGAGCTTCATTCGACTGCGGGCCAAAGCCGGATGAACCAATGCTTGCCTTCGCGGTCCTCTACCTGAACGTGAATCCAACCGTCCATAAGAACGGCAGTGCGTTTCCCATCTTCAACTCCGTTCAACCATGTCGTCATTCCGAGAATTGCGGATTTCCGGATGGCGAGTGCCGGGGCGCCAGCCATCCAGGGCATTTATGCCGCGCTGACTACGGACGAAGCCCGCAACATCCTCATCGTCAATGACGTTGTTTGCGCGATGGACCAAGGACGCTCGCCGCTCGTCTTAACGGGACGGACGGAACACATCACCCAGATCGAGACAGCACTGGTCGGCCGGGTTCGGAATCATCGTCCTCAAAGGTGGTATAGGGAGAAAGCAGCGACGGGAAGTTACATCGGCGAAGGATTCGATGACGCACGGCTCGACACGCTTTTCCTCGCAATGCCGATCTCGTGGAAGGGAACGCTTCAACAGTACGTCGGCCGAC
>JBDTMC010000259.1:0-10909 GCA_039934475.1 Bryobacteraceae bacterium | reverse complement strand
AAGTGCAGGGAGAAGTCTGTTTTCCCTTGACAAACCCCTATCATGGAAGTCCCATCTTTCGAGCGTGACCACTTGCGCTACGGACTGCTAGGCTGGTTTCTGTGAATCAGTTCCCCCAATTCGATTTGACGGATAAAGTTGCCCTGGTGACGGCGTCGGCGCGCGGACTTGGCCGTGCCATTGCGCTCGCGTTGGCCAACGCGGGCGCGGATATCGCCTTGGGCTTGCGGGATCGCAATGCTCACGGAGGCCTCGTTGCTGAGATCGAGGCGCTGGGGCGGCGGGCGCTGCCGCTGCAAATGGACGTGACCAGTCTCGACCAGATTTTTCGCGCCGTTGACGACACCGTGGCGCAGTTTGGTCATTTGGACATCCTTGTCAACAACGCAGGCATTGCGCCGGGTAATCTCGCCGAGAATGTGCGGGAAGAGGACTACGATCAAACCCTGGCTGTGAATTTGAAAGGAACGTTTTTCGCCAGCCAAGCCGCGGGGCGAGTGATGATCCGCCAGCAAAGCGGCCGTATTATCAATATGAGCTCGCAGGCTGGATTTGCGGCTTTGCCCACCGAGTCCATCTATTGTGCCACGAAGGCGGCTATCGTTCACCTCACGAAGTGTCTGGCAGTCGAGTGGGGCAAGCACGGGATTACCGTCAACGGGGTTGCGCCCACGTTCATCGAAACCCCAGGCACGGAGGAGTGCCTCGCCGACCCGGCCTTTCGCGCCGACGTCGTGGAACGGATTGCCGCGCTGCACCGCATCGGCCAGCCGATGGATGTCGCCGGGGCGGTGGTGTTCCTCGCCTCACCGGCGGCTTCGCTGATTACCGGGCACACGATGTTGATCGATGGCGGATGGACCGCGCGATGACTAGCGCGCCGCGGTAGTAGCGACGCCGCTCTTGCCGGTGGCGCGCGCCAGACCTTGCACAGATGGCGCGCGGTTGGGTGTCCGCAGCAAGGCCTGTTGAAAGGCCGCGGCCGCCTCAGCCGGTTTGCCTGCTTCCAGCAGCACTTCTCCGTAGAACTCCAGTGCCGGTTTGATCGGCTGTGGCGGGCCGGTAGGCGCATCCATCGTAACTTCGATATCAGCGGCTTTCTTTGCCAAGCGGATCGCCTCCGCTTTCTGGCCGCGGGCCAACTGAATCGCTGACGCCACTTCCGCTTCCATGACGGCGAACGGCTTGGCGCCGAACGGGTCTGCCGTTTCCGCACTCTGCCGCATCGCGCTCAGTTTGGCGTGCGCGCGCTCAGCTTGCGCCGCGTCACCCAGCTTAGCCGCGCTTAGCCCTGCAATGAACACCCACGTCCCCTGCCCCGAGTAGGGTGCGCCCATTCCCGTCATGGTGGGCATGGGCTCGCGGCGAGCCGGCGGATCCGTTGCATCCTCCAGCGCGATCTTCTCCCACTTGCCGGTCTCCAGCATGTACCGCGCCAGCATCGTGTGGTACTGCTCAGCGATGTTCGGCTTCTTCGGGTTTCGATCGGCGGACTCTTTGGCGAGGTCAACGTTCTTCCGTGCCTCGTCGAACTTCCCCAGCATCAGGTTGGCGTACTCCAGCCACGACAGCGTGTGAAAATCCTCGCGCCCTTCGGGCAGGTGCATCCGCGCCAGCAGATCTACAGCGGCCTTGTACGCGATGATGTTCGACGTAGCCGCGTCGTCCCACATGCCGAGTTGGACGAAGATGTGCGACGGCATGTGAATGGCATGCGGGGCTGCCGGCGCGATCCTGGCATAGGCACGGGCGGCGGGCAGTGCGAGGATGGCGTGGTCGGGATCGTCGAACGAGTGGATGATGAAATGCGCCGCGCCTGGGTGATTCGGGTTCTCCTGAAAGACCTTGAGCGCAATCGATGCGGCCAGCGCCTGCCGCCGGTAGCCCTTATCCGCAGGACGCACTGTGCCGAGCAGCGAGAGCGAGTAGAGAATGGCGACCTCATGATCCTCGGGCCACTGCTTGTACATTTGCGCCATCGCTTCCGAGTAGGCATTGTCGCGCGCCAGCTTGTCTCCGGCAGAGAGGAAGAGCTGATTCACTGCCGTCAAATAAGCCTTCTCCTTTTCCGTTTTCGCCTTTGCCAGGCGCTCTTCGTGCGTGGGAGCGAGATGCTCTAACGCCTTGCGGGCCGCAGGCAAATCGAGCTGGGCCCAGAGGGGATGGTTGTGGCTCATGGCCTCGCCCCAGTACGCCATGGCGAAGTCCGGGTCCAGTTGCTGCGCCTTCTGGAAGGCTGCCGCCGCCTCGTCGAACTCAAAGCTGTGAAGGTCTTTCACACCCTCGATAAACTTGGGTTGTGCGGCCGCTTTGCCGGAGGTCGGAAAAGTGAGCGTCCCCAGTTCCTGCGCGCCTGCACCAGTCGCAGCGGCCAACACAATCAGCACACCAGCCCAACGATGCCATCTCCGCATAAGCCCGCCTTTCGATATGGAGTCATTATGGCGCAACGCGCAATCCCAACTCCTTCGCCTTGTCTCGCACAGCTTCGAATATTCCGTACTTCGGCGCAACCCCCTCGCCCTCCGGAAACAAGAAGCTGCTGGATTCATAGACGATGAAGCTACGGAAGCGGCCATCGCGGTAGATTCGCTCCAGGTCCTTCACATAGTCCGCCGCGGGCTTCTCCGGAACGCTCATATAGCGGTTGTAGTGGATGGGCACCTTTCGCCGCTCACACTCGGCGATGACTTCTTTCGAAAAGGCATCGTTCAGAACGAACTCGGGAGTGTATTGGAAGTTCCGTAGTGTCACTTCATCCGCAAGACCCTCGCGCAGCCATCCACGCCAATCGAAGTCGATATTCCACGGGTAAGCGAGGCGGCGCGAAGGACGCGGATCGGGCCGCATGAACTCCACGTTGACGTGCAATTGCATCTTTTTACCGCGCGCATGAATGCGCTGCCTCGCCTTGCGCAGAAAGCCGGTGTACTGGTCCCCGCGATACCGTGTGATCGATTTGGCTTCGTCGCCCGCTTGCGCTACCACCACGTCGTTCCATCCGTAGGCGAAAGGATCGTCGGTGTGCGTGCAATGGTTCTCCACACGGAAATCGATACCGTCCACGCCGGCCTGAAGAATCGCGTCCACCTGGTCCAGCCAGAATCGCTGGACTTGCGGATAGCTTTCGCACAACGCCGCCGGAAGGTACTGATTTCTGCCGCGCATGAAACCCACCCAGCCGAGTTTGCCTTTCCGGTTGGGGACATCGAGCTTCACCACCGTCTTCCCGAAGCCGTTGTCGAACTCCACGCCCCACTGGCGGAAGTCGATCTTGTCGCCGCACCAGACGGAGCTTTGGCCGTTCACCGTACCGCCGGCGCCGGTAACAATCGGAATGCGCCGGCCGGCGGAGAACACGTGCAGCATGTCCGGAGCGCTGATCTCGAAATCGCTATGCTCGTCCTCGAAATCCGTCGTCACCAGAATGCAGCGGTTGTGGAGGTTCAGCCCACTCAACGTTAGGACGCGCACCGGCGCGCCTTTGGCCGCAAGAACGCGACCCTCACGATCTTCGAAGTCATGCGGGGCGGGCTCCACGGCGTCTTTGAAATCAAATGCAACAGGCAGCCGCGTGTATTGGTAGTTCGCCTCACTCGTCCAGATCTGTAAGTGGTCTTTTGCGATCCGCGTCGGCTTCATATCCGTTTTGTAGAGCCGGATCTCATTGACGGACAGCTTGTCGACGCCCGCCGGCAGATCGTCAGAACGCCTCCGGATGCGCCACTCGGGATGCTCCCGCACCAGCTTCATGACGCACGGAACAGTGGACCCGAGGTGAGGCACCTGCCCATAGCGTTTACCCTCCGGCGAGCCTTCCGGATAAATCATCGAAATGCCGGTCTCATAGGGCTTGAAGTAGCCGTAGATCTCCAGGCCATGGCGGTGCGCAGCCTGCGCTGCGACGCGGACCGGCTGCTGCAACGCGCGGATGGTGCCTTGCAGATTCGTGTCGTATTTGTCACCGTACGGCTTCCAGAAACCCTCCGTGCTTTCGTCTCCGTAGTGGATCCAATAGACGCGGCGGATGCCCATTTTGGCGAACCAGCTCATCATGGAATCAACCCGCGCAGGCGTGAAGACAGCCTGTTCGGCGTCGTCAGGAAAATCAACGAGGACGGAGAGGAAGAACGGATTTGGCGCGGCAAAAAGCGGCGCCATGAGCACGGAGCGGCGGCTGAGCATGTCAGCCGTCGAGGATATCACTCTAGCGAATCGCGACTGCAATGGCGCCCGCTGGCCACGTCCCCAATCACTACGTACAACGGCGTTGTGTCTCCGTGATCGGAAGAGTAGTCGGATCACTTGGATGACATCGGGCTTTCCGGTCCGATGCACCGGATAAACCGCTGGCGATAGACTCTAGCAATGAAGAAAATCGCTGTTCTCGTGCTTGGCATTGCCTGCACGGCTGGCGCACAGTCCACGGGGAATCTCGGAATCTTCGAAGGCGCTTCCGACGTGGGTACGCCTTCCCATAAAGGTAGCGTGGTTTACGATGCAGCCAGCAAAGAGTACCGGGTCACGGGTGGCGGTAACAACATGTGGGCCGCGCGAGACGATTTCTTCTTCGTGTGGAAGAAGATCAGCGGCGACGTTGTCATCACGGCCACCGTGAAGATCACCACCGATGGCGTGCCGCATCGGAAAGCCGCCCTGCTGATTCGCAAAGACCTGGAACCCGGTTCCGTTTACGCCGATGCGGTTGTACATGGTTCCGGTCTCACTGCACTACAGTGGCGCGAGAAGCCGGACCATGTCACACGCACCGTTCATTTTCCCGTGGAAGGTCCCACGCGCTTGCGATTGGAGCGGCGGCGGAACGTGGTCACACTCTATGCGGGCAAGGAGGGCGGCCCGCTGGCGGAAATGGGCAACACGGAGGTGGCTCCGTACAGCCCCTTGTACGCAGGCCTGGGAGTCTGCGCTCACGACGATAAGGCGGAAACTACGGCCATATTTTCGGATGTAACCGTTGAAGTATTGCCAGCGACCAAGGCAAGGGAGTAGAGTCCTCATGATGACTTCCAGACGAAGCTTCTTACAGGCCGTGGCGGGCGGCTCGCTGTGCCTCACTGCGCCGGTAGTTGGCGGGTCGACGAAACCGCTGCGCGGCATCTTCCCCATCGCGCAGACGCCGTTCACCACTTCAGACAAACTGGACATAGAGACGCTGGTGGAACAGTTGCGCTTCATCCATCGTGGGCGCGTTCATGGGTTCGTGTGGCCGCAACTGGCGAGTGAATGGTCCACGCTTACCGAATCGGAACGCATGGAGGGCGCGGAGTCCCTCGGCGCGGCGGCGAAGAAATTGCAACCGACGCTGGTGCTCGGGGTGCAGGCGCCGACGACGGAAGCCGCCGTGCGCTACGCGATTCATGCCAAGAAGGTGGGCGCCGATGCCATCATTTCACTGCCTCCGGCCGGTGAGAAGGACACGAAAGCGATTGTCGCTTTCTACAAAGAGGTAGGAGCGGCTACCGACTTGCCGCTGTTCGCGCAGGCGGTGGGAGACATCAACGTGCCGACGCTGGTGGAGATGTATAAGTCCATCCCGACCTTCCGCTACGTGAAGGACGAAGCCGGACAGCCGCTCTATCGCATTCGCGAATTGCGTGAACGCAGCGGGGATCAACTGAAGGTCTTCACCGGCGCACATGGCCGCACGATGATCGACGAGATGAATCGCGGATTCTCAGGCACCATGCCTGCCGCCTCATTCGCGGACCTCTATGCGAACGCCTGGAACCTGTGGCACGAAGGCAAACGCAAGGAATCGCTAGAGATCTTCGGGCACATCTCCATGCTGGTCGCCGAGGTCAGCGTCTATGGGATCGAATCGTTGAAATACATCCTGCAACTACGCGGTGTTTTCAAAACCTTCCACACGCGCGAGGCGCGGCGCAATCCGCAGTCCGATCCTTCCATCGGCCTGGACGGCCGTCTGGATGAGAAGGGCAAGGAGACGATCCGCCTGATGTTGGAAGAAGCAAAGCCCTGGCTGAAAGCGTAAAGAGACAATGGCACAATTCAACTGGATTTTGGCCGCCTGCCTGGCATCGGCGGCGGCAGCGAATGCTCAGACGGCCGCGGCAACCGAAAGCTATCTGCACGGGCCTCCGGATAAGGAACTGATTTATGTAGCGGTTCCCGGAACGCTGGAAGGGTCGGCGGACCGCAACGGTACAGGCCTCGTCGTCCTTGATGCGAGGGACAACTACAACTTCGTGAAACGAATTCAGACGTGGGACGTTCCGGCGAGCAAGAACTCGGAACAGGTAGCGGGCGTGACGGCCAGTACGGTTACCCAGATGATCTACGTCGCCACACGCGGCCGGCTTGCCGCCTTCGACTTGAGCACAGAGAAGAAGGTGTGGGAGAACGCCTACGATGGGCAATGCTGTGAACGTCCGCAAGTGGCGCCCGACGGCTCCTTCATGTATGTCGGCTCAGATCTGAAGGACTTCTGGTACGTCGTCAATCCGAGGACCGGGGCGTTGATTGGGAAGGCCGTATCGCCGCTCAGCCCGAACGCCCACAACCTGAATTTAAGCGCCGATGGCAAGCTCGCGTTTATGTCGCCCAACGGTAAGGTGATGGGGATTGCGGAAACGAAGAATCACACGCTGGTGAAGACGATCACGTTCGGAGACAACATCCGCCCGTTCGTCCTCAATCACGATTCGACGCTGATTTATGCGAACACCAACAACCTGCTTGGTTTCGAAATCGCCGATGTGGCCAGTGGCAAGATCATCCAGCATGTGGAAGTGCAGGGCTTCGGCTGGCCGCAGAACTGGCAGGTTAGCCCGCGCCCCAGAATCCCCCACGGCTGTCCCAGTCACGGCATCGCTCTGACGCCGGATGAGAAGGAAGTCTGGATCGTGGACGGCATCAGCAACTACATCCACATCTTCGACAACACCAAGATGCCGCCCCGCCAGATGGACAGCATCAAGACCACGGCCGGACCGTACTGGATCACGATCGGTTTCGACGGCCGGCTGGCTTATGTCTCCTCAGGCGACGTCATCGACATCAAGACACGCAAAATCGTGGGCAACCTGAAGGACGAATATGGCCGTCCGCTGCATAGCGAAAAGCTTCTCGACATGATCTTCACCGGAGGGAAGCTGACGAGGGTAGTGAACCAGTTTGGCAATGGTCTGAGCGGCAATTAGAATCTGATGCGGCTCCTCGTAGTTTTTGCGTTTTCTATGCGTGCTGTTTTCGGCCAGAGCGCCAACCCGGACGCGGTGGATGCGGCCACCTTCCGGGCCGTCTGTGGCTCCTGTCATTCCACTGCTTTGGTGGATGGTCTGCGAACTGAAGCCGAATGGCGTGATGAGATCGATCAGATGATCAAGATCGGCGCGCGGGGCACCGAAGAGCAGTTGCGGCGCGTGATGCGGGTGCTGGCGCGTACTTTGACCAAGGTGGACGTTAACACGGCCGAAGCGAGGCAAATTTCGCCGGTGCTCGACGTGAGCGACGCAGTGGCCGAGGCTGTGGTGAAGCAACGAACGGTGAACGGCAAATACAAGTCTCTGGATGACTTGAAGCAAGTGCCAGGCATCGACCCGGCAAGGTTAGAGGCGCGTAAGGATCGAATTACTTTTTGATGGGGACGTAGAAGTTTATGGCCACCAGGTGCGCAGAATGTAATGATGACGGCCTCGGCATTTCACTGGCGCGCAGCCAAGTAGGCGGGAAATAACGATATCCCGATCGTGTCGGAGCGCCGACCGAAATGGCCCTTGGTTTGCAACTTTCCGATGCATGTCTAAACTAACCGAAGCTCGCCGCGATCATCTGGATGAGGAAGCTTTCGCCTTTCCGAAGGAGCGCAAGGAGCCAATCCACGACGCTGCTCATGTGCGTAACGCTGTGGTTCGCTTCAAGCAGGTTCAAGGAGTGTCGGACTCGGAGCGCGACGCCGCATGGAAGCGCATCCGATCGGCAGCCAAGAAGCACGGTGTGGAGTTGAATGAGAAGAGCTGGCGAGAACTAGCCTAGTCGTGAATTCGCCTACGCGCCTCATGCGTGGTGGCGCTCCACTTAGGAATTTCCCTTAACCGCGAAACGCCGAAATCGCCATTGCCAAATGATATGCTCGTGCTCGTATGCCCTCAGGTCGATGAGCCTCTTTTGCGTTCGCTAAACAAGGTTGCTCCGGCCGCCAAACGCCAGCGAGCGGAGTTCATCCGGCAAGCCCTTCGGGATGCCATCCGCAAGCGTGAATACGACCAGATCCGCGAGGCCTACCGGCTTCAGCCGGACTCGGCCGAGGTTGCCGACGACTGGTTTAATGCGGCGGTATGGAAACTGTGACAGTACGAAATCGTCACCAAGCGGCCAGCAGATCGCGCAGCTCCGCAGCCACAGTTGTTTTCTGAGACTGCGGCAAATTGCCGAGATGACGCGCGATCATCGAGGCGTGAATGGTAGCCAGTTTGTGCAATCGGAGCACGGACGTGGTCTTCAGATTTGTCGAACGGAATTCGGGTTTAGCCGGGTCCAAAACCAAATCGGAAGGCATCAATGCCATCGGCAACACGGACGAGATGTACGCGACCAGGACCTCGGGGATCGGCCCCACCGGTCCCGACAGCACAGCACCGGCCGCAGTTTCATCCCCGCGGTATCACCAAACGGGAAACTGGCGAGGCAGATCTCACCGGGATGCATCTACGGGTTGGCCGTCCGACAGAGTGTAAATATCCTGCCGCACGTCGCCCAGTTCGTCGCGCCAGGTCTGCGATACGTCCCAGGGCCCAAAGGCGCCCGCTTCATCGTCGTCCGGCCGGACCACAATCAAATGGACACGCCCGGGCGGCAGGTCCCGCGGCGCTTCAGCGCGGAGACGACATTCCGACGGAACGCTAAACCTATACCGGGAATGCGACTGCACGGTGAAACCGTTCCCAAGCCAACCGCGCTGGCGGAATCGATACCGGTCCGGGCGGCGTAAGCCACCCGATCACCAGAACCGCCCCGGCATGAATCCGCAGGACTGCTTTCCCGGCGACTGACGGTCCGCAGGTGGGAATCGTTCACTGGCCAGCGGGCGCAACGTATCAGGTGATCTCTCGAGATGAGGTCATTGTACGGAAAGGTGTTTTCATTCTGAGGTCTCGGATGACCTCCTACTTCGAATCCACAGTTCTCCTATGCTGTTGCGCTCCGCATACCAGCCCAAAGGCAGGTCGGCCAATTCAACCAAGCTCGGGTCGCGGTCAATTGGATGGTGAAGGCAAACGAGCGCCGCTCCGCTGTCAGGCATACTGTCTCCCAGGAATTGCCACGCGCCCGTCGTCCCCATCGTGCGAGACGAATGTAAGACAGGGAATGTCGGAGCGCAATACCAGACAGCCCAGTTCATCACGTGCGCTACCCACTTCGGATCAACCGGACGGAACTCGCATTCGACCTCGCCTATGTCTCGTATAATCGAAGCAGGAGCAAGGGCCATGCACAGCGAATACATCGAGCAACGCAACGGCGGTTATTACGTGGCCGGGACGCGCATTTCGCTCGATTCCGTTGTGTACTCATTCAACGACGGGCAATCTCCAGAAGCGATTCAGGAAGACTTCCCATCGCTCAAGCGTGCCCAGATCTACGGAGCCATTGCCTTCTACCTGGACCACCAGGCTCTGGTCGACAAGTACCTCGAAGACACCAAGAAGGAATTCGAGGGCACTGCTATTCCTCTTGAGCAAGCCAACCCGACATTGTGGGCCAAGATCCAACGCGCGAAGGCCGAGGCCGCTCACGGTGAGCGGCGCTCTTGAGCATTCGCTTCCAGGCAGACAACGACCTCAAGTTCGGAATCGTGAAGGGCGCGCGGCGGCGAGAGCCTTCGATGGATTTCGTTTCCGCCCAGGAAGCTGGTCTTGATGGCGTGGGCGATCCTGAACTGCTGGACCGCGCCGCGCTGGAAGGCCGCGTCCTGGTCTCGCATGACCGCCGCACGATTTCGCGCCGTTCGTTGAATCGCGATTCGCCAGCAAGCCCAAGACTCTCGAATACCACCGCAACGGCCTGAAGAACCTACGTGAGTTCGATGCCCTGGCAGGGTGACCGCTCGATGCCATCACCGGCGACAAGATCGCTGCGTTCATCGGCAAGCGCCGTCAAGCTGGACTCGCCGTTGCCGCATCAACCGGCAACTTGAAGTCCTGCGGCGGTTGCTGAAGCTGGCAGTGGAATGGGGCAAGGTGGAGAAGCTGTTGCCCAAAGTCGAGATGCTGACCGGCGAAAATCATCGTGAGCACGTGCTCAGCTTCAAGGAGGAACAACGCTACTTGGCCGCCGCGTCCGCCCAGAGCTATCTGCTGCGGGATGTGGCGACGGTCCTGCTCGATTGCGCTTTGCGCCCCGAGGAGTGCTTCCGGCTGAGGTGGGACGAACTCCGCGATGGTTGGCTCCACATCCGCTTCGGCAAGACGGAGAACGCGCGCCGCTCCATCCCCATGACGCAACGCGTGGCCGCGAAACTCGACATGCGGAAGACCGATGTGCAATCCGAATGGATCTTCCCGGCACCCACGGCAACGGGCCACAGCGAGAAGTCCACGCTGAAGAAGCAACACAAGAAGGCGCTGGCCGGTGCGAAGGTCGAACCGTTCACGCTCTACACCTTCCGCCATACCTGCCTGACGCGCTGGGCCGCGTTTTTGGACCCATACACACTGGCCTGTCTGGCCGGCCACAGCGACTTCTCAACCACGCGCCGCTACGTCCATCCGCAAGCCGAAACGATCAAAGCCGCGATGGAGCGAGCGAGGGGTGGGCATAGAATTGGGCATCGTGAAAGCGAAACGGCCGGGAGCACGAAGCCCCTGGCCGTCAAGACAAATAATGATTTCAGTGGGATGAATGGTCGGGGCGAGAGGATTCGAACCTC
>JBDTMC010000258.1:0-10917 GCA_039934475.1 Bryobacteraceae bacterium | reverse complement strand
CCGGAGGCGCGTGACCAGCAGTGGGCCGAACATGACGGCGATGTAGGCGGGCGCGGTGGCGCGGGCCAGAGTCGCCAGCAGCAAAAACAGGCCGCTGAGCGCCCAGGGGATCACCGACTTCGTTTCGTAGGTGATGAGGTACCACACGGTCATGTTCGCCAACAGCAGGTAGAGGAATAGATCCATGCGGAAATCGGAGAGGCCGCCGTTGGGCATGAAGACCGCCCGAATCGCCAGTAAGGGCAAGGTATAGCAAACGGCTGACAGGGCAGAGAGGCGGCGATAACGGTTGAGATACCAGAACAGGGCGAGGCCGAGGGTGAGAACCCAGATCTCTTGAAACCACGTTCCGGCCAGACGCGACATCGGCAGAATGGGGCTGAACAGAGCGGTGAGGATCCAAGGCAGGGAAACAGTGCCACTGTGAAACGACTGCCGGAGGGCGGTCCATACGCCCGATTCGCGAGCCAGAGTGAGTATGGTGGCATAGTCCATGGCGTAGGCCATGGAATCGAAGAAGGGAGAAAACCGCTCGTACAGCACGTGGTTCAGCCACATCGCGTAGGCGGTTTGCGCGGCCACGAACAGCAACACCAGCAGCATTCCGCTGCGGAGGGAGCCGAAAGCGGACCGCATTCCCCTACTCGTCGTTGGAACTGCTGGTGACCTTGAGGACGGCGAGAAAAGCTTCCTGTGGGATGTCGACACGGCCGACGCGCTTCATGCGGCGCTTGCCCTCTTTCTGCTTTTCGAGGAGCTTGCGCTTGCGGCTGATGTCGCCGCCGTAGCACTTGGCGAGGACGTTCTTTCGAATGGCGGAAATCGTCTCGCGGGCCACGATCTTATTGCCGATGGCGGCCTGCAAAGCCACTTCGAACATCTGTCGCGGGATGAGCTTGCGAAGGCGTTCGATGAGGATCTTGCCGCGTTCGTGGGCGAAATCGCGATGGACGATCAGGGAGAGGGCATCAACGGGCTCACCGGCCACCAGCACGTCGAGGCGGACCATCGGCGAAACGCGAAATCCGGCCAGGTGGTAGTCAAGAGACGCATAGCCGCGCGAGGCGGATTTCAGACGGTCGTAGAAATCGAGGACGATTTCATTCAGCGGCAGCTCATACATGAGCATGACGCGCGAGCCGCCGAGGTATTCGAACTTCTTCTGCGTGCCGCGTTTCTCTTCCAGCAGCTTCAGGATTTCGCCAATGAAGTCTTCGCGCGTGATGACGCTGGCCTCGATGATGGGCTCTTCCACCTTTTGGATTTCCGAAGGGTTAGGCCACTTCGTCGGGTTGTCCACTTCCACTACGACGCCATCGGTCTTCGTCACTCTGTAGCGCACGCCGGGGGCGGTGGTGATGAGGTCGATTTGGAATTCGCGTTCCAGACGCTCCTGCACGATCTCCAGGTGGAGAAGCCCTAAGAAGCCGCAGCGGAAACCGAAGCCCAGGGCGACCGAGTTCTCGGGCTCGAAGTTGAAGGCGCTGTCGTTGAGGCGGAGTTTTTCGAGGGCGTCGCGGAGCAGGCCGTGTTCGTGGGATTCCACCGGATAGAGTCCGGCGAATACCATGGGTTTGATCTCTTCGAAGCCGGGCAGCGGCTCCGTGGCGGGGTTGACGGCGTCGGTGATGGTGTCGCCGATTTTGGCGTCGGAGACAGTCTTGATATTCGCGAAGATGTAGCCGACTTCGCCTGCGCCTAGTTCCGTATTTGGGATCGGCTTCGGCGATTGGTAGCCAATGCCGTCCACATCATGCGTGGTTCCGTTGGACCAGAGGCGGATCTTCTGGCCGAGGCGCAAGGTGCCATCGATGACGCGGAGGAGGATGATCACGCCACGATAGGGGTCGAACCAGGAGTCGAAGATGAGGGCGCGGAGCGGCGCGGTCGGGTCGCCCTTAGGTGGCGGGATGAGGTGGACGATGGCTTCGAGGAGTTCGTGAATGCCGATACCCTGCTTGGCGCTGGCGAGGATGGCGGTGGAAGGGTCGAGGCCGATGATCTGTTCGATCTGCTCTTTGATGCGCTCGGGTTCGGCGCTAGGCAGGTCGATCTTGTTGATCACGGGGATCAGTTCCAGGTTGTGGTGGAGGGCGAGATACGTATTGGCGAGGGTCTGGGCTTCCACGCCCTGACTGGCATCAACGACGAGGAGGGCTCCTTCGCAAGCTTGAAGGCTGCGGGACACTTCGTAGGTGAAGTCAACGTGGCCGGGGGTGTCGATCAGATTCAGCTGATACCAATTGCCGTCGTCGGCCTTATAGTTGAGGCGGACGGCGTGAGCTTTAATGGTAATGCCGCGTTCCCGTTCGAGGTCCATGGTGTCGAGGACCTGCGCCATCATTTCCCGCTGCGACAACGCGCCGGTGGTTTCTAGAAGACGGTCGGCGAGGGTGGACTTACCGTGGTCGATGTGGGCGATGATGGAGAAATTCCGGATAAATGCTGGATCCATGGTGCGGGTAAACGCTGTCTCTTTAGTATCTCACAGCGTTGCCAGAATACAGCCAAACCATTGAGCGGGAATGTGTTGGAGCGCTATCTCTGAACGTCGATGCGGATGGCGACGGCCCTGCGCATCACGCGTGTGGTTGTGCTGCTTACCCGCACCCGATAGCCTCGCCTTTTGTAGATATCGGCGATGGCGGTTTCAGTTTTGCGAAGGGCATCGGCGGAATACGGCGTCTCGACCTCGATTGACGCCTTGTTTCGGCGGAGCGCCAATTGGAGATCCTGGTAAGAGATCGGCGGAGCCGTTTGTATATGGATGCTGCGGATGAGGGGTGCTGCGGAATCCGTGGACGCACCGACTGCCGTGAATGTGAGGAGCAAAAGGGTGAGCGTGCGACGCATGACTTATTATCTTACGGCGCGGACGGCTGATAGAATGAAGATCTCGCTTATGTCCTACAGCCACATTCTGTTTGAGACCGGGGATGACGGTATCGCTGTGCTCACCGTCAACCGCCCGGCGAAGCTGAATGCTTTGAGCCGGGAACTGCTGGCGGAAGTGGACGACGCGATTGGGCGGACGGAGTCTGACGCTGCCATCCGGGCTTTGATTGTCACCGGAGCTGGGGAAAAGGCCTTTGTTGCCGGCGCTGACATTTCGCAGATCGCCGGGACGACGCCTATCACCGCACAGGAAATGTCGCGGTACGGACAGAAGGTATTCCGGAGGCTGGAACTGTTGGCCAAGCCGACAATCGCCGCGGTGAATGGGTTTGCCCTCGGCGGTGGGTGTGAACTGGCGATGAGTTGCACGCTGCGGGTAGCCTCGCCGAATGCGAAGCTGGGACAGCCGGAAGTGAAACTGGGCATCATTGCCGGATATGGCGGGACGCAGCGTCTGCCGCGCCTTGTGGGTCGTGGCCGGGCGCTGGAGATGCTGTTGACAGGCGAGCCAGTGGACGCTGCCGAAGCGCACCGGATCGGCCTGGTGAATCATGTGGTGCCGCAGCAAGAGTTGCTGGTGTTCAGCCGCGGCCTGTTGCTGAAGATGTTGGCGAATGGCCCGATTGCCCTGCGGCTGACCATGCAGGCTGTGGACGCGGGATTGAACATGGACTTGGAAGACGGTCTGCGGTTTGAAGCAGCGGCGTTCGCGCTCTCTGCGGCGACGGAAGATAAACAGGAAGGGACGCGCGCGTTCCTCGAGAAACGGAAGCCCGCCTTTTCGGGAAAGTAGGGAGTATTTATGGCCTCTAAGACCATTGAAGGGCGGCTGGACGCGCAAGGCCTGAAGTTTGCCATCGTCGTGGGCCGCTTCAACAGTTTCATCACGGAACGTCTGTTGGGCGGCGCCCTCGATGCGTTGGCTCGCAACGGCTGCAATGCGGACGATATTGAGATTGTGAAGGTACCGGGCTCGTGGGAGATGCCGGTGGCGGCAGCGGAACTGGCGCGGCAGAAACGGCATGACGCCTTGATCTGCCTGGGCGCCGTGATTCGTGGCGATACACCGCATTTCGACTACGTGGCCGGCGAGGCTGCGAAGGGTCTGGGACAGGTAGCGATGCAGACCGGAGTTCCGGTAGCCTTTGGAGTGCTGACCACCAACACTCTGGAGCAAGCCATTGATCGCGCCGGCGCCAAGGGCGGGAATAAGGGCTTTGATGCGGCGATGACGGCGATTGAGATGGCTCGGCTGATGATCGAACTGCGGTCAGGCACGTAACGCGCCATGCCGTCACGGAGCCGATCCCGACAACGCGCTTTGCAGGTTTTGTTTCAACGTGACGTCCGGCAACAGCCGGCCGAGGAGGCGATTAGCGCCTTCTACGATTCTCTGTATTCAGAAGATGAGAGCGCCCCGCAAGCGCCGAGTGATCCGTTCATGGAAGAACTGGTGACGGGTACGGTGGGTAAGTTGAGCGAGATTGACGCCCGCATCACCGCGGCCAGCGAGCACTGGCGACTGGAGCGCATGCCCGCGGTGGACCGCAATATTCTGCGCTTGGCGATCTTCGAGATGATGAATCAGGCGACACCGGCCGCGGTTGTGATCGACGAGGCGCTGGAACTGGCGCGGCGGTTCTCGGGCGATGAGTCGGTCTCGTTCGTCAACGGTGTACTGGACGCCGTGCATCGACGGGGCAATAGTTCCACGATCCCGTGACAAGTTTCAAGCTGATCCGGCACCATTGGGCGATCGGAAGTTGTGGCCGCACTGGCCAGTCTGGTAGAGGACGGGTTGTACTTCTACATCACCAAGCAGGGGATGGATGTGCATCTGTCCGACGCTTCCCGGGAGTGCGTCGGATTCAGCCGTTCAACCGGGTCCCGCCCGCGACTCTCCATCTGGTGCAAACTGGAGAAGCATGCAGAGGCGAACGTTTCTCTCCCTCCCCGCGGCCGGTGTCTTAGCTGCCGATCTGAAGATTCCCGATCTTCCTTCGTACCGTTCTGTGAGTAGCTACAAGCCGGCTCCGAAGTTCGGCATGCCTGGCCCTCTCGCCGGACGCGTGGTCTCCGTTCACGCCGCGAAGGCGGTGGAAGGCGACACCATCAACACTGCGGTGGTGCGTACGATGATGGATCGCGGCATGTGTGCGCTGACAAACGCGCCGCACCCGATCGAGGCGTGGCGGCACTTCTTCGAGCCGCAGGACGTGGTTGGTATTAAAGTCAATTGTTCCGGCGCGCCTAATGTTTGCTCGCGCCCGGAGGTGGTTGCCGAGGTGGTTCGCAATCTGAACGCTGTGGGAGTGAAGCCGGCGCAGATTTGGGTGTATGAACGCTTCGATGAGCAAGTAGCTTCGGTGAACTACCCGCGCTATCTGCCGGAAGGCGTCAACGTCTATGTGGTGGAGACGCCGCGCGGATCTATTCGCAACTACGATCCACGGACTTATGTGGAAGTGAATTTCTTCGGTGAGGACGACACCCGGTCGAATCTGGTGCGGCTGGTGTCGGAGCGCTTCACGAAGATCATCAACGTGCCGAACATGAAGGACCACGGCGCGGCGGGCGTAACTGGCTGCCTGAAGAACATCGCCTATGGGAACTTCTCCAACGTGGCTCGCTCGCACCAGAACGAGAAGACCAATACGAAGACATTTATCGCTACGTTGGCGTCACTGGAACCTCTGCGATCGAAGACCGTTTTGAGTGTGATGGACGGCTTGCGTGGAGTGTGGCACGGCGGTCCATTTGTGCTGGATCCGAAGTGGGTGTTCTATCCGAAGCAGATCAAGTTTGGTACCGACCCGGTGGCGATGGACCGGCTGCTGCTGGATATTATCGAGGCCGAACGCAAGAAGCACGGCGCGGTGTCGGTGTGGGAACGGTCGATGAAGTATGTCCACAAGGATGGGCCGAACGATCCCAACACGAATCGCTTCATCCGCGAGCCGGGGCACATCGAGTATGCGGCGGGCCTTGGCCTGGGCGTTTACGACATCAAGAGCATCCGCCACCAGGAGATTGAGATCGCATGACGGCTTTGGTGTTAGCGGTTCTGCCCGGATTGTTCTGGACACAGCCGCCTGAGACGGCGGATGCGTTGCGTAAGGCCGGCATCACCGAGATTGGAGCGCCGGCGGCGAACGTGGCGGCATGGGCGGGTTCCGGCATCAAAGCGGTGGCCATCGACATGGCGCACGTGGTGAAGGTGACGGAGCCCAGTGTCGATTACAAGATCGCCAGCGCGGGCGCGACGAGCGCGCCGTGGATCAATTCGAACCTTTGGCTTTTCCTGCGGAAGCCAGATAGCGTGTACGTCTGCGAGACGGTGAAACGAGAGGCGATCCCGCTGGCGTTAGGCGAGGCGTATGCGGCGGGTGTGCATGCCTACTTCGCAGTGAAGCCAGAGGACCTGGACTCGTTCAGCACCGCTCTGGGCTTTTTGAAATCGGTGGACGGCCCGGCCTTGCACGGGCGGGCGAACATTGCAGTGGTTGACGACGGTTCGGACGCGGTGGGTGAAGTAATGAACCTGTTGTCGAGGCGGAACCTTCTGTTCGCGCCGGTGAAGGCTCCCGCCGCCGGCTTCGACGTTACTGTGCAATTAGGGAAGGACCCCTATGCCGGGAAAGTGGCCGAAGATCCGTATCTGACGGCTGGTGAGGCGAGGAGCCGGCTGGGCGATGCGCGGCGTCTGGTGCGGGTTTATGGGAGCGAGACGACAATCGCGCGATTGGAAGGCGACGGTGGGCACATGCGCCTCCATCTGATGCATTTCGGCGACTACAAAGTAGAAGGGCTGCGAGTGAGGGTGCGAGGCGCCTACAAACGTGTTGTGGTGCGGGCCATGGGGAAGCCGGAGCAGGAGGTGGAAGATCGCGCCGACGAAAAAGACGCGGTAGAGTTTAGCGTGCCGGTGATTGAGAACTACCTGATGGTGGATCTGTTTCCAGCGGCTTCGCGTTAAGTTACTCCTCGGCCGTCGCAAAACGCGTTTCGCTTAAATCCAGCTCGCGCTCCAGCCGGCGTAGAACCTCATCATTGATACGGCCGTCGTTACGCAGGCGGACGATCGTTTCGCGCTCAATCCGTGTGGCTTCGCGCGACAGTTCGATGTGGCGATCATGATCCGCCGCCTCGGCCCCGCTTTCGGAACCTTGCCGCAGGCCGGCGAGCTGCGCGCGGTAGTGCCCAACCAGATCTTCATAAAGCTTTGCTGAATCCGCGTTGTCGCGTCTCTTTGCATCTTCGAGATGAGAGACGGCGGCTTCAATGGCGATGCGGCGCGCTTCGGTCTCCTCGCAGTTCGGTCCTTTGACGCCCACCATGCCGAGCCTGCGAATGAGCGGCGGTAGCGTAATCCCCTGCAGGACAAGCGTCACGAGGATTACCGAAAAAGTCAGAAAGACAATCAGATTGCGAAGCGGAAACGGACTGCCGTCGGCTAAGACGGTGGGGAGTGCGATGGCTGCGGCGAGCGAGACGACGCCGCGCATGCCGGTCCAGCCAAGCACAAAGATCTCACGGGGCTTCGGTCGCTTCTCGCTTTGGTGGGCCAGACGCCGGCGTAGGAAATAGGCGACAGTCGAGCCAGGATAGATCCATGCCAGACGCAAGACAATCAGCAGTGCGCTGAAGAGTGCACCATCCAGCAGTAACTGAGGCAGGCTGAGGCCGCGGATGGAGGCCCGGATGTAAGGCAATTGCAGCCCAATCAGCACAAAAACTAAGCCGTTCAAGACGAAGGTAAACGACTCCCAGAATGCCCAGACCTGAATGCGAACCGTGGGTGAAAAGAATTGGGCGCTGCGGCGGCGAAGAAACAATCCGCAGGCGACCACCGCCAGTACGCCGGATGCGTGAACCTTGTCGGCCGCAAGGTACACGGCATAAGGCGTGAGAATGCTGAGAGTGATTTCGATAGGTCCGTGGTCAACTTGACGTTCGACATAGTCGACAATCCAGCCCCCCAACAAGCCTATCCCGACGCCACCGACGATGAGCCACACCATCGTAAGAAGAGCGGTGGATACCGTGGGTATGGTCCGGCTGACCATGATGGCGACGGCGAACTGAAGGGCGAGCAGGCCGGTTGCGTCGTTGATAAGGCTTTCGCCTTCCAGGACGTCGACAACGCGCTGCGGCAGTCCAACGCGCCGGGCGATGGAAGTGGCTGCGATGGCGTCAGTAGGGGCCACGACGGCTCCCAGCACTAGGCCGAGGCGCCAATCGAAGCCCATTAAGAAACTGGGCGCTACAAGCGCGACACAGACAACGGTGAATCCGACAAGGCCGAAGGCGAGGAAGAAGATGCTGATGAAGTTGTAGCGGAAATCGCGCCAATTGGTGGTCCAGGCGGAGGCATACAGAAGCGGGGGAAGTACGACGAGGAAGATCAGTTCAGGGTTGAGCGAGATATTCGGAATGCCGGGGATAAAGCCGAGGCACAGGCCTCCGACAACCATAACGATGGGGTATGGCACCCGCAGCTTTCGGGCCAGAAGCCCGAAGACAACGATGAACAGCAACAGCAACAGAAAGACGAGTTCGACGGTTCCGATGTCACTCATAAGGCGCCCCCCCTTTCCCGAGGATACCCGCGGGAGTCTAGGTTAAGCCCGCCGCGCGCCAATAACCCAGCGACAATGCCACAACCACTAGCACGGCGACGGCATAGACGCCGGCCAGCCGCAGACGTTGTCCGGAGGTGAAGGCGTCGTCGGCAGTCATGCCTTCGCACATCGCGATCCAAATGTTCTGATAACTCAGCCAGAACGGCATGGCGGCAAGTACTACGGCGGCCATAGTGATGAGGGGCGGAAGGCCGGAGGCTCCGGCGATGTCCACAATCGGCAGGAACATCACTGGAATTGCCACGAAGCCGCTGGGGTCGAGAAACTTAACTGCGAACATGCCAAGGCTGATTGCCAGCAAGACTAGGAGAGGACTGGCGGTAAGGTTTTTCGCGATCGGAATCAGATAGGCCGCCAGCCATTCGGGTATCTTCTGCTCCTGGATTACGTTCGCCAAGCCGAAGACTCCGCCCAGGAAGAGCACCAAATTCCACGAGATTCCCGATTGGATATCACTGTCGTGGAGCACACCGGTCAGTGAGAGAACAAGCAAGCCTAGGATTCCAATGAGGAACGCCGGCTGGTGATGGAATTTGTCAGTCGCCCACAGCAGCATGGAACCGAGCACGACGCCCGCGGTCAGCAGTTCGTCGCGCTTGATGGATCCCATCGCCTGCAGCTTGTCGCGAACCAGGCCGACCGGGGCTTTCAATGGGGCCTCAGGGCGCAACACGATCATATTAGCGAGGATGACCAGAATACAGAGCAACATCGTGGGAACGAGGAAGACAGCGGCATAACCGCCCCAACTGATGGGCAGGTGCTTTGACTGAAAGATGGAAAGGACAACGGGGCCGTAGAGCGAACCGTAGATCAATGCGCAGCCGGGGATCACTGCCATTTCCACCGTGGTGATCATGATGAGCGCGGAACCGCGGCTTCGCGGGGCGAGGCCCAAGGATCTGACCAGTGCCCAGGCGATGGGCACCATGATGGCCGTACGAACAGTCATCGACGGAATGCCGACGGAAAGGGCTACGCCGATGGCGAAGAACGCCGTGAGGATGCCAGGGTAAGTGAGGGGAAACAGCGACAGGAGGTAGTACGCCACCCGCTGAGCGATGCCTGTGCGCTGCATCGCAAGCCCGTAAAAGAGGACGCACAACACTAACCACAAGCTGGAGCCAGAGAACCCGTTCAAGGCCGAAGCCGGTTTGACGCCCGCCAGTACGAGGAGGCCCATCATGAGGATGGCTGCGAGACCATTCTGGATCACCTGCGTCGCCCAGATAACCACCATGAAGAGCATGATGGCGAGCACGGTTTGGCCAGTGGTGCTGAGGCCGCTGGGTGTGGGAGCGAGCGCGACGGCGATCCCCGTCAGCGTAGCGGCCGCCAGCCATCCCCATTTTCTGGCAGTGACCGGCGTGGCAACAGCCGCAGTTGCGGGGGCGCTCATTTGGGCTCAGGCCCCAGCGTCGGATTGATCATGTATGTTTAGCGATTATGCGGGTTTGAAATCGCTTCCGTCAATGTCGTTAGTGGATGAAATTGCCAGTGCGTTGTGAATAGGGATCAGTTGATTCGTAGAACTACGGAAGCAACCGAGTTCAACGTCCAGGCCGATGCGCGTCCCGGCGACATAGTACCCGCCGTTACGGATTTCGACATATTCGTTCGTGGGCGTCACGGAGATTACCAACTTCCATTTTATAGTCGACTCCTCCCGGTTTTCTTGAACCAGCGATCTCCTCTCTATTTACCGATACAGAATGTGGAGAAGATACGGTTGAGGAGGTCGTCCGCGGTGGTGGCTCCCGTGATGGCGTCGATGGGGCCGAGGGCGGCGTAGAGGTCGAGGAGCAGCATCTCATGGGGGATGCCGAACCGGACGGCGTCGCCCGTCTTCTCAACGGCCTCTAAGCTTTCGCGGAGGAGTTGTTCGTGGCGCAGGCTGGTGATGAAGCCGGATTCCAGACCGGCCGGCGAGAGGCGGGCCAGAACGGTCTCGCGCAGTTGTTCGATGCCTTCGCCAGTGAGCGCAGACACGGGGATCACGTCTTGCGCAGGATGGGAGAGGCGCGGCAGGTCGCACTTATTGCCGGCGACGATGGGGTTTTGGGCGCGATGGAAGAGCTCGAGGTCGGCCGGGTGGAGTGGTACGGAAAGATCCCACACGAGGATGGTGAGGTCGGCGTCAGCCATCGCCTGATAGCTGCGTTCGATGCCGAGGGTTTCCACTTGCTCCGCGCCTTCGCGAATGCCGGCCGTATCGATGAACTTCACGGGGATACCCCCGAGGGAGGCTGTCTCAGACACCAGATCGCGGGTAGTTCCGGGGATGTCGGTGACGATAGCGCGATCCTGCTCCAGTAAGCGATTGAAGAGGCTGCTCTTGCCAACGTTGGGCCGGCCTACAATCGCCAGCGACAAGCCTTCG
>JBDTMC010000257.1:0-10917 GCA_039934475.1 Bryobacteraceae bacterium | reverse complement strand
TCGTATGCCGGAAGCTGGCCGTTGGGTTTCATGTACCATTCGCGAAGAAAGCGCTCCAACTCTTTCTTAGCCGCGTCGGGATCAATCATGGAGAGAGGAATCATATGGAACGCCGTGTCCCACGCGGCGAACCAGGGATACTCCCACTTGTCGGGCATGGTGAGCACATCTTCGGCGTAGAAGTGCACCCAGGAATGATTACGATTGTAATGACGGCTTTCCGGTGGCGCCGGGCCAGCGGGATCGCCTTTCAACCACTGATCGACCACGTAGTAGTAATATTGCTTGGACCACAGGAGACCGGCGAACGCCTGCCGTTGCACCAGTCTCGCATCGGGTGTCAGGTCGCACGGGCAGAACGAATAAAAGTCGTCAGCTTCCTGCTTGCGCTGAGCGAAGACCTCATCAAAACCTTCTTCGGGGCTGCTGGTGGAGAACTGTTGCGAGGATAACCTGAGGCGCAAAACGCGGGACTCGCCCGAAGCGATTATCGAATGGTAGAGACCGCAAGCTTTGGTGCCGCGCAAGTCCGGATTCACTGCATTCTGGTTGCCCGAGACTACGTAGTCGTGAAAGGCGTCTTTGAAGTACTTGCCGCCATTCGCATGACCGTAGAGCCGTTCAAAATTGGTTTCGTTCTCAGTGAACAGTATTTTCGGCTGGTCCTCAAACCATAGCGAGTAGCGGCCCAATTTCTCATCGTCAAGGCGCAGCAGTCCCGCCGCCTGTTGTTCCAAGCGCGGCTTCTTACGACTCGGATAGCCCCAACTCCACTGATTACGAAACCAGACCGTCGGCAGAATGTGCAGTGGCGCCGGCTCCGGGCCTCGGTTCACCGCTGTAATTCTGACCAAAATGTCGTCGACATCCGCCTTGGCGTATTCCACGAAGACATCGAAATAACGGTTCTGCTCAAAAACCTGCGTGTCGATCAGTTCGAATTCAGCGTCACGTTTGCCGCGGCGCGCGTTTTCCACTTTCAACCAGCTGTAAAGGTATTCCGTTTGCGGATATTTGTACAGCCATTTGGCGTAGGAATATGTAGGTGTTGCGTCGAGATAATAGTAATACTCCTTCACGTCCTCGCCGTGATTGCCCTCATTGCCTGTGAGGCCATAGAGGCGCTCCTTGAGAAAAGGATCGTGCTGGTTCCAGAGCGCGAGCCCGAGGCAGAGCCGCTGGTGGGTGTCGCAGAATCCGGCCAGCCCGTCCTCGCCCCAACGATAGGCCTTCGACCGGGCTTGATCGTGCGTGAGAAACTCCCAGGCATTTCCGGTAGGGCTATAGTCTTCGCGCACTGTGCCCCAGGCGCGTTCTGAAACATAAGTACCCCATCGCCGCCAGTGCTTTTCCCGGCGCCTGGCTTCGAGGAGGCGTGACCGTTCAGCGGACATACGCCTCCTAGTGTACGAGCGACTGAACCCTTCGTGGGCGGCTATACTCGATCCATGGATCCGTTCCGTGTGGTGAAGCAGCACTGGGAAGCCGGCGAGACGCGCGAAGTGGAAGTATCGAGAATCGATAAACAAATCGGTGTGGAATACGATTCCTACCGCCGCGTGTACATCGCCGATGGGCATGAATGGCAAATTGTGGGGCAGGTCTCGAAGGCAGACGGCAAGAAATACTACATCATGGAATGCTCAGAATAGTGGGAGCGTCAGCGGCGTGCCACTGGGATCATCGCTTTTAGCGCCGTGTGCGTGGAGGAAAAGGCGCAAACCTTCGTGTCGACGAAATTTGCAGCGCGAATGGCGGCGAGCACCTGGTTCTCTGTGATGTCCTTGCGCCCCTTGGGATACACGATCCAGATGGCGCCGTTGCGTTCGATGGAGGATTCGAGGGCCGCCAGACGGGCCAACGCGCTGGATTCCTCCGCCGCATAGAACAGGATGGCGGCGGGTCCACCCACCACCACCTCCACATTTCGCGCCCGCAGTTCCTCGTGGAAGTCTCGATCGGTGACACCGGCCACCATCACGCGCGAACCGGCCTTCACGCCCAGCTTATCCAGCCGTCCCTTCGGATTTTGAATCTGGAGAGCCCATTTACTCGCTGCCGGTCCAATTTCGAAGACGCCCTCACCGAGCGGACTCGTAACGACGAGTTGGCCATCGCGGGCCTCTACTTTGGCTTGGTTAGTGGGAAGATTCAGTCGGAATGCGCCACGAAAGCGGAGTTCGCCCACTTCCAATTGCAGCTTGCCTTCGCCCGCCTCGCCGTTCCATTGGGCGCGGCATTTTACTTCTAATCCCACGATCCAGGGCCCTCCTTTGTTATGATGCGGCTTCATGGCTGAATACTCAATAGGCGTCGATCTGGGGGGCACCAACCTACGCGCGGCCGCCATTGATCGCGATGGCGTGATCCTCGAACAGAGCTCCGGCGCAACTAACCTTGCCGAAGGCAGGGATGCCGTAATTGAAGACATCGTGGCAGCGATCAACGTACTGCGGGACCGTTGTGGGACGCACCGGTTAGCGGGAGTGGGCATCGGCGTACCGGGCTTCATCCTCATCGACAAGGGCATCATCGTCGGCTCAAACAACCTGCCGTCATTTGAAGGGTTCCCCTTTCGCGACGTTGTAGAACAGAAGCTCGGCACACCGGTGATTCTGGAGAACGACGCCAATGCCGCGGCCCTCGGAGAGAAGTGGATGGGGGCTGGGCGCGATGTCAACGATCTGGTGCTGCTGACGCTGGGCACGGGCATCGGCGGCGGCATCATCTCCAATGGCCGCATCATTCACGGATTCAGCGGCATGGCCGGCGAACTGGGGCACATGACGGTGCTCCCCAATGGCAACCCGTGCGGGTGCGGCAACTTCGGATGCCTGGAAAAACATGCTTCGGCAACAGCGATCGAAGCGATGTCGGACATGCTGAGCCTGGGCGTCCACCTGACGTCGAAAGAAGTCTTCGAGCTGGCACAAGGTGGGAACGTGAAGGCGCAGATGATCTTTGAACAGATGGGCAAGGCGCTCGGGATCGCCATTGGCAACCTGGTCAACATCTTCAACTACCCGTTGTATCTTTTGAGCGGTGGACCACTTCCGGCGTGGGACTTCTTTGCGCCGGTGATGATGAGTGAGATCGAACGCCGCTCATTCACTTACCGCAATAGTAAAACCCGCATAGAGAAGGCACGGCTCGGGAATCAGGCTGGACTTTTTGGAGCGGCCTACCTGCCGTTTCAGGCAGCGGGACGATTGCAGTCATAAGTTAGTGAGGACTCTTTTATGTATTGGCTAGGCATCGACACGGGAACGGGCGGTACACGCGCCCTTCTGGTCACCGAGCAGGGACAGATCAAGGCCGCCTGCACCGCTCCGCATGACGAGATGACGATGGAACGTCCGCTGTGGGCGGAGCAGCATCCGGACAACTGGTGGGACGCCGCCGTGAAGGCGATCCGCGGCGTTCTGGCGGAAGCCGGGGCCACGGGAGACCAAGTGAAAGGCATTGGGCTGTCAGGCCAGATGCACGGTCTGGTGATCTTGGACGAGAACAACGCCGTCATTCGGCCGGCGCTGATCTGGTGCGACCAGCGCAGCCAGGCACAGGTGGAAAGCATCAATGCCACGGTGGGCAAATCGAACGTCGTCGCCTTCACGGCCAATCCTGTACTGACCGGCTTCACGCTGCCGAAGCTGCTATGGGTGCGCGATCACGAACCGCAGAAGTTCGCCCGCGTGCGGAAGATGCTGCTGCCCAAGGACTACATTCGATTCAAGCTGACCGGCGAGTTTGCGACCGAAGTTTCGGACGCCTCCGGAACGGCGTTGTTCGACGTGGTGCTGCGGAAGTGGTCGGATGAGATGATGGAACGCTTGAAGCTCGACAAGTCGATTTTGCCGCGCGTGTATGAGTCGAGCGAAGTGACGGGGACGGTGACGGCGGAGATTGCCGCCTTGACCGGTCTGGCCGAGGGCACGCCTGTGGTTGGGGGCGGCGGCGATCAGGCGGCAAGCGCGGTAGGCAACGGCATTGTCGAGCCGGGCATTGTTTCGTGCACACTGGGGACCTCCGGAGTAGTGTTCGCGCATATGGAACGGGCCAACTACGATCCTTCCGGGCGCGTCCACACGTTCTGCCATGCGGTGAAAGGCAAGTGGCATGTGATGGGCGTGACTCAAGGAGCCGGCCTGAGCCTGCAGTGGTACCGCAATCAGTTGCAACCCGGCGCGGACTACGACGCTTTGACGGCAGAGGCGGCCACGGCGCCGCTCGGCTCGCAGGGATTGTTCTGGCTTCCGTATCTGATGGGTGAACGGACCCCGCATCTCGACGCGACGGCGCGCGGCGGCTGGATCGGGCTGACGGCGAGGCACGTACGCGCGGATCTGGTCCGTTCATTGTTGGAAGGTGTCGCTTTCAGCCAGAAGGACTGTCTCGACATCATTGAAGGCTTGGACGTGCCGGTGAACTCGGTGCGCCTCTCCGGCGGCGGGGCAAAGAGCGTGTTCTGGCGTCAGATGTTCGCCGACGTGTTCAGCCGCAAGGTTGTAACGTTGGAATCGCAAGAGGGTTCGGCATACGGAGCGGCGCTGCTGGCTCTGGTGGGTACCGGCGCATACGGCTCAGTGCCTGAGGTCTGCAAGGCCGTCATCCGCGAGACCGATACGGTAATCCCGCGCAACCACGAAGTCCAGGCCTATCATCGTGCTCATGAAGTGTACCGGGCGCTGTATCCGACGCTACGTCCGATCTACGGGCTGATTCAGGGCCTCGGGTAAAGTCGGCGCGGCTGAAACAGCGCGGCGAAGCAGATCCCGCGCTACTGCAGTGAGATTCTCCAGTTGCTCGCGGATCAGGACGTCAATTGTTGTGTCGCGTTCACCAGCGATCCGCCTCACTCTTGCGACAAGTTCTTCGTAGAGGGACAGGGTCGCGTCCATTGCTTCATCATGCGCCCGCATTCGAAGGCGGCGAGCGGTTTATCCTGGAAGCAAGTGTCTGCTTCCTCTCTGGTTTTCCTATTGGCGTTCGCGGCCGGGCAACCGGATGCGCGCGAGTTGGTCCGTAAGGCGTTGGCGGCGTGGGATGCTTCCCAGGCACGGTTGGAGCAGTACGTCTATGTCGAGCGGGATGAGGCTCGGGAACTGGATGACCACGATCAGGCGCGGAAGGTGACCTCGCGGACGCACGAGCTGCGGATGCTGGAGGGGTCTCCCTATCGGCGGCTTTTGGAGCGCGATGGTAAGCCGCTACCTGCCAATGAGAAGGAACTCCAGGATGCCTTCCTTAAAGACAACACGGACAAACGGAAAAAGGAAAGTAAGGAAGAACGAGCGAAGCGGATCGGGGAGTGGGAGCACAAACGGGACCGGTTTAAGGTCGCGCTGCGCGAGATTCCCGACGCCTTCGACTTCCAGCTGGCAGGCGAGGAGACGCTGAATGGGCGGAAGGTTTGGGTGGTAGCGGCAACGCCTAAGAAAGGGTACGAGCCGAAAGACCGCTATGCACGTCCATTCTCTGAGTTGAACAGCCGGCTTTGGATCGATCAGCAGGAAAACCAGCTGGTAAAGATGACATCGGAAGCCCGCGACGTGATTTCGATTGGGCTCATTCTGGTCCGGATCGCCGCGGGTAGCCGCGCCGAAGTAGTGCAAGAACGGCTGGCCGATGGGACGTGGGCGCCGAAGCGAATCTGGTACCGAATCTCAGCGCGCATCGGGCTGTTTCGGAAGTTCCACATCGAAGACGAGTCTCTCTACTGGGGCTATCACCGATCAGGCCAGATGTAACCTTGTTCATCTTTCGAAACATCTGTTATAGTTCGGAATCATCGGATAAGCGAGGAAAGGATGGTGCCAGGTGAGTTCTAAACCAAACGACGGGTTTTCCCGCCGCAGCCTCCTGAAGAGCATCGGGGTGACCGGAGGCGCGGTCGGCACCGGATTGCTCGAAGGGCAGGCGGAGGCGCAAACTGGAAAAGGTATGGGGCCTGGCGAGGTCCCGATCACATTAAACATTAACGGCAAACCTGTTGATTTGAAGGTAGAACCGCGGGTGACATTACTTGATGCGCTGCGCGACAAATTGGACCATACAGGCGCCAAGAGAGTGTGCGACCGCGGCACCTGCGGCGCCTGTACGGTTATCGTCGATGGGAAGGCAATGTATGCCTGCACGATTCTGGCGATTGACGCACAGGGGCGCAAGATCAGGACGATCGAAAGCCTGACTTCGGGCAGCACGGTTCATCCGATGGTGAAGGCCTTTGTAAACCATGACGCTCAGCAGTGCGGCTACTGTACTCCGGGCTTCGTGATGGCGTCTGTGAACTTCGTAGAGCGGCACCCGAACCCGACCGAAGAACAGGTGAAAGAGGGCCTCGGTGGTAACCTCTGCCGCTGCGGGACGTACATGGGAATTCGCAAAGCCGTCGTCGAGGCTTCCAAGCAGATGAAGGGAGGCGCGTAATGCCTGACTATTCCTGGCCACCGATGGAAAAACGGAAGGTGATGGGCAAGCGCATCAGCCGTTTGGATGGGATTCCGAAGGCGAGCGGACGCGCCAAATACTCTTCCGATTTAAATAAGCAGGGCTTGTTGTACGCCGTGGTTTTGACCTCGCCGCACGCTCATGCCACGGTGAAGTCGGTAGATACCAGCGCCGCGGAGAAGATGCCCGGCGTGAAGGCAGTGCATGTGGTTTCGCCGGCCGGCACGGAGATCTCCTGGGCCGGTACCGAAGTAGTGACGCTGGCGGCCGAAACCGAGCAGCAGGCGCGCGATGCGGCTCGCGCCGTTACCGTCGCTTACGAAGTGCTGCCGCACGTGGTGAAGGAAGAGAAGTTGGCCGATACCGGCGGGCGCGCGAAAGCCTCCGGAGAGCAGGTGACGGGCGACGTGGATGAGGCGTTCAAGAGCGCCGACGGCGTGTCCGAAGGGCTGTATGGCATTCCCGTGCTAACTCATTGCTGCCTGGAGCCGCACGGCGGTGTGGTTGCCTGGGATGGGCAGAAGATGGACTTCTGGCCGTCGACGCAGTTCGTTTCTGGCGTTGGTGCGGACCTGGCGCGGACGCTGCAGATTCCGGCCGCGCAGATCAACGTCGAGATGGATTACATGGGCGGCGGGTTTGGGAGTAAGTTCAACTCCGGCCGCTGGTCTTCGGAGGCGGCGCTGCTTTCAAAGGCAGCAGGCGGACGTCCGGTGAAGTTGTTCCTGGACAGGCGAACGGAACTGACGATTGCCGGTGTTCGTCCTTCGGCGTACGCGAAGATCAAAGTCGCGGGAAAAAAGGACGGGACGATCACGGCGTGGGAGAGCGATAGCTGGGCAAGCGGCGGATTGGCCGGCGGCGGCACGCCTCCAATCCCCTATGTGTACAACATTCCGAACCAGCGGAAGAAGCACTCCGCAGTTTCCTTGAACACAGGCCCGCAGCAGGCGTGGAGGGCTCCGAACCACCCGCAGGCATCGTTCCTGACGTGTTCGGCGTTTGAGGATTTGGCGGCGAAACTCGGGATCGATCCGATGGATATGTTCCTGAAGAATGCCAGCCTGACGCCGCGGCCGGAGACCTATACGGCGCAGTTGAATAAGGCGGCGGAGTTGTCGGATTGGAAGAAGCTGTGGCATCCGCGCGGCGAGGGCAAAGGCAACATGCGGCGCGGCATGGGCATCGGTGTAAGCACGTGGGGCGGCGCCGGTCACCAAAGCGCTTGCCGCGTGAAGATCCATCCCGATGGCGGCGTGGAAGTGGAACTGGGCACGCAGGACCTGGGCACCGGGACGCGCACCATCATCACCCAGGTGGCGGCGGAGTCGCTGGGCCTGAGCATGGAGCAGGTGAAGCTGACGATTGGGCGGAGCACGCTGCCGAACTCGGGCGCCTCGGGCGGTTCGACGACGGTGGGCGGTGTTTCATCCTCGACACGCAAGGCGGCGATCAACGCGCTGGAGAAGTTATACGGGGTGGCAGGCCCGGCGTTGGGGGTTCCCGAGGATCAATTGGAAGCTGTCGATGGACGGATCCAGGTGAAAGGCAACCCGGCGAAGGCGATGCCGTGGAAAGCGGCGTGCGCCAAGTTGGGAGTGAACAGCATCTCGGCGGACGGGGAGAACATCCCGAAGCTGGCACCGAAGGAAGGGCTGAATTCGCAGGGCGCTTCGGGCGTGCAGATCTCCGACGTCACGGTGGACATGGAGACCGGCGTTGTGAAAATCAACAAGCATGTCGCGGTGCAGGATTGCGGCCTGGTGATCAACCCGAAGACGGCGGAGAGCCAGGTGCTGGGCGCGTGCATCATGAGCGTGTGCGGGGCGTTGTACGAAGAGCGGATCATGGACAAGATGAGCGGACGGGTTCTGAACGCCGATATGGAGTTTTACAAGCTGGCCGGCATCAAGGACATCGGCGAGATCGTGGTTTACATGAACCTGGAGCCGGAGCACGATAAGCGAGGCGTGATTGGATTGGGCGAACCGCCGACGATTGCCGGGATTGCGGCGATTGCGAACGCGGTAGCGAATGCGATTGGCGTTCGCGTGCCTTATGTGCCGTTGACACCGCAACGCGTACTGAACGCGCTGGAAGGGAGGAACGCGTAATGCAGGCCTTCGAATACGCGAGTCCGGCGACGCTGAAAGAGGCGCTCGGGCTATTGGGAACGAAATGGGGCGAAGTGGACGTGCTGGCAGGCGGCACGGACCAGATCAGCCTCATGAAAGAGTACATTCACACGCCGAAGCTGGTGGTGAGTGTAAAGGGTCTGAAGGAGTTACACGGCATTAGTAAGTCGGCGGCCGGGCTGAAGGTGGGCGCGGCGGTTACAGTAGACGAACTGATGTCGAACGCCACGGTAAGGGCGGAGTATCCGGCGCTGTACCAGGCGGCACTGGGAATTAGCAGCCCGCAGATTCGCAATATGGGTACGGTGGGCGGCGACCTCTGCCAGCGGCCTCGCTGCTGGTATTTCCGCAACGGCCATGGCTTGCTGGCAATCGAGAATGGCCAGAGCATGGTGGTGAGCGGCGACAACAGGTATCACTCGATCTTCGGAAGTGGGCCGGCGTATTTCGTAAGCGCTTCAAGCTTTGGTCCGGCGCTGATCGCGCTGGGCGCGAAGGTGAAACTGGCGTCGGCGGCCGGCTCGCGGGAAGTAAGTGCGGATAAGTTCTTTATAGCCCCGCAGAACCAGGAGTCGCGGGAGATCGCCCTGCTACCGAATGAGATGGTGACGGAGATTGTGATTCCGTCGGCGGCAGGCGTTAAGAGCGCTACGTACGAGGTTCGTCAGAAGGACGCGCTGGACTGGCCGCTGGCGGCCGCTTCGGTGGCCCTGAAGATGAAGGGCGCGACGGTGGAGAAGGCATCCATCGTATTAGGTCATGTGGGTCCGACGCCGGTGATGGCGGAGGCGGCTGCAGCGATGCTGGCCGGAAAGTCGATTTCCGAGAGCGTGGCCGAGGAAGCTGGCAAGGCTGCGGTAGCCGATGCGAAGCCGTTAAGCGACAACGCCTACAAAGTCACCCTGGCGAGGGTGGCCGTAAAGCGGGCGCTACTGGCGGCGGCAGGCAAGGCGTAAGCAAGTTGGCGAGGGCCGGAGTTGCACAGGCGGTTCCGGCTCTTTCAACGAAAAACAGTGTTGAGTGTGGGCCGATCCGAGCGGGTGAAATCGTAAGTGGTTGAAGAGTGGTCCGAAATAGATTTCGAGTGATGTGACTGATGCTAAATGAAGGCGAACGGGCAGGATTGACGCGCATTGGGGACGACCGGTGCGTGAATCTGCGCTGGAAGGGCATGTATGTGGATGCGGTGTGGGATCCGAGTGTGCCGCACAGCAACGACCGCAACTACTGGTGCCAGAAGACGCAGGTTTGCACGGGTCCGGATGGACGGATTGTGGACGAGTACGAGTGCAATGAGACTCGGAAGTGCTACCTGGCGGTATAGGCCTTAGCGTACACCTCGCCTGGGTAGGTATTCTATCTCGACTGAATCGATTATCGGCGGAATGGACCAACCATTCTTGACAAATTCAAGTAGAATAGGACGCGGTAGAGGAGGGATGAGTGGACCCAAATACCATACCGCAGCCGTACGTTATCCAGTGCGTGGCTTGTGCACGCAAAGTGGAATGGCAACTCCGGACCGAGGAAGAGGCAATCCAGGAAGCATCTTCTGAAGGCTGGTCGCGGCTCGACAGCGACTGGCTGTGTCCAGATCACACATCGTTCGTAATTCACGGAGTTTGCAGCAGCGCTCCGGACTTGGAGCAGTCCATTGTGTTGGAGGCCTTATAGAGGCTTCCCGCTTCCTCCTTCCTTAGGGCAGCACGCGATGCACGACAGCAACCAGTTGTTCGGGCTTAAACGGTTTGACCATCCAGCAGGTGGCGCCGGCCGCTTTGGCTGCTTCCTTTTTCGCAGGCTGCGATTCGGTGGTGAGCATCATGATCGGGATGTGCTTGTGGGATGACTTGGTACGGATGTGCCTGATGAGTTCAATGCCGTCCATGCCGGGCATGTTCAGATCTGTTATCACCATGTGAATAGACGGAGATAGCTTGGTGACGGCATCCGCCCCATTGCTGGCTTCTGTCACCTCGAAGCCGGCTGCCTGAAGGGCGAATGAGACCGCTTGGCGCATACTGGCCGAGTCATCTACAGCAAGAATCATTTTTGGCACTGTGTATTTCCCCTTTTTCTCAGAAGAACTCAACTTCACCGGCAGCCGGATCGGCTTCGGCGGGGGCGGAATGGGACTGCCCGCTCATGACGGCGCGGTGCGTATGTCGCTCCGCTTCCATGGTGTAGCGTTGATCGGAGAGGCCACCCGAAAGCGGGTCGCCTGCAAGACCGGACGGGTGCACCCCCGAAGCGACGACCTCCAGCAGTTCGCAGCATTGGGCTAGCGGGAGTTTACTCGGAAGCCGCAACGGCAGTCGTCCCTGCCCACCCTAAC
>JBDTMC010000256.1:0-10987 GCA_039934475.1 Bryobacteraceae bacterium | reverse complement strand
CAGGGGCACTTCGCAGAAAATGCCGTCCACCTGGATTAAGCGCGGCTTATCGAGAATGAGCGCGCCTTCCACACTGGTGCAACCGTCTTCGGTTTCGAGTTCGACGCGGATGGAGTCAGTATGCGCGGTCCGCTTTTCGTGACGTTCACCGACTTCCAGGCCGCGCTCGCCGGCGATACCCATGGCGTTGACGACGTTGGCGCGCTGCGTGATCCAGCAGTTGAGGACGCCGGCCAAAGCGGCATTTCGAATGAGGTGGGTATTGCCGTCGGCAATGCGGCCTGAGTACATCAGGCGTACAGACTTCGGATTGCCGGTAGAGACTTGTGCGGCGAAGGCGCCGAGGCGCTCGGCGAGGGCCACGTAGGGTCCGACTGTGCGATATTGCTCCGGGGTGAGAGCCGGCATGTTGACGGCGTTCAGCGCCACTCCGTCCCGGAGGTATTGCACCATCTGCTCGCCGATGCGGATACCGACGATCTCCTGGGCTTCTTCTGTTGACCCGGCGATGTGGGGCGTAGCGATCAAATTCGGCGCCTGATAGAGCGGGAAGCCCGCGGGCGGCGGTTCCACCTCGAACACATCGAGCGCGGCGCCGGCGGCTTTGCCTGAATCGAGGGCCGCCTTCAACGCATCGGCGTCGATTAATTCGCCACGGGCACAATTGATGATGCGGACGCCGTTCTTCATCTTCGCCAAAGATTCGGCGTTGATCATCTGCTTGGTTTCCGGCGTCAGCGCGACGTGTAGGCTGACGTAGTCGGATTGGGCATAGAGGGCGTCGAGCGAAACCAGTTCAGCGTTGAGGTCGGCGGCGGTGTTGGCGCTGACGTACGGATCGTACGCGATGATCCGCATCTCAAACGCCAGCGCGCGGCGGACCACTTCACGGCCGATGCTGCCTAAGCCCACCACGCCGAGTGTCTTGCCACGCAGTTCGTTGCCGAGGAATCTCTTCTTCTCCCACTTGCCGGAGAGGGTGGAAGCACTGGCTTGCGGTATGGATCGCGCCAGCGCGAGCATCATGGCCAATGTCTGCTCAGCCACCGACACGGCGTTGCCGCCGGGGGTGTTCATGACAAGGACGCCAGCGGCAGTCGCCGCGGGCAGGTCGACATTATCAACACCGACACCGGCGCGCCCGATCACCCGCAGCTTGGGTGCCCTGGCGAGAACGTCTTTGTTGACTTTGACGGCGCTGCGAACCAGAAGCGCGTCGCAGTCGGCGAGGTGCTCCCCATATTCCTTAGGATTCGAAACGATAACTTCCCAACCGGGTTGGGCTTGCAATAGTTCCACGGCCGCCGGGGCCAGGGGTTCAGCGATGAGAATCTTCACGCGCGCGCCACTTCTTTCTCGAGAGCCACTTCTGCGTAGACTTCCTGGACCGCGGCGACGCCGGTTCCAAACTTCACCGTAACGCCGTTGGACACAAGCAGGATTTCGAGGGCGGCTACCATCGCGAACAGGTCGGCGAAATCAAAGTAGCCGAGGTGTGCGATGCGGAAGATCTGCCCTTGCATGGAACCCTGGCCGTTGGCGATGATGGCGCCAAAGCGGCTGCGGAAACCTTTGACAATGACGCTGGAATCCATGCCTTTCGGAGCGCGGATGGCGGTAACCGAAGAGCCAGGCGAACCGGGCGCGAAGAGTTCCAGACCGAGGGCTGCGGCGGCGGCGCGGGTAGCGCGAGCCAGCAACTGCGCGTTCTCAATCAGCTTCGGCATGGTGAGTTCCTTGATGTACTTCAAGGATTCATGCAGCGCCAGGATGAGCGAGGTGTTGGGCGTCCAACTGGATTCGCCCTTGTCGGCGTTCTTCTTTTCCTTCTTCAGGTCGAAGTAGTATTTCGGCAGGGTGGAAGTGGCGGAGAGTGCCCACGCCTTCGGGCTAACCGAAAGGAAGGCGAGTCCGGGCGGGATCATGAACGCCTTCTGCGAACCGCCGATGAGGATATCGAGACCCCAGCCGGCGATATCCAGCGGCATGGTGCCAAGACCGGTGATGGCATCGACGACGAAGATGGCGCTTGTTTTGGCGATCGCCTCACCCATCGTTTTCACGTCATGCGCCGCGCCGGTGGAGGTCTCCGAAGCCTGGACAAATACGCCCTTCACATCCGGGTTGGCATCCAGCGTTTCTTTCACCAGTTGCGGCGTAACCACATCGCCATATTCGGCTTTGAGAACGATCACGTTCAAGCCGAAGGCCTTGGTGATCTCCGCCCAGCGCTCACCGAACTTGCCGGCGGAACAGACGATGACTTTATCGCCGGCCGAGAAGAAGTTCGACACAGACGATTCCATTGCTCCAGTGCCCGACGCGACCAGAACCAGGACATCGTTCTGAGTACCCATCACATCTTTAAGGTCCGCCAACGTGGCTTTGTAAAGGTCGCGGAAGTCCTGCGTGCGGTGATGGATATCAGAAGCCGCCATGGCCTGGAGCGCTCGTGGGAGCAAGGGCGTAGGCCCAGGTGTGAGGAGTCTTTGCTTCTTGATATGCATATTTGTGTTTAATTCTTTAGAATAGCAGACGTCATGCCGTTACTCGATCGCATACAGAAGGACATGGTGGAAGCCATGAAAGCCAAGGACGAGGCCCGTTTGAGCACCGTCCGGATGATCAAGGCCGCCCTCATGAAAGCGAAGGTGGACTCGCCCAAGCCCATCGACGAAGCTGCCGAAATGCAGATTCTGAACACGCTCATGAAACAGCGCCGGGAGTCCGCCGATATGTTCCGCCAAGGCGGGCGTCCGGAGCAGGCGGACAAGGAAGAGTGGGAACTGAAGCTCGTGGAATCGTATATGCCCGCCTCAGCCACTGACGAAGAAGTGGCGGCGGCTATCGACGCCGCGATGGCGGAGACGGGCGCCACCAGCATCAAGCAAATGGGCGTGGTGATGAAAGCCGCACAGGCGAAGCTGGCCGGCAAGCGCGTGGATGGCAAGGTAATGAGTGATCAGGTGCGCGGCAAGCTGTCGTAGACGCACCTTTCGCTTCACAGAATAGGAGACCCCAGTGAGTAAGAAATTCGAGCCGTACGTTCCACAGAGCATGGAAATGCGGGAGTTCACATTCCGGGCTGTTTTGCTGGGCCTGGTGATGACGGTGATCCTGGGGGCGGCCAACGCCTACCTCGGATTGCGCGCGGGCATGACGATTGCGGCCACGTATCCGGCGGCGGTGATCGGCATGGCTGTGCTGCGGTTAATGAAGGGGTCGATTCTGGAAGAGAACATGGCGCGGACGGTGGGCTCGATTGGCGAGTCCGTGGCCGCGGGCGCGATCTTCACTCTGCCGGCGTTTGTGATTTCGAAGGCTTGGCTGCGGTTCGACACGTTTGAGGCCTATTGGAAATCATCGGCGCTGATGATGGTGGGCGGCGTGTTGGGCATTCTGTTTGTGACGTTGCTGCGCCGGGTGATGGTGGAAGATCCGGACCTCCCCTTCCCGGAATCGGCCGCGGCGGCTGAGATCCATAAGGCTGGCCAGCGCGGCTCCGATGCCGCGAAGACGCTGTTTCAAGCAATGGGATTGGGTTCGATCATTTTCCTGCTGGGTGAGTTCCGGCTGTTCTCGGCGTCGCGCGATTTCATCGTCAAGATCGGGGATTTGGGGCGGACAACTCTGCGGCTGGGCGTAGGACCCAACGCTCCTGTCCTGGGAACGGGCGGTGCCAGCATCATCTCCATGCCCGCGGTAAGCCCGGCGTACCTGGGCGTGGGTTACATCATTGGACCTAAGCTGGCCGCATTGAACTTCTCCGGCGGCGTGATCGCGTGGGGTCTGATGGTTCCGCTGCTGATGTACTTTCTGGGACCGCAACTCGCTCCAGTTCCGGCAGGCGGAGGATTGGAGGCGTGGGCCGCGCAGGCGGCGGCGGTGTGGCGTTTCATTGTTCGGCCTATCGCAGTGGGCGGCATGTTGGTGGGCGCCAGCTACACGCTGTTCCGGATGCGAAAGAGCCTCGGCGCCGGTTTGGCGCGTGCCATTAGCGACGTGAAGAAGGCGGGCCAACAAGCCGAATCGACGGCGCGCATGGATCAGGATCTAAACGCGAAGACAGTGTTCGTGGGTCTCGCCGGTGTGCTCGCGGCAATGATCGCCTTATACTTCTACTTCACCGGCCAGATCCTTGGAGCCGTGGTGGCGGCGGTGGTGATGCTGGTGCTCGGCTTCTTCTTCGGCGCGGTGAGCGGCAATCTCGTCGGTATGATCGGCTCTTCCAACAACCCTATCTCCGGTTTAACGCTTTCGACACTGATCATCGCCGCACTGCTGATGGTTTCGATTGGGGTATCGGGGCCCGCGGGCGTGGCGGCTGTACTTGGTGTGGCGGCCGTGGTTTGTGTGTCGTCGGCGGTGTCGGGAGAGATGCTACAGGATTTGAAAGTTGGTCATATCCTGGGCGGCACGCCGCGCAGCATGCAGCTCGGTGATTTTCTCGGCGTGGCTGTGGCGAGTCTGTTGCTGTACTTCCCATTGTTGTTCTTGCACATCGGCAACATTAATGAAGGCGGCACCGGGTTCGGCGATCCGAAACTGCCCGCGCCGCAGGCCGGCTTGATGGCGATGTTGTCGCAAGGCATCGTTGGTGGCGAGATGGCTTGGCCCCTGGTGGTGGTAGGCATGATGATGGGCCTGGCCCTGATCATGGTGCAGGTGAAGAGTCCGATGTTGTTCAGCGTCGGGATGTACTTGCCTCTGGAAACGACTTTCGCGATTTTCGTGGGAGGCCTACTGCGCTGGGTGACCGATTCCATTCGCGACAAGAAGGGCTTCAACGACGCCCAGAAGGCTCGCATTGAGAACGCGGGGGTGTTGACTTCGTCGGGCTTGATTGCAGGCGAGGCGTTAATGGGGCTTGTAAAAGGTGGGGCGGCGTTTGCGGACAAACCACTCTCGCGCCTGTTCCATGTGTTTGAAGAACCTCCGGTAGTGATGGGCCTGGTGGTGTTGGTCGCCCTGGCTGTTTACATGGTCTGGACGCCGATCACGAAGGCAGGTCATCCGGACGAGCCTGCGCCGCCGACGGCGATGATGTAGGAAGCGGACAACGAGACAGAACTAAAGGTTCACCTGGCCCCGGTAACCGGTCATTTCGAGGTATCCGCGGCCCGTCGCGGGGGCGCCATTGCGCGTCCCTTTGAAGTCCATCGCGCCTTCCCAATACGACGGGCTCAACTTGCTCTTGCCGGTAAGCTCCTGCGATTCCAGCGCTGTGGTCGCCTGGAGTTTCAGATTCAAAGGCTGCACTTCGATGGTCCAAGCCACGGGGTAGCTTTGCCATTTCGCACCAGGCGTCAAGGTGAATTCCGCCGCCGTCAGGTGCAGGGCTTTCCCTTGCGCGTCGATGAATGTTCCGGCGGAATAGGGGTCAACCGTGCCGTCCTTCCGCCGCAAGCGGAAGAGCATCAGTTCGGTGTTGTCGTTCAACTGAATGCTCAACCAATCCCACCCCGCCTGATTCCCCTCCAACTGGTGCGTGAAGAACTCGTGATCCATCCACGCGGTTCCTCGAAGAGAGTGCGACTTTCCCTCCAGCGTGAGGGTGCCGTCTACCGCCAGGCGCGTCAAGCTGATGTAGTGCGACGCCCGGCCTTCTCCGGCGGCCTTCTGGCTGACTCCGTTTAGGCCGTGTATCACCGGCGGCTTTACCGCATTCATCGCTAAGTTCAAGGTGAAGTCGTCCGCCACCGCCTGCAGGTGCTGGACTCCGGCATCCCACTGCACCTGCCAGTTGCCGTTCCAGACCAGACCTTGCGCCTCACTGGCTCCCGCCAAGCCGGGGCCGCTGCGATTCAAGCGCTCGGTGTGGAAGTAGCGTTTTCCCGCGATGTCGCTCAACGCCAGATGTGCCAGCCAAACATCATCCACTTTCCAGAGGGATGGCTTCGTTTTGTTGCGGTCCGCCGCCCGCCGGAAAAAGGTTAATTCAAAGCCAAACCTCTTATCTTCAATGGAATCAACGTTTCCGGTGTAGTACCACCACTCTGTTTCGAAGTCCGGGTGGTTGAAATGGTCGCGAGGAAACTGATAGCGATAGCCCGGAAGGGCCTGTCGAAACGAAGCCAATAGCGGACCCGATACGAAGGGCAGAGCCAAAAAGCTGCGGCGTTTCATTCTTCGTGGATCACCTCAATTGGATTCAGCCGCGTGGCGACGCGCGCCGGATACAAGCCCGCGAGCACGGTGGAAACGTAGATCACCGTCAGCGCGCCGCCCAGAACCGCCACCGGCCAGTGGAACTGGATTGTCCATCCGAAGGACTGCTTGTTGATGACGTAGATCAGAATGAGCGACAAAGCCGATCCCAGCGCCAAGCCGGCGACGTTTGCCAGCAGCCCGAGCAGCCCCGCCTCGCACAGAATCAGCTTCCGCACCTGGCCCGCCGACGCGCCCAGAAATCGGAGCAACCCCATCTCACGGCGACGGTCGATCACCAGCGCCAGTAACGCTCCGGCGATTCCCATCACGGCCACCAAAACCGCCACCGCTTCCAGGGCATAGGTGATGGCGAACGTACGGTCGAAAATCTTGATAGCCTCGGCGCGGATGGTGCGGTTTGAGACGATCAGCACGCTACGCCCGGCGACTGCCGCTTCCACGCGTCCACGTACAGTCTCCAGATCGAACCCTGCCTTCACAAACACGGCGAGATTGGAGGGCGCGGGATCGGGCAAATACTTCAGCAGCGTGCCGCGATCCAGGACGACAAAGCCGCGCTCGTTGGAATAGTCGTAGTAAACGCCCAACACCTCGAACTGGTGTGCCGAACCGCCCAGGGCCAGCTTCACGTGGTCGCCCTTGCGGACGCCATGTTTGTTGGCGAACGGCTCGCTCACCACCGCGTAGTCCCCGGTTGGCAGCGTGCGGAAGATCGAATCGCGTTCGCCCTCCAGAAACCGCATCTTCGAGTAGCGGGCCAGAACCTGGGACTCGCCGGCGCCAAGGGTAGCCGGCAGGCCCTCATAGCTGATGGCGATGGCGCGAAACCGGTCCACCGCTTCCACACCTTGCACTGCTGCGATCTTATCCGGGACGTCGGCGGCCAACTGCGGATGGCGATCGGCCGCGGCGGGTCCGGCGGGCCGTACGAACAGGTCCGCGCGGAGTTGATTGTCCATCCACAACGCTACCGTCTGACGGAAGCTGCCCACCATGATGCCGACGCTGGTCATCATCGCGATGGCCGTCGCCAGTGCGCCCACCAGGACCGAAGTCCGGCGCAGCGACGCGACCAAACTCCGCGAAGCGAGCATCGCCTCCACGCCCAGAGTCTTCTGGAGCAGCCGTGAGGAAACTGCTGTCAGCGCACTTACCAGAGACGGAATCGCGAGTGCCGCGGCGGCGATCAATAGCAGCGCCGCCAGATACCCGAAGAGTGGTTTCCCGGCCACCGGCGGCCGCGTGGCAGCTCCGCCAGCGGCCAGTGCGAACAACGATGCCAGCACAAGATCGCGGCCCCGGTGCAGGCGCGCCTGGTATTCCACGCGACCGCGCGCCATCGCTTCTGTCGGCGCCACCTGCGAGGCTTCGCGAGCCGGAGCGAACGCGCTGGCCAGTGCCGTCCCGATACCGATTGCAAACGCCAGCAGCACGCTTACCCACGTCAGCTGAATCGGAGCGGGCGTGCTGCTTACATACAGCGCTTGCACGGTGGTCGCCAGCATTTGGACCGCGCCTTCGGCCATCAGACGCCCCAGCGCCAGCCCGAGCAAAGCGCCAGCGACACCGAACAAAGCGGCTTCCCCGAGAAACGCGGCTAGTACGCCGCCGCGAGTCGCACCCAGCGCGCGGAGGATTCCGATTTCGGGCCGCCGTCGCACCACCGATACCGAGATTGTGTTGTAAATCAGGAACGCCCCAACTACAAGGGCGATGTAGCTGAGAACGCGCAGATTCCAGCGGAATGCCGCCAGCATGCGCCGATTTTCATCAGTCCGAGCGCCCTGCCGCGCGACGGTGACGCCCGGCGGAACCGCGTGTTCGATGCGTGCTTGCCATTCCTCGATGGACGTCGTGTCGGGCACGGTCACCAGAATGCGATCAAGGCGCCCGCCCCGCGAAAGCGCTTCATCCGCCAGCGCCAAATCCATCACGACCGCGTTGTCGCCCTCTTTCAGAATCCCGGCTACCGTGTAATCCGTTGAGTGATCGTTGATAGTAAGGCGGATAGTCTCACCCTTGCGGTGCGCCAAACGCGGTCCCACCCATATCGGTCGTGGCGAACGCAACGGTTCCAGCTTGTCTTCAGAATCGAGCGCCGTCGCGATCAGGTCCATGCCAATCAGAGGTACAGTCTCTCCGGTCGCCGCCACCATCGCGTAGTCTTCGATCCGCGCTGCGACCGTCAACGGATAGGGCAGGCGCGCCAGCTTGGCGGCGGTTTCGGCGGGCACCCCTCCGATTCCAGTGATTTCCAGATCGGCTTTCCCGGTGAGGGTTTCGAGCGACGCGCGGAAGGATCCGGCCGCGGCCGTGCCCGCAAGGTCGATCGCCAGCACCACGGCTACGCCCAAGGCCACGGCAAACGTGGTCAGCGCCGTGCGTACCGGCTCCCGCTTCATTGGCCGCAGAAAGAACTGGTAAAAGAGACGCAGCAGCGGGATCAATTCCGTGTCACCGTCTCCACATGCCCGTCGCGCAGGCGCACTACAATGTCGGCCGCGCTGGTGGACTCGGCGCTGTGCGTGGCCATCAGAATCGTCACTCTCCGCTCGCTGGCGGTACGGCGCAGAATGTCCAGCACCAGATTGCCGGTAATCGAATCAAGGTTCCCGATGGGCTCATCGGCCAGCAGCAAGAAGGGCGAGTGAACCAGGGCGCGCGCGATCGCCACTCTTTGCTGCTGGCCGCCCGAAAGCTGGTGCGGAAACCGGGCGGCGAGCGAGTCCATCTCCACCCAGGCCAGTTTCTCCATCGCCGGTCCTCTCGCATCCGGATGTCCCGCCAGCAGCATAGGGAGTTCCACGTTCTCAAGCACAGTGAGCGTCGGCAACAACTGGAACGATTGGAAAACGAAACCAACGCTCTCGCGTCTCAGCTTCGTCAGGCCCGCGTCGCCCAAGGTGCTGGTGTCGGTCCCGTTTAGCAGGACGCGGCCGCTACTGGGGAAATCCATCGCGCCGGCCAGGTTCAGCAGTGTGCTCTTACCACAACCGCTGCGTCCCACCAACGCCACCAATTCGCCCGCGCCCACGGTGAGGCTGACGTCACGCAGGGCGTGAACCCGTTCCCCGTTGCTGACGTAGTCCTTGGAAACGGCATCGAGGCGCAAGAGCGGTAATGATTCCGGCATCGGCACTACTTGTTGGATGCCGGCCGTGGGCCGCTAGCCGCCATATGTTCCAAAGACAACCAAGGCTACGGGCGTATCGCCGATCTTGCTGTGAATGGTCCAGTCCGTGTCGCCGTCCTTGGTGATGCCGGGCTGCGCCGAGGCGTCGTCCTTCGATAGACTCAGGACGGCCGGATGCGGTGTACCGGATGCCTTCATACTCATCTTCATCAGGGTGGCAAAGTCAGGTGTGGATGCGAGGTCGGTGTCTTGGGAGGCCGGCGTAAGCAGCAGGAAATCGCGCTGCGGCGCCACACCCTGGTGCTCGCCATTCACCGGAAACATGCTGTAGCGGAGGGTGTACACTCCGGGTTTGATAGTCTGGCCCCGGCGGTCCGCCCCTTTCGCTTGATACTGAACCACACCCACAAGCGCGCCATGGGGAACCGTCGTCAGATTGACGTTTTCTTCGGCGCTTGCGGCGCCTTTCGGCAACTCAGTGCGAAACCAGATCTGAAACAGCGTCTTACCGTCCGCGGCCTGCACGCTGAGCCCATCCTTCTGCATCAGCGCCGCCACCGGGCCCGGTATGTCCGAACCGGGCGCGCCCGCCGCCGCCGTCTTGTATTGCCCGAACAACGCCGACAAGGCCAGAAGAAACGCGACACCGAATCTGAGCATGTTCTGTTACTCTCCTCCATTCATGATATCGACCCTGATGGTGAGATGCGCCGGACGTCTACTTGGATTTGGCGGCTTTGAAACGAACGGTGGCCAGCCAATCGGCGTCGGTCCGGAGATCGGTGTCGCCACTGGGGAACTCGTTGAAACGAAGGATGAACGCCAGGACCGCAGCGTTCTCTTCACGGCTTAAGCTGCCGGGATGATCGGCGGGCATCGATGTCTGCATCTTCTCGAACAGGTCGCCGAGGGTCTGGCCGTCCCATTTCTCGAGGAAGCCGGAACCCGACAGCGAGGGTGTTTGGCCGCGGCTGACGAGGTTCGCCCGGTGACAGGAGGCACAGGCCTTCGTGTAGAGAGCCTGGCCTCGGTCCGCTTGCGCCTGCGAGTAGATTCCATCCCACACCGAAGGCTCCTGCCGGGCGATGACGAGTGGAACGATAGTGGCGCCCACGAAGATGCACAACACGCGAAGTGCCAGATTTCGGTTGATACCCATGTGACGGAAGCCGTATTCTAACCAGTGTCATGCAAAGCCAACAAACCTGCAAGCCTACCGGGACTCGCTGCCGTGCCACCGTCTGGGCGGCCGGGTGCGTCCTCGCACTCGCACTAAACCTGCCTGCTGCTGCGCCTCCTGCGTGCGACTCAGGCAATGGCGGACTGACACTTCCCGCGGGCTTCTGCGCGATTGTTGTTGCCGAGGGATTAGGCCCGGCCCGGCATGTCGCCGTGGCTCCCAATGGCGATCTCTATGTCGCTCTTCAGGACGAGGGATCGAAGGGCGGTGTCGTGGCTCTGCGCGATGCGAACGGCGACGGACGTTACGAGATCAAGGAAAAGATCGGGCAAGGCAACATCACAGGGGTTGGGTTGCGTAATGGCTATTTGTACGTAGCCAAGTTCCATACTGTGGAGCGCTACAAAATGACGCCCGGCCAACTGAAACCGACGGGTCCGGTGGAGACTGTGGTTGAGGGTCTGCCCGGCGTGGAACAGCATGGCGACAAGGGCATTGCGTTC
>JBDTMC010000255.1:0-11147 GCA_039934475.1 Bryobacteraceae bacterium | reverse complement strand
CGCTTCTGGATATCGGCCACATCCGGAGGCAAAGTGGTCTGGCGCAACTTCACCCGCGCTCCCGCCTCGTCAATCAGATCAATCGCCTTGTCCGGCAGGAAGCGATCCGGAATGAAGCGCGTCGAAGTGTAGACAGCCGATTCAATCGACTCATCGGTATAGGCCACCGCGTGGAACTTCTCGTACCGTTCTTTGATCCCGAAAAGGATCTTGATCGCATCCGATTCCGTGGGTGGCGGAACCTTCACCGCCTGGAAGCGCCGCTCCAGTGAGCGGTCTTTCTCAATCGATTTCCGGTATTCACTAGGCGTTGTCGCGCCAATGCACTGAATCTCGCCGCGCGATAGAGCCGGCTTTAGAATATTCGCTGCATCCAAAGACCCTTCGGCTGAGCCCGCGCCCACCAGGGTGTGCAACTCGTCGATGAAGATGATGGCATTCTGATTGTCCATCAACTCCTTCATGATCGTCTTCAACCGCTCTTCAAACTGGCCGCGGTACTTCGTGCCGGCCACAATTAAGGACAGATCCAGCGCCAGAATGCGTTTATCCGCCAGGAAGCTTGGCACGTCGCCATCGGCAATCCGCTGCGCCAGGCCTTCCACAATGGCCGTCTTACCCACGCCCGGTTCGCCAATCAACACCGGATTGTTCTTCGTGCGGCGGCAGAGAATCTGCACCACCCGCTCCAACTCGTAATCCCGGCCAATCAGCGGATCCAGTGACCCGTCCATGGCCGCCTGCGTCAAGTCCCGGCTGAATTCGCTCAGCAGCGAACTCTCCTTCGGCCGGGTGGACGACATCTTCTCTGAGGAACTGCGGGCGATCTCCTCGCGCACCTGCGACAGCCGCAACCCGCGCTCGTGCAGAATCTCCGCGGCAAAGCACTTCTCTTCGCGCAGCAAGCCCAACAGCAGGTGTTCCGTGCCGATGTGCTTATGATTTAGCCGCTCGGCCTCTTCGGCGCCGTAGGCCAGCACGCGCTTACACTCATGGCTCAGAGGGAGGTCGACGGACGTGGAAACCTTCTCCCGAATCGTGGTGTGCGCTTCAATTTGTTTGCGAATGGACTCAATCGCCGTATGCGACCGCAGGAAGCGGTTCGCCAGCGCCTTGTCCTCCCGCAGAAGGCCCAGCAGTAGATGCTCGGTCTCGATGTAGGGGCTGCCAAACTGGCTCGCCTCGTAACGGGCAAAGAAGATGACCCTGCGCGCCTTCTCTGTGTATCTTTCAAACATAGTGCTACCTTCTTAGAAGCTGGCCGTTCGAAAAAGATTCCGAACTGCCGACGACCGGTGGCCCCGGCCCCTCTATCCCCTGCCGCTCCAAACCCGGGAGCAGACCACTACGCTACCCGGCGTTGACCTGTTCAGACTGCCATTCCGACAGGATTCCACTATCCATCTTGAGTATACGATCACAGCGCTGCGCGAACGAGAGGTTGTGCGTTACGTAGATCGACGTGAGCTTGTGATTCCGGTGTAAATCGCTCAAAAGGCCCACAATCATCTCGCCCGTTTTATGATCCAGGTTCCCCGTAGGCTCATCGGCCAGCAGCACGCTCGGCTCGCCCACCAGGGCGCGAGCCAGCACCACCCGTTGCTGCTCCCCGCCAGACAATTCGCCGGAACGGTGCGTCGCACGGTGCCGCAAACCCACCTCGTGCAAGCGTTCCCCCGCCGTTTCCATTGCTTCCTTCCGCGATCGCCCTCGAATCAGAAGCGGCATCATGACGTTTTCCAGCGCCGTGAATTCGGGAAGCAGGTAGTGAATCTGCCAGACGAAACCAATCTCACGGTTCCGGAACTCAGCCAGTTCCCCATCGGAGAGGGCAAATATGTCTTTATGATTAAAGTATATCGTCCCTTCCGAAGGCCTGTCCAGACAACCTAGCAAATGGAGTAGGGTACTCTTTCCCGCCCCCGATTCGCCCACCAGCGCCAGCCGCTCCCCCGCCGGCACATCCAGGTTCAGATTCGAGAAAACGGCAAACTCAGCCCCACCCGACAGATACTGTTTTGTCAGGCCTTGCACACGGATTCGGATGTCCTCAGACATTGCGCGAGAGTCTCTAATTCCAACGCTAGCACGATTCCCGCCAGCTGCTTCCTCGCGTCACTGCAGGATCTCCATTGTTAACGTCACCGTCGCCCGCACCTCCACCGATCCAGCTTCCACCGGGGTGGCGGAGTCCGCCGATTTCATCGCCGCCATCATCATCATCGGACGAACCGGCGGCGCGCCCCCTTCTTCCACCTTCATCACGCGGCCCAGCTTCACACCCAGTGCCGACGCCATCGCTCCGGCGCTCGAGGTCGCGCGCTTGGCCGCCTGCTGCAGCGCTTCTACCTTCAGCGCCTGTTCGTCCTTGATCGTGAACTGCAGGCTGTTGATATTGTTGGCCCCCATCTTCGTCGCAGTGTCGATCGCCTTGCTTACAGAATCCATATCGTCAATCGTCAGCCGCACAATATTCGAAGCCATGTAGCCGCTGATCGTCGGCGCCTGATTCGGTCCGTTCTTATAGGACGGATTGAGGGAATAACCCGTCGTCTGGATCTGCGTGCCCGCCGGCAGAGCCTTTTTCAATTGCGCCACCACCTGGGCCGATTGGTTGGCATTCTGCGTGGCAGCGGCCAGCGCCGTTGGCGCCTGTGTCACCACGCCTAATTCAATTATGGCCCGATCGGGACGCGCCGAAGCCACCCCCTCCGCCGAGGTCTGAATCACCGGGATCGCCGGTCGGTCCCGCTCCTGTCCAAACGCGCACCCTACTACAACAAGGGCCGCCAGTATCATCTGCTTCAACATCGAGTGCCTCCACCTCGATAATCTCACCAGCCGGCAAATCCTTTCGCCATTCCGCGGTAAAATACGATCTCTTGCGACTCGCCCTCATCGGATTTGGCAATGTTGGCCGCGCCTTCGCGCGCCTGTTGGAACGCAAACGGGCTGCTTATCCCTTTCGAATCACGGGAATCCACACCGCCCGCCACGGCACGGCCATCGACACCCACGGCCTCGCCGCATCTCCCCTATTCGGCCCCAAAGTGGAGTCGATTGACGAATTCCTCGTTCGTTCGGAAGCGGAAATCGTCATTGAGATCAGTACGCTGAATCCAGTCACCGGTGAGCCGGCGCTCTCGCACATCCGCGCCGCCTTCGCCCGCGGCCTCCCGGTAGTGACGGCCAACAAGGGTCCGGTGGCCAATGCCTACGCCGAACTGCGCGACGAAGCCAAAGTGGCCGGTGTGGAATTCCGCTTCGAAAGCACCTGCATGGATGGCGCGCCCATCTTCAATCTGGTCCGCAACAACCTGCCAGGTGTGGAGATCCACGGCTTCACCGGCGTCCTCAACTCCACCACGAAGGTGGTCATCGGGTCCATGCGGCGCGGTTTATCGTTGGAGCAGGGAATTGACGAAGCCCGCGCCATGGGGATCACCGAAGCCGACGCCTCCTACGACATCGACGGCTGGGACGCAGCCGCCAAAACCGCTGCCCTCGCCAACGTCCTCCTCGACGCCCACACGAATCCTCTCCAAGTGGACCGCCGCGGCATCGCCCGGCTCACCCCGGAGCGTCTCGCCGAACTAGCCTCGAAGCGCAAAACCATCGTCCTGGTCAGCCGCGCCAAACGGTCGCCGGAAGGCCTCAAGCTTCGCGTCCGCGCTGAGGTCCTCGACGAAACCGACATCCTGGCGAGCCTCGAAGGCACCTCCAACCTGCTCCTTCTCCACACCGATCTGATGGGCACTGTAGGCACTGTCTCCATCAACCCCGGAGTCGAGCAAACCGCTTACGGCCTCTTCGCCGACGTCGTCGATATAGCCCGCTCTTGAGTGCCGCTCGGTTAATTTGCTACCCTGGCTGAGACGCGCGCAGGGCGCGTCCTGTCCGCGGAAAGGGCTGCGCCCACCTGTAGGCTTCTCGAAAGCTCCTTCGTTGAAGAACCTCTTTCGCCTGTCATGCGGACCAGGCACTCGAAGGAGGCCGTCTTGAATCTTGAGCAACAGAAAAAACAGGCTCGCGAACTCTTGCGTGCCGTCCGCGCCGGAAGCACGGATGCTCTCACCCGCTTGCGCCGCCAGCATCTCCGCTGGGCCAACATGGATGAGGCAATCGTACGCCAGCAAATGGCGCTTCATGACGCTCAGTTTGTCATCGCGCGAGAGCAGGGCTTCGTCAGTTGGACGAAACTCAAGGCCTACGCGGAGCCATCCCCCCACTCCCATCACACCCGGCTCTTCGTCGCCGACATGCAATTCATCACTGACCGGGTACACGGCCTCGTGCGTACCCGCCACTCCGCCGGTCCAGCCGCGCTGGAGCAGATTCGCGAATGGCACCCCAGGTTCGCCGGCTCCACGGACGAAGAAATTCGCCACGCGCCGTTCACCGAAGCCGATGCCCGGCTAGTCTACGCGCGCGAACACGGCTTCGATACCTGGGCCGATCTGGCGCGCCGCGTCAACCTGCTTGCCTCGGATTCCAGCGCCCAAGCATCCGAATCGTTTCTCTGTGCCTTTCGTGCGCTTCAGGGCGGCGATAGCGTGGAACTCCTCACCTTGCTCCGGCGCGATTCAAACCTTGCCCGGCAACGCGGCACCAACGGGAATACTCTCTTGAACCTTGCTGTCAGTCTCAAGGCCTTGCCTCTGGTAGAAGCTTTACTCGCCGCTGGAGCCGATGTGAACGACGGGAATGACCGCGGTTCCACGCCGCTGCATCAGGCCGCCTACTCCAACCAATGCGCCATCGCCGCGGCCCTCATCGAACACGGTGCTGATCTCGATGCCGAAGCCCACGGCTCCGGAGGAACCCCCCTCATCGCCGCCTTGTTCTGGGGGCATCGTGAAGTGGCCGATCTGCTGGGCCACCATTCCCTCGCGCCGCGAAACCTTCGTACCGCCGCAGGGCTTGGCAATCGCGAGTTGATGGACGAGTGCTTCCAGGGCGACAGCATTCTAACTCTTGAGGCTTGTGCCGCCCGGGGATTTTACCGGCCGCACAGCGGCTTCCCCGATTGGCAACCGTCCACCGACCCGCAAGAGGTTTTGGATGAGGCTCTCGTCTGGGCCTCCAAGAGCGGTCGCACGGAAGTGCTGCCACGCCTCCTTAGGGCGGGAGCGCAAATCGATGCCGACCCCTATCGAGGCACTCCCCTCATCTGGGCCGCCGTCTGCAACCGCATCGAAACCGCCGCCTGGCTGATCGATCACGGCGCCAGCGTCAATCGCAAAGCCACCTTCGGCGGTCCCACGCACGGGCAGGGCATTACCGCCCTCCACATGGCCTCCCAGTACGGCCATCTTTCCATGGTCCGCTTGCTCATCGAAAGAGGAGCCGACCCTGGCATCCGCGACGACCTTCACAACAGCAACGCTTTGGGAGCGGCAAACTTCTTCGGCCAGATCGCCGTCAGGGACTACCTGCAGTCCCTCGCCACGTAGCCGCTCAGGCCGCCGGACCGGTCAGGTGGTATCCGCCGCCGCCCAATGTGCTCGTCATGTGCTCGGCATACCACTGTGGCCAGTCAGGGTCGGGCTTCCCGATCTCCTTCTCGTGGACCCCGTGCGCGGCAGCGGCGCTCTTCAACGCCCCAAGCAGGATGTCTGTTACCTTCCCGTTGAGCGATTCCGGTGTCGCCCTTCCAGGGAGCCGCTCTCTGAGCTCTTGCAACAGCCAGACATTGCCGTCGGGATCGGCGAACGACGCGTAGGAGCCATAGGAACGGCCTTGCGGATCCGGTCCCGCGGCGCGGCCGTCGGTGCCGGGGTGAAAGCCGCCGCCCAGGCTGCCGCCGGCGTCGTGGAACACCTCGCTTACCTCTACGCCCTGCGAGAGGAGCAGCTTGCGGGCAGCGTCAATGTCGTACACGGCCAGAAGCATCCGGTCAATCGAGCCCGGCTGCGCCGTCGTGATTCCCTTTCCGAACAGGATCGACACCGCTGAGCCCGGCGGTGTGAAATGGATCACCCGGTAACTCTCGTTAGCGGCGTAATCGAGGTCCAGGCGGAACCCCAGTTTCTCGTAGAAGCGCTTCGCCCGGTCAACGTCCGAAACAGGCACCACCAATACTTCCAATTTCATGTCCATGATCGATAATCCTTTCCCCTAGCCAAACGTGAACGAAAACGCCTCGACGCCTGCCGCAAGGAACTCAATCTCAAACGTTGCGTCTTTGATCGTCCCCTTCTGCCGGACCAGTTGATACATCCGCGGCTGTCGGATCTCGCCCATACCCTCGGCGTTGCAATCGGAACCATGATCGTCGCCGGGTGCGGCGCCATTCAGCGTTACCTTAAACGGAATCGGCATCCCCTTTTTCGCTGGACCCAGGACGAAGTGAAGGTCCCGGCTGTGGAAGCGGAACACAATCTTCCCGGACGCCGATTCCAGTGTCGCCTTCTCTGTGCTGGCGTTCCACGATCCCCCCAGCCCCCACTGATTCAGCGCGGGCGTCGCCGGTGGGCTGTAGGTCCGCCGCGTGTCCCTCGCCATCCGTTCCGCTGAGGCGAAGTGCTCCGTGCGCGCGTAGCCAACGTACGTTTCGGGCGACCTCACATCGTCACTTGGAGGCGCCTCTGGCCCGTCCGCAGTGATCCGCACCATGCTCTCGTCCAGACCAGTCGCGCCATTTTCCTTCAGCAGCGTCTGGATCACCCGCTCGGACTTCTCATACTCGCCCTCGCCGAAGTGGTGGTAGCGAATTCGCCCCTTCACGTCGATGAAGTAATCTGCCGGCCAGTATTCGTTACGGAAGGCCTGCCAAATGGAGTGGCTACTATCGATCGGTATCGGGTACTCGATCTTCAAGTCAGACACCGCTTCTTTCACGTTGGCAGGATCTTTCTCAAAACCAAATTCCGGCGCATGGACGCCCACCACCACCAAACCGGACTCTTTGTACTTCCTGGCCCAGGCCTTCATATACGGCAGCTCACGCAGGCTATTGATACACGAATACGTCCAGAAGTTGACTAACACTACTTTTCCGCGCAGAGACTTACTGCGCAGCGGCGCGGAATTCAGCCACTCCGTCGCCCCTTCAAAATCCGGCATGCGGCCTTCGTCTCCAAGGTCCGCCGCACTTGCCGTCACTCGGCCGACTCCCGCGCCGGCGACCACTGCCGCTGCGTTGCGCAAAAAACTCCTCCGGCTATGGATCTCTGCTTCCAGCATGTAGTCCTGCTTCATACTGTGCGCCTATCACCATCCGGATTGATCACGAAATTGAGTGCTTTCCGCGTAACCTCCACTGGTCGGCTCCCAATACCTCAACAGTGTTAGCAGAGCGCGTTGCTCAAAGTCATCGGGGGTTGAACCATCCTCAACACGGGTGTAGCCTTAGACCCATGGCTGTCTCCAAGTCCCGGGCCTTCCAATCGCTCGATATCGACGACATGCTCCCCCTTTTGGCCAGTAGCTACGAGGCGGGCCGCCTGGTGCCGTTCATCGGCGCTGGCATGAGCAGGCCGAAGCTGGCTGGTTGGGATAGCTTCGTCGACAATCTCGAAAAAATCACCCCCGGCCGCGAGCCCGACAACGGTCATCTCGAGATACGCGCCCAACGTGCCGCAGCCACCATCAGAAACAGCCACACCGAGCAGCAGTTTTGGGACATCATCGCCAACTCCCTCAAAGGCAATGACTATGATCGGTTGGGCGTACCCGACCAAACCGATGCCCTCGCCTCGATCTATTGGCCCTTAACCGTCTCCACCAACTACGACCACCTCTTTTACTGCGCCTGCCGCAAGACCTTTCCCGACAGGTTCCCGCCCATGATCGTCGGCCGCGGAGCCGAAGACTGCAAACAGGTCATCTCGGCTCTGGTAAGCCCGTTCGACCGTGAATTGATTTGGCACATACAGGGTTTCCTCGGTGAACCGTGTCCCTTGTGTAATGCCAGCCTCGCACAGGACGCGGACCAACTGGATCGGTTGCGGCGCGAATTGGTGATCGGACACTCCGAGTACCGCAAGGCCGCCAACACCGCCGTTCACTTTCGCCGCTGTTTCGGAGAAGTATTTGGAACCCGATCTTTCCTCTTCCTCGGTTCCAGCCTCTCTGAGGAGTACTTCTGGAATCTCTTCGGCGAAACGCTGGAACTCTGCGGTCCCAGTCCCGTTCCCCATTTCGCCTTTCTGCCCAAATCGGACAAAACCGACATCCGCTTTCTCGCCGAAGAGATGAACATCACAGTGTGCGAGTACAAGGACTACGACGACCTGACGCCCTGGTTGCAAAGACTGAAGGCGATGATCGAGGAACCTTCCGCCCGCATCTCCCGCTGGCACGTTCAGCTTAAAGGCGGCTCCAGTTTGGACATCGAACCTTACGCCCACTTACCGATTCCCGAACCGGATTCCGACAGCGCCATCGCGTTGGTCGTGCGGGCCGGTCCTGAAGGTGGCTTTGATGTCGATCGTGACTTACTCGGCCAGCGCGAGGAGTTACTGGCGGCTTTTAAAAACCAGGTTTTCCCCGCTGATCGTCACGTGCTGTCGCCGCACCCCGGAGTCTTTGCGGTTAGGGCGCGTACCAAGCCGGAAACGGAGAACGAAAGCGATTCCGTCGGCGCCGCCATTCGCGAGTTACTCGGCAAAGTCGGCCAGCGTTGGAGCACTCTGCACCTGCATTTGCCTTCCGCGGGTGGCACCGTCCCGCCCGTCTATGGCTTTATCGAATCCGTGCGAGCTTTTGGAAATTGGGCCAGGGCGAGCACCCGGCCGCTACACCTGATCTCACACGTTGGGCCGCAAGTACTCTTGAACTTAACCTCGCGTCAAGTCAGCCTGCACGAGTTGTTAACTTCCGGATTGATCCGTTTTTGGACTGTCGTCAATGCCGAGCGTGGCAGAGAGCCGGCGCGGCGAGTGCTCTACCGCGAGCCAAAGACGCCGTTGAAAGAAGTCCTCATCGAAATCCTCGGCGATATGGACGACGAAGCTCTGAAACGGTGGTCCATCTCGATCTGCCCCAGCCCCAGGCACACGGTAGCCCCTATCACGGATTCCGACCTCTGCACGCCTCTCCGCGACGTCGGAATCGTACTCGGCTCGGTAATAACCTTGTCGCGTGTCCGGCGTCAAGAGGATGCATCAGGCCCACTTGCTCACGGTGCAGCCGGCGGATGACGCTACCGCCGCGCTTCCCGAAATTTCCTCAGTAACTCGTACACCACCACTCCGCCCGCGGTCGCCACATTCAACGAATGCTTCAGCCCTAACATCGGGATCCGCACATGCCTATCGCACAACGCCAGCAACTCCGGTTGAATGCCATCCACTTCATGCCCAAACACGACACACACCGGGAACGCGGGCTGCCAGTCAAACAAATCCACGGCATGCACGCTTGTCTCCACCGCCGCCAGTTCAAACCCCCTCTCGCGCAGCCCTCGCGCCATTGCCAAGGGATCCCACGAATGCTCCCACGCCACTCGCTCCTCCGCCCCTAATGCGGTTTTCCGAATCGCGTTCTTCGGCGGATATGCCGTAATCCCACTCAACAGCAGCTTCTCCACGCCAGCCGCATCCGCCGTCCGGAAAAACGAACCCACGTTGTACATGCTTCGCACGTTATCCAGCAGCAAGGTCACCGGCAGCCGGTCAATTCCGTCATAAGCCTCCGCCCCGCGCGTCGCCTGAAAAGGTATTCTGTCCACTAGCATGCCAGTGTATCTCCTCGCTCTCCTGCTGCTCCCCGCCTTCGAAGGAACCTGGGCCTTTCACTTCAACGGCCAAGCCGTCCTCCAACTCACCGTCACATCGAAGGACGGGCACTACACCGGCGCGCTCACCAGACCCAAGGACCTCTCTATCAACCAGGACGGCGACGTCGAGCAGCTCGGCGGCGATCCCATCACCCTCCCCATCGAACGAGCCGAGCTCAAAGCGAATCGACTTACTCTCACCATCGACGACACGCCCTTTGTCATGACGCTGAACGGAGACTCCCACGCCACGCTCGCCATTGAGGGAATGCGGCCCTGGCCATTGGACCGCGTCCCCGCCGGCAAGACCGTAGCCCTCGCCACCAAACTCGCCGCACGCACTTACTTTCCTGAAATACAAACCCTCCGCCGCCAACTAAAAGAAATGGTGAAAGCCGATCAGGAGGCCCGCCTCGCCTTCGACGAAGCCCGCTACGAAGCCGTCGACGCCAAAAACAAACCGGAACTCGTGCGCATCTTCGACCGCTACGGCTGGGTCACGCGCACGCTGGCTGGCAACGACGCCGCCCACGACTTCTGGCTCCTCGTCCAACACCAAACCCCCGACCTCCAGCAACGCTTTCTGCCAGCGCTAGAGAAGGCTGCCAAAGCCAACGACGCTTCTGCAAGCGACCACGCCTACCTCTATGACCGTGTCCAAGTCGGCCTCGGCAAGCCGCAGCGCTGGGGCACGCAAACCAAATGCGTAGACGGCAAAGCCGAACTTTCGCCCGTCGAAGACCCCGCCAACCTCGACGCCCGTCGCCAAGAGTTGTACCTCATGCCCATCGCCGACTATCTCAAGGCCGATTACATCGTACAAACCTGCCTCCACGCCAAACTCACACCGATCTCCAACCGTTAAGGAGCGGGTCCTCCCCCGCCTTCTCAGCCCGGAGCTACCATGGCACTGTATGCTTCAACTCGATGGTGAGAGCCTGCGCCTGGACCAAGTCCTGTCCGTGGCGCGGGGCAGGGAAGAGGCGCATCTCTCCCCTCACGCCGCCGCCCGCATGGACCGTTCGCGAGCCCTTGTCGACTCCCTCGCCCGCGGCGCCGACCCCGTCTACGGAGTCAACACCGGCTTCGGCCTCCTCGCCGACAAACGCATCGATCTCGCCGAACTCGAACATCTCCAGCGCAACATCGTCCGCTCCCACGCTGCCGGCGTCGGCGACCCTTTGCCCCGCGACATCGTTCGCGCCATGATGCTCATCCGCGCCAACGTTCTCGCGAAAGGTTTCTCCGGCATTCGCCCCGCCGTCGCCGAAATGATCTGCCGTCTCCTCAACGCCGGCATCACGCCCGTCGTCCCCTCCAAAGGCAGTGTGGGAGCCAGTGGCGATCTCGCCCCCCTCGCCCACATGGCCCTTGTCCTCATCGGAGAAGGCGAGGCCGACTACAACAACCAGCGCTTACCCGGCGC